>JAFOND010000237.1 GCA_017418645.1 Lachnospiraceae bacterium | reverse complement strand
TGGCTTCCGGAAAAGATAAATGCCATGATGAACGAGATGGTGCAGCTTGAAAACGAGGAATTCTTTATACAGGAAGAGAGCAAGGCGAGAGTAAACGATCATACCATGACCGTTGCGGATCCCACACATACTCCGCTTCTGGTATATTCGGATATGATCGTCGTGGACAAGGACATGAGCGTTATAAGCGACAGTTTTCACCGGTATATCGGGAGAAATCCGTACAGACTCCGCTATCAGGATATTCTTATCGACAATCCGGCAGCAGGCTGTTCGATGATGTTCAACCGGGCGCTCAGGAACAAGGTTATTGAATATACGGATGTTTCCGAGATAGAGATGCATGATTCCTGGACACTTCTCCTTGCATCGCTTTTCGGGATCATAAAATATATGGATGCGCCGCTTCTTTGCTACAGGCAGCATGATGACAACGAGATGGGCGCTGCAAGATCCGAAACAACGGGGGAAAGAGTAAGAAGAAATCTTTCGGAGATTTTCTCGGGCCGGTTTTTCCGGGACAAAAAGGAATTTCATGACAGAATGCGGAAAAACGCACATCAGCTTTTACAGGTTTCCGGCCTTTCGGAGGAGACACGCCGCACATTAACGGAATTTTGCGACCTTTCAAAAAAGAGTAAAGGATATCGCATGAGGTTTTATAAAGATCACGGTTTTAAGAGACAAAAGAACGATTTATGGTTCAGATTAACATGTTAGGGGGAGGTTATTAAAATGTCAAAATTTATCATCGCAGGTATTACACAGCTTGAGACAATCGTTAAAGTGGAAAAGATCCCGTTCGATCATAAGAGCTTTACGGCGCTTAACGACGCGATCCATACATCCGCCGGCGGCGATGCTTTTAATATGAGTCTTGCGCTTAAGTGGCTGGGAGACGACATCCGGTTCATGACGGTTGTGGGACGCGATCAGAGCACGGGAATATTCAATCCGCCGGACCGCGAAGTAACGCTTGATACGGAATACGTTCTTCCGCTTATGAACGAGACGCCGATGGAAGTTATGTTCTTTGACAACGAGCGACGCGAGCAGGCTTTTGAGGACTTAAAGGACATCCGTTATGTGGGATACGATATGTCTCTGGTGGATCCCATAATAGATTCCGTTGATATGGTGGTTTTGTCGAATGCGAATTTTTGCCGCCCGATAATGCAGCTCGCGGGAGAGCATGACAAAAAGATCGCAGTTAAGATACACAGTTTCAGCCGCGAAAAGGAAAAATATAATGCAGATTATCTTTCTGCCGCAAATATCGTGTTCTTCTCCGAAGGTGTAACGGAAGATCCGTATGAATTTGTTCAGAGCATGGCAAAGAAGTATGATATCGAGACGATAATCCTCGGACAGGGCGCCGATGGTCTTATACTTCACGATGAAAAAAATAATATGACGGTTCACTACGACCCGATCCGTACGGGAAAGGTTGTTAACACAGCCGGTGCCGGAAACGCATGCTTTGCATGTTTCCTGCATTATATTCAAAAGGGACTCGACGCGGTTGATGCGATACACAAGGCACTTCTCTTTACATCGAATAAGATCGGATATATGGGAACTTCCAATGGCTTCATGACGGAGAATCAGCTTGAACAGTGGGAGAACCTGATCTGGGATCCGAGAGGACTGAACAAGGTTGCCGAAAAGAAGGAAAAAAAGCCGGAGGGTGACGCCGGTATTGACGAATAAGGGAAAGACAGGGACAAAAAAGAGCACTTACAAAAAGTGCTCTTTAGTCTGGACCTGAAGGGATTCGAACCCTCGACCCCCACAATGCGAATGTGATGCGCTCCCAGCTGCGCTACAGGCCCGTTATCATGCGTTTTTAGGGTTTTCCCGTCAGACGCAATTAACATTGTAATAAAAATGGTTTTTGTTTGCAAGAGGAATTTAAAGTAATTATGGAGATAAGAGGAAAGAAATATACCGAAGAGCGTGCGCTCTTTCATCAGAACGATCTTCTGCTTTTTGACTGTGTTTTTGAAAACGGGGAATCGCCCTTAAAGGAAAGCACGGGTATTACGGCACAATCCTGTCTTTTCAGGTACAAATATCCTTTCTGGTACGGAAAGAATATTAAGATATTAAATTCTACGCTCTTTGAAATGGCACGGGCGGGAATATGGTATACGGATAATGTCGAGATTATAGATACCGTTATAACGGCACCGAAGAACTTCCGTCGCTGCAAGGGCGTATACATGCAGAACGTTACTTTCACGGACGCCAAGGAAACCCTTTGGAACTGTTCCGATATCGAGATGACGAACGTTACCGTAAACGGTGATTATTTTGGCATGAACTGCGAGAACATTAAGGCATACGACCTCAGACTTAACGGAAATTACGGGTTTGACGGATGTAAAAACGTTGAAATACGTCATTCGCACCTGCTTACAAAAGACGCTTTTTGGAACTGCGAGAACGTTTATGTTTCCGAATCCCTGATATCCGGCGAATATCTTGGCTGGAACACAAAGAACCTGACGCTTGAGAACTGTACCCTTGAATCCCTGCAGGGCCTTTGTTATGTGGAGAACTTAAAGCTCATAAACTGCAACCTCTTCAATACAACGCTTTCCTTTGAATACAGCAAAAACATTGATGCCAGGATTAAAGGCTGTGTTGATTCGATCCTTAATCCGGGAAGCGGATATATTGAAGCGGAGCATATCGGCGAGCTTATCTATACTCCGGGAGAGGCGGATCCCGCCGCAACGGAGATTGTTTGCGACAATATTGATAAGAGATCCGAGGAGATTACCTGGTGATGTATGATTTTGATACTCTGCCGAATCGGCGGGGCATGAGTGCTTTAAAATGGGATGTAGCTGATAACGAGCTTCCGATGTGGGTAGCGGATATGGACTTTAAGGTCTGCCCCGATATTGAGGAGGCTCTTTTAAAGCGCGCTTCCGTTGGGGCTTTCGGATATTTTGATGTACCGGATGCATGGTATGACGCGTACATCGGCTGGTGGAAAGAACGCCACGGCTTTTCCCTTTCACGGGATGGCCTTATCTTTACAACGGGTGCTGTTCCCGCCATTTCTTCGATGGTAAGAAAGCTTACGACGCCGGCGGAGAAAGTGCTTCTGATGACGCCGGTCTACAATATTTTCTTTAATTCGATACTGAACAATGGAAGGGTGGTGCTGGAGTGTCCGCTGTCGTATGAAGTATCCCAAGCGGGTCCTGCCGAGGTCTCCGGAGCGGGTCCTGCCGAGGTCTCCGGAGCGGGTCCTGCCGGCTACGGTACTCTCGCGTCGGAGGACGACGCTCGAGCACAGCTTCGCCGTCACCCGCAGCCACAGTTACGCCACGACCCGCAGCCGGACAATGCTGCGACATACGGCTACTACAGCATCGACTGGGGGGAGCTCGAGCAGAAACTTTCGGACCCGCAGTGTACTCTTTTGATCTTCTGCAATCCGCATAATCCCATAGGGAGAATATGGTCGAAGGAGGAACTGGCGCGGATCGGGGAATTATGCGATAAGCACCATGTTACCGTTATTTCCGACGAGCTGCACTGCGATCTTACGGATCCCGGGTATTCATATGTGCCGTTTGCTTCCGTTAATGAAACAAATGCAAGAATAAGCATAACCTGTATGGCACCCAGCAAAACCTTTAATCTTGCGGGAATGCAGAGTGCGGCAGTATATGTTACGGATTCGGTTTTACATCATAAAGTATGGAGAGGTCTCAATACTGATGAAGTTGCGGAGCCGAATGCCTTTGCATGTGAGAGCACGATCGCGGCTTATACCCATGGAGCGGCATATCTTGACGAAATGAGGCAGTATATATATGACAACAAGGCAATGGTTGAAGAGTATATCAACAAAGAATTGCCTGATATACGAATGGTTTCCGAGCATCATGCGACGTATCTGCTGTGGATGGATATGTGTGCATACATAGATGCGGGTCCTGCCGGGGTTGGAGTTTCCCAAGCGGGTCCTGCCGAGGTCTCCGGAGCGGGTCCTGCCGGCTACGGTACTCTCGCGTCGGAGGACGACGCTCGAGCACAGCTCCGCCGTCACCCGCAGCCACAGTTACGCCACGACCCGCAGGATGACGCACAGACACAGCTCCGCCGTCACCCGCAGGCACAGTTACGCCACGACCCGCAGGATGACGCACAGGCACAGCTCCGCCGTCACCCGCAGGCCGGTATACTCAATGCCCATGAACTGCAGAAGTATATACGCCGCACGACGGGTCTCTATCTCTCTGACGGGTGTATTTACGGCGGGAACGGAGATCATTTCCTTCGCATGAACATCGCAACTTCGCATGAAAACGTAAAAGACGGACTAAACAGGTTGAAGACTGCATTGGACAATTTATGAAAAAAGACAAGCAACTACTTGAAAATCTAAGGAACGGAGTTCATCTGAGCTTTAAGGACAGGCTTTCGCTTGTCCTTCTGTTGTCGTACCCGACGGTCATCGCCATGATGACCTCTGTCATAACGGAATATATCGACGCGGCTATGGTCGGACGTATCGGAGCCGAAAAGGCCGCTTCCATCGGTCTTATTGCCAGCACCATGTGGCTTGTGGGAAGTCTTGTGGGTGCGGTTTCCACAGGTTTTTCCGTACAGGTTGCCCACAGGATTGGTGCGAAAGAGGAAAAGGAGGCGCGTTCCGTTGTTCGCCACGGACTTCTTCTTTCCCTTTGTTTTGCGCTTTTTCTTATGCTGATCGGACTTCTTTTATACAGACACCTCCCCATATGGCTCGGCGGTTCCGGCGAGATAGCAAGGGATGCTTCAAGGTATGCGATCGTATACGTTATTATGCTTCCCATTATGCAGCTTTCAAGGTCCGCGGACGGAATGCTTCAGAGTAGCGGAAATACAAAGATTGCAGGGGCTATCGGTGTTATAATCTGCGTACTTGATGCCTGTTTCAACTACTTGCTCATATTTGAGACGAGAACGGTTTATATCTTTGGAAATGCCGTAACCGTGCCCGGTGCGGGACTCGATGTTATGGGCGCGTCCCTCGGAACAATGCTGGCCGAGACCGTCGGCATGTGCATTGCGATGTATTACCTGTTCTTTAAATTGGAGTGGAACAAAATAAGGAATCACGGGGACGGTTCTTCTGATACGCTTGTAGTATGGAACGGCGAGCGTATCAGAAGAACCGTCCCCGTGATAAAAAAAGAGCTTTCAAAAGCTCTTCGGATCTCTACTCCCATCGCCATAGAAATGATAATCATGAACTCTGCACAGATCATGATAACAAAGATCGTTGTGCCTCTGGGCGCGGTATCCATTGCAGCAAACTCTTTTGCCATCACGGCGGAAGGCTTTTGCTATATGCCGGGCTATGGTATCGCCATCGCGGCAACAACCCTTATCGGCCAGAGTATCGGCGCAAACCGTAAGGAGCTCGCAGGAAAACTTGCTTACATGGTTACTGCGATCGGTATGGTCATTATGGCTGTAACCGGTGTGATACTGTATGCTTTTGCGCCCCAGATAATGTCTCTCATATCGCCGGACCCCGAGATCATAGAGCTCGGAGCGGCCGTCCTTCGTATTGAAGCCTTTGCAGAGCCGCTTTTTGCTGCCGGAATGGTTGTGGGAGGCGTGTTCCGCGGGACGGGAAATACGCTGTTTCCCAGCATCGCAAACCTTATCAGCATGTGGGCCATAAGAATCCCACTGGCTGCTTATTTAACCCCGAAGATCGGCCTTCGGGGTGCCTGGATCGCCATGTGCGTCGAACTTTCGATCCGCGGCATCTTCTTTATAATTATGCTTGTAGTATGGAAAAAGAGGAAGACGGAAGAACATTAACTCGTCTTTATATGATTGCCAACAATCTCCGAAACATCGGAAATGGTTGTAAACGTACTTCCCGGGACACTGTCTATTATTCGTTTAAGGTCATATACCTCCGCACGTGTTATAACGCAGTAGAGAATGTCTTTCTTACTGTTTGAAACAAGCCCTTCGCCGTGCATAAAGGTGACGGTTCTTCCGAGTTCTTCAAAAATCTTATCCGCAACGGTTTTTCCGTCTTCGGATATTATCATAACGGACTTTGCGCTCTCAAAACCGATC
>JAFOND010000236.1 GCA_017418645.1 Lachnospiraceae bacterium | reverse complement strand
CGTCGGAACAAGTTCTTTGTATTTCTTAATCTCTTCTTTATCTTTATCTACGAGTATCTTTTTTACGGACCCGTATGTCATCCGCCTGTCGGAATTGATAACGGATTCGCATATCTCATGGGAAACAACGTTACCCTTTTTATCAAGATGCATTATAACAGAAAGGGTGAGCCTGTCCTCTCCTTCGTTGAGGGAACAGATTCCGTTTGACAATGCCTTCGGGAGCATGGGAATGACACGGTCGGTAAGATAAACACTTGTACCGCGCTCCAGCGCTTCTTTATCGAGAGTGCTTTTTTCTTTTACGTAATGCGATACATCCGCAATATGAACACCAAGGCAGAAACCGTCTTCCTCTTTTTCCAGGGATATCGCATCATCAAGATCCTTGCTGTCTTCCCCGTCTATTGTAACTGTAAGAACATTTCGAAGATCCCTTCTCTTTGAAATCTCTGCGGATATGTCTTCCGCAGCTTTTTCTTTTGCTTCATTAATAGCTTTTTTTGAAAACTCGTAGGGTATATTCTGATCGATGATCACGGACAGTACATCCGTTCCCGGCTCGTCCTTATCTCCGATAACTTTAACTATCTTGCCTTCGGGATACTCGTAATAGTTCCCGTATGAAATAATGTCTACAAGAACTTTCTGCCCCGTTTCAGCGCCCTTATAACCGGACTTTTTAATCAGGATGTCATATCTGAACCTTCTGTCGTCACAGGTTACAAAAGCCGCATTTCCTTCCTTAAAGAAGGTTCCCACGGCACTTGTCCTTCCCCGTTCAACAATCTCTATTATTCTTGCCTGTTTTCTTTTCCCTGCTTTCGGAGGAAGTTCAAGAATCTTAACTTTGTCGCCGTTAAGCGCAGTCAGTGAATTCTTTTCTTTTATAATATAGTCCTCTTCCACTCCGGGAACGCTTACAAATCCCGATCCGGATTTCGAGGCGGAAAACACACCTTCAAAAATCTTTGAAGAATCGGTCTTCATATATCTTTCGCTTTCGGTCCGGATGATCTTTCCCTCTTCAACAAGTTCATCCAGCATACGATAAAGCGCAGCCCTTTTCTTTTTTGTTATGCCGATAAGCATGGCGATCTCTTTAGCCTTCATTGGGACATAGAGTTCGTCATTTACAAGATTTACAATCTTTTTCTTATTCTCTTCCCATTCTTCCTGAATCATAAGCCCGTAAGTTCTTTCGTAAAATCCACGTCGTTACATAAAGCAAAAAAAGGTCACCGCTTTACGCGATGACCTTTAACTTCTTAAAAACTTCCGATATTGAGAACAGCAGCGATTATGAAAAACAAGATTACTAAAATACTTGTTGTCGTAACCAGGATGCCTTCTCTCGAATGCTTTTTATTCTTATTCCAGTATGTTTCGGAATTGGAAGCTGTTCCGCTTAACGAACCGAGTCCTGCCTGCTTTCCTTCCTGGAAAAGAATTATTACGGTTATCGCTACACTTATGACCGCAAATACGATCATCAGTATGGTTTTTAACACAGCCATCTGAAATATCCTCCTTTGAATTTTTCAAAGCCTGTCTATACTACCACAAGCGATACCAAAATGCAAGGTTTTTCTTAATATGAAATTCCCTGTGCAAGCATAGCGTCCGCAACTTTTTCGAAGCCTGCGATATTTGCTCCCGCAACAAGGTTTCCTTCCATACCGTACTTCTTTGCAGCTTCTTCGGAAGCATGGAAGATGTTCTTCATGATTCCCTGAAGTTTCTCATCAACTTCTTCAAACGTCCAGTGAAGTCTTTCGGAGTTCTGGCTCATCTCAAGAGCGGATGTTGCAACACCGCCTGCGTTTGCAGCCTTTGCCGGTCCGAAGAGTACTCCTGCCTTCTGGAATGCTGCAACAGCTTCCGGAGTGGACGGCATGTTAGCGCCTTCACATACTGCCTTTACGCCGTTAGCGATAAGAGCGTTTGCGGACTCTTCGTCAAGTTCGTTCTGTGTAGCGCAGGGAAGTGCGATATCACACTTGATCGTCCAGATGCCCTTGCATCCTTCATGATACTCTGCACCGGATACACGATCAACATATTCCTTGATACGTCCTCTCTCAACTTCCTTGATCTGCTTAACAACATCAAGGTTAACTCCGTTCGGATCGTAGATATAACCGTTGGAATCGCAGAGAGCAACAACCTTTCCGCCAAGCTGTGTAGCCTTTTCCGTAGCATAGATCGCAACGTTTCCGGAACCGGAGATAACAACCGTCTTGCCCTGGAAAGAATCGTTTCTCATGCACTTAAGAGCTTCTTCCGTATAATAGCAAAGACCGTAGCCCGTTGCTTCCGTTCTTGCAAGGGAACCGCCGTATGTTAAGCCTTTTCCCGTAAGAACGCCGGTAAACTCGTTACGAAGTCTCTTATATTGTCCGTAAAGGAAGCCGATCTCTCTTCCGCCAACACCGATATCGCCTGCCGGAACGTCCGTATCGGCGCCGATGTGCTTTGAAAGCTCTGTCATAAAACTCTGGCAGAAACGCATTACTTCACGATCAGACTTGCCTTTCGGGTCAAAATCGGAACCACCCTTGCCGCCGCCGATGGGAAGCGTTGTAAGGGAGTTCTTGAATATCTGCTCAAAACCGAGGAACTTGATGATGGAAAGGTTTACTGACGGATGGAAACGAAGACCGCCTTTGTAGGGTCCGATCGCAGAGTTGAACTGTACTCTGTATCCGCGGTTAACCTGTACCTTGCCGTTATCGTCTACCCAGGGAACACGGAACATGATGATGCGCTCCGGCTCAACGATTCTTTCGATAACGCCCTCTTCCTGAAGCTTCGGATTCTTCTCAACAACCGGTTCAAGAGTTTCAAGAACCTCTGCTACTGCCTGTAAGAATTCCTTCTGCTCCGGATTTCTCTTTTCAAGTCCATCATAAACTTCCTGTAAATAGCTGCTTTTAAACTGCATTGTTTTTTTCTCTCCTTCCAAAAAAATTTACTTTATTATACTAAAGTGCTAAAGCGTATGCAAGAAAAAATTTTGCAGGATTTTGAAATTTTATGATTCAAATCCTGCAAAATTCTCTAAGCACTTTACTATACGTTTATTTCGGCCGATCCGCCGAGCAAGTCCCGATTTTCCTTTAATACGGGTCTTACTACATCTCTCAGATATACCTCCACCTGTCTCGGTGCGCGTCCCACATATAAATCTCCGGACATCTTTTCCTGCAATTCATCGATAGTCTGGCTGAAGAAATCGTCGTCCGCAATGAGTTCAAGAAGATCATTATCCTTTCCCTCTTTTTTAACATGCTCTCCGGCTTTCATGGAAAGCTGACGGATCTCCTCGTGAAGCTCCTGACGGCTCTTTCCTTTCTTAACTTCGTCCATGATTATGTTTTCCGTTGCCATAAACGGAAGTTCGGACATAAGCCTTCTCTCGATCATCTTTTCGTTAACAACAAGACCGTCCGTGACATTCATGCAAAGATCCATTATTCCGTCGGTTGCAAGAAAACCTTCCGCAACGGATAATCTCTTGTTGGCTGAATCGTCCAGGGTTCTTTCAAACCACTGTGTTGCGGATGTTATGGCGGGATTAAGGGCATCCACCATCACATATCTTGAAAGAGACGCAATACGCTCTGAGCGCATGGGATTTCTCTTATATGCCATTGCGGAAGATCCGATCTGTTTCTTTTCAAATGGTTCCTCTATCTCCTTAAGATGCTGAAGGAGTCTTATGTCGTTACTCATCTTATGAGCCGATGCCGCGATTCCCGCAAGAACGTTTAATACCCTTGTATCCAGTTTTCTTGAATATGTCTGTCCCGAAACCGGAACGCATCCGGAGAATCCCATCTTCTTTGCGATAAGGGGATCGATCTTATCTATGGTTTCATCATCATCGTTAAAAAGTTCCCTGAAGGACGCCTGGGTTCCCGTTGTTCCCTTTGAGCCCAGAAGCTTCATGGTGGATATAACGTAATCAAGATCTTCAAGATCTATCATGAATTCGTTTATCCAAAGGGTTGCCCTTTTTCCCACCGTTGTAGGCTGTGCAGGCTGAAAATGCGTAAACGCCAATGTCGGAAGGTTCTTATATTTGTCCGCGAAATCGGAAAGGATGTTTATTACGTTAAGTAGCTTCTTTCTAATAAGAAGAAGTCCTTCCCTCATTATTATTACGTCCGTATTGTCTCCCACATAACAGCTTGTTGCTCCGAGATGGATTATCTCTTCCGCATTCGGGCACTGCTTTCCGTATGCATATACATGTGACATAACGTCGTGACGGACTTCCTTTTCCCGGGCTCTGGCAACATCATAATTGATGTCTTCCTTATTCTTTTTAAGCTCGTCTATCATCTCCTGCGTAATACGCGGATTTCCGTTTTCATCCTTTAACCCCAGTTCCATCTCCGTTTCCGCAAGAGCGATCCAGAGGAGTCTCCAGGTCTTGAACTTCTTGTCCTCCGAAAAGATGTACTGCATGTCTTTGCTGGCATATCTCTCCGAAAGCGGGCTTATATAGCGTGATGTATCTTCCATTTTCCTATCCTTCCTATTTATCATACTCTCCGCGAATATCTTCTTCCGGCGGTTTAACGGGATAATCCCCCGTAAAGCATCCTTTACATATGGGAAGATCGTCAACAACTTCGGAAAGTCTCTCTTCTCTTAAATATGCAAGCGAATCCGCTCCGATTATCTCCCTTATCTCCTCAACGGATCTGTTATACGCAATAAGCTGTTCGCTTGCGGGAACATCCGTGCCAAAATAACATGGATTTAAAAACGGCGGTGAAGATATGCGGACATGAACCTCTTTCGCTCCCGCCTCACGGAGCATGGATATTATCCTGTCGGAGGTTGTTCCGCGGACAATGGAGTCGTCTATGATTATTATCTTCTTATCCTTTACGACTTCCCTTAAGGCGTTAAGCTTAACCTGTACCGAAGATTCTCTCATGGACTGTCCCGGCTTTATAAACGTTCTTCCCACATATCCGTTCTTTACGAAAACCGTACCGTAGGGTATTTTTGATTCCAGCGAATATCCAAGAGCGGCAACGTTTCCGGATTCCGGAACTCCCGCAACAAGATCCGCATCAACGGGGCTGTCCTTGGCAAGGGCACGACCCAGTCTTATTCTTGTTTCATAAACGGATTTACCGTCTATAATCGAATCCGGTCTCGCAAAATATATGTATTCGAATATACATCTTGCGTTTTGGAATCTCGGAATGCAGTGAGATTTATCGGATACGATACCGTTCTTTTCCGGAGCGATCGTAACGATCTCTCCCGGAAGAACATCGCGAATGAATTCGGCGCCGATGGTATCGAGGGCGCAGGATTCCGACGCAAGGATATATGCATTGTCTCTCTTTCCAATACAAAGAGGTCTGAATCCGTAGGGATCCCTTGCGCCGATAAGCTTTCTGGGGCTCATGATAACAAGGGAATACGCTCCCTCCAGGTGATTCATTGCAAGGCTTACCGCCTCTTCGACCGACCGTGAATTAAGTCTTTCCCGGGCGATAAAATATGCTATCGTTTCTGAATCGATGGTGGTCTGGAATATCGCGCCCGTCATGGAAAGTTCTTCACGAAGTTTCGGAGCGTTGGTAAGATTTCCGTTATGCGCCATTGCAAGCGTTCCCTTTATGTAATTTAATACAAGGGGCTGGGCGTTTGATATTGTACTCTGTCCCGCGGTGGAATATCTTGTATGGCCTATTCCGATATTTCCGTGCAGAGTCGAAAGATTCTTTTCGTTAAAGACTTCGTTAACAAGTCCCATTCCTTTTATGGAATCAACCCTGCCCTTGGGACCGCTCGTATCCGAAACCGCTATACCACAGCTCTCCTGTCCTCTGTGCTGTAATGCAAAGAGGCCGTAATACACGGAGGATGCCACATCCTTGCCGTCAAAATCATATATACCGAAAACTCCGCACTCTTCGTGGAGCCCGGAGTTTTCATTATTATTCATTAAAAGGTTTTCCCGTGAGAAGTTCATATGCTTCCTCATATTTCTCTATTGTTTTGTTTATAACATCTTCCGGAAGATCATAGTTGCATTCCGGATTTGCCTTGAGATAATCACGAACAAACTGCTTATCAAAAGAAGGCTGGCTCTGTCCCGGCTTATAAGAATCTTTCGGCCAGAATCTTGAACTGTCCGGTGTAAGCATTTCGTCCGCAAGAACAACGTTTCCGTTTTCGTCAACGCCGAACTCGAACTTTGTATCCGCGATTATGATTCCTTTTGAAAGCGCATAGTCCGCGCACTTTTTGTATATTTCTATGGTCTTATCCTTTATTGTCTTTGCATATTCTTCGCCGTGTCCCGGATAAGCTTTTTCGAGGATCTCTATGCTTTCCTCGAAAGAAATATGTTCGTCGTGATCACCTATTTCCGCCTTTGTTGTCGGCGTATAGATGGGTTCCGGAAGCTTATCGGATTCAACAAGGCCTTCGGGAAGTTTTATTCCGCAAACGTGTCCGTTTTCCTTATAACTGTTCCAGCCCGTACCCGTGATATATCCACGGACAATGCATTCAACGGGGATCATATCAAGCTTTTTGCATAGCATCGATCTTCCTTCGAATTCCGGTGTACGGAAGAATTCCGGCATATCGTTTGTATCGCAGGATATCATGTGATTATCGATAACATCCTTTGTAAAATCAAACCAGAATCTGCTCATTCCGGTAAGGATCTTTCCCTTGTTCGTTACCTTATTCTTAAGTATAACGTCAAACGCGGAAATCCTGTCCGTTGCAACCATGATTATCGCGTCTCCGTCCGTATAGACTTCACGCACTTTTCCTTCTTTAAACGGTTTGTATTCCTTCATCGTAAACCTCTCTTATTTCTTTATGAGGAGTGAGTGTCCCGTCATCTCCTTCGGCTGTTCCATACCCATAACCTCGATCATTGTGGGAACGATATCGCAAAGTCTTCCGTCCTCCATAAGTCCGTATGCCGGATCGTAATTTATGAGCGCAAACGGAACCGGATTTGTCGTATGCGCCGTGTGCGGTTTTCCCGTTTCATAATCGATAAGCTGGTCGCAGTTTCCGTGGTCCGCGCAAAGGAACATAACACCGTCCATTTCCTTAAGGGCTTCAACTGCTTTTCCCACACAGGTATCAACCGTCTCCACAGCCTTTATCGCAGCCGCTTCAACACCGGTATGGCCTACCATATCCGGGTTTGCAAAGTTGATGATTATAACATCATACTTGCCGGAACGGATTGCTTCGCAGAGCTTCTCGCAAACCTCCGGAGCGCTCATCTCCGGCTGAAGATCGTATGTCGCAACCTTCGGAGAATTAACAAGGATTCTGTCCTCACCCTTGTTCGGCTCCTCAACGCCGCCATTAAAGAAGAATGTAACATGTGCATACTTCTCCGTCTCGGCGATACGCGCCTGTGTCATATTGTGGTTTGCAAGGAATTCGCCGAATGTATTTTTAAGTTCAACCTTCTTGAACGCGATTTCCTTGTTGGGGATCGTAACGTCATAATCCGTAAAGCAAACATAGAAAACGTCCTTCCTCTTTCCTCTTTCAAAACCGGAGAAATCGTCGTCGCAGAAGCATCTTGTGATCTCTCTTGCGCGGTCCGGACGGAAGTTAAAGAAGATGATGGAATCGCCGTCTTTTATCGTAGCGATAGGCTCGCCGTTTTCTTTTATAACCGTGGGGATAACGAATTCGTCCGTTACACCTTCCGCATAAGAATCCTTTAATGCCTGAACCGGATCCGTTCCTTCGTTTCCGATTCCTTCAGTAAGGCATCTGTATGCCTTCTCAACTCTGTCCCATCTGTTATCACGATCCATTGCGTAATATCTTCCGGAGAGTGATGCGATCTTTCCTACGCCGATCTCTTTCATCTTGTCGACAAGCTGTGCCGCATAATCCGCTGCGCTTGCCGGCGGTGTATCTCTTCCGTCAAGGAAACCGTGAACATATACTTTATCAACGCCTTCTCTCTTTGCCATTTCAAGGAGTCCGTAAAGATGTGTGTTATGGCTGTGAACTCCGCCGTCGGAAAGAAGTCCGTACATATGAACGGAAGAATTGTTCTTCTTTGCGTTATCAAAAGCAGCCTTTAATGCTTCGTTTTCAAAGAAGTCTCCGTCTTCAATCTCTTTTGAAATTCTTGTAAGTTCCTGATAAACAACGCGGCCCGCGCCCATATTCATATGGCCGACTTCCGAGTTTCCCATCTGTCCGTCGGGAAGGCCTACGGCAAGTCCGCTGGCATATCCTTTAACAAAAGGATACTCCTTAAATATCTTGTCAAGATTCGGCGTGTTTGCTTCGTAAACCGCGTTCGCCTTCGGATTATCCGAAAGACCGAATCCGTCCATTATCATTATTACATGTGGTTTCTTTGGCATTTTTAATTCCTCCGTTTTAAATCAATGTCCCTTAAGTTCCGACTCTATACGAAGCACCGCATCCGATGCTCCTTCATATCCTTTTTCCGCAGCAAGTCTGTAATAGTCTCTTGCCGTGTAAAGGTTTTTTTCAACTCCGTATCCGTTTTCGTACAAATATCCGAGATTAACCTGCGCGGGTGTATAATCCTGGGCCGCAGCAAGTTTCTGGTAAAAGAGTGTCTGCGAAAGATCGGATTCCACTCCTTTTCCGTTGAAATATAAACATCCCAGTTCGTTTAAGGCCGGCGCATAGTTTTGATCCGCGGCTTTTAAAAGCCATTCACGGCCGTCATCGTAATCTTTTTTCGTGCCGTAACCGTTAATATACATAACGCCCAGATAATACTGCGCGGGAGCATATCCCGCATTTGCGGCAACGGTAAAGTGAACAAGCGCCTCTTCTTTGTTTGCGTCCTCTTCTTCCGGCACGGGCTCTTCCTGACTTTTCATAAGAAGAATGCCGGCACGAACATGCGCCTCGTTAACAACATACTCATCCGGTTTTTCGACAACAACGTCCTCACGCTCAGCCATCTCTATAACTTTTTTATACTGAGCCATCGCAAGATCCGGATTAATTCCCGTACCGATCCCTTCGTCGTAAACCTCTCCCATATAAAGGATACCGTCTATGACATTTGCCGCATCCGCCATGGAAAAATACTGCCTTGCCATTCCCGGATCTTCCTTTTTAAGATAAAGACGTCCGAGTCCCGTCAGCGCATGGGGATCCCCCATTGAATTCGCTTTATTAAAACAGTTTTCCGCTTCGGTAAGATTTTCGGCAGTACCGATGCCGTTTAAATTCATGTAGCCCACAGCCGTATATGCTTTTGCATGTCCGTATGAAGCTGCTTTTTCATACCATTTTTTTGCATTTTCAAAGTTTTGGTTTATCTCTTCGGTGCCGTAATCATACATAAGTCCCAGCCTGTAAGCAGCCTCGGGATCTCTGTCATATGCGCGTACCTTAAGTTCCTGTTCCGTAAGGAGAGCGTATTCATCCGTTTCTTCATCGATGTCTTCTCCCTCTTCTTCCGTAACATTTTCGGACTTTTTATTGTCGTTGTCTTTTTTGTCTTTTTTCTCTTCCGTATCCTTTTTTGCTTCCTGTTTTACATCATCCTCTTTATCCGAAGTTTTGTTTCCCTTACAACCGCAAAGCGATAAGGAAAATGCAAAAAAGATCAGAAGAAAGTAAACAATCGTCTTTTTCATCTATCGTTAATAAGCTTTCCGTAAAATGCTTTCATGTATATCGGCTGGATTATGAATACAAGAATGTATGCCGTAAAGAAGCATATAAAAAGCGATGTTACATACATCTTTAAAAGCATTCCCTCCGGCGCTCCGTTCTGAACGGCATGGCTGTATGCATAAAAAACCATAAGGAAAGTGATAAGCGGCGTATAAATAAGATCGGAGATAAGACTCTCAAGAGCTCTTGCTCCGACGCTTCCCGGCTTAAGCCCCGCCTTTCTTGAAGCGGTTGTTATGACTTTTCCTATAGGAACTATAAGACCGATTATTATACTTACGATCGTGCTTAATACAAAGCTGATAAGAAAATTCGGAAATGTAAAATGACCCGAAGTAAACGTACCCACAAACGAAAGAACAAAGCTTAACGTCAGTGCCATACATATTCCCATCTTGTATCCGGCTTTTTTCATTGCCTTTCTGTCCGGCATATTGCCTTCAGGCATTTTTTTGTTTTCTTCCGGCATAGTTTTCCCTCTCAAAAAACATATTTCCGCGGGAATGCACAATATACATTCCCGCAGATATTATTTTAATAGCAAACGATCTTTCCGAAGTCTGCTTTAAGGCTTGCACCACCAACAAGTCCGCCGTCGATGTCCGGCTTTGCGAAAAGTTCTGCGGCATTTCCCGCATTAACGGATCCGCCGTACTGAATACGAACTTCTTCCGCTGTCGCATCATCATACATATCGCGGATAAGATCACGGATTGCCTTACATACTTCTTCCGCCTGATCGGATGTTGCGGTCTTTCCCGTTCCGATAGCCCAGATCGGCTCGTATGCGATAACAAGCTTCTTAACCTGATCTGCCGTGATGTCCTTAAGATCGGATCTTATCTGAAGACGGATCCAGTCAAACGTAACTCCCATCTCGCGCTGCTCAAGTGTTTCGCCGCAGCAGAGGATCGGTGTAAGACCTGCCTCGTATGCCTTCTTTACCTTCTTATTAAGAAGTTCATCGTCTTCCTTGAAGTAATCTCTTCTTTCGGAATGTCCGATTATAACATATTCAACGCCTGCATCCTTAAGCATTGCAGCGGAGATCTCTCCCGTGTATGCGCCGCTCTCTTCAAAATACATGTTTTCTGCGCCGACTTTTACATTGCTTCCCTTTACCGCTTCAACAACCGGTACGATATCGATTGCCGGTACGCAGTATACAACGTCTACCGCATCGTTCTTTACGAGGGGTTCAAGTTCTTTTACAAGGGCAACCGCTTCGGAAGGAGTTTTATTCATCTTCCAGTTGCCGGCGATTATTTTCTTTCTTGCCATAATCATATATCCTTTCCTAATTATCATTATTCCCCGATAAGTGCCGGATCGGGCGCAAGTACAAGGAAACCGGAGTGCAGGCGTACAAAAAAGGTACGCCGTCACGACGGTTGACGCCGTAATTGCGCTTGATACGGTGCTTAGCGATCGTTTGCTGCTGCGACACCCGGCAACTCCTTGCCTTCCAAAAATTCGAGGGATGCGCCGCCGCCTGTGGAGATGTGGCTCATCTTGTCACCGAAGCCCATCTGGTTTACGGCTGCTGCGGAATCGCCGCCGCCGATGATTGTTGTTGCGTTTGTATCT
>JAFOND010000028.1 GCA_017418645.1 Lachnospiraceae bacterium | reverse complement strand
CCGTAAAACTCTTGCTCTCCCGTTATATGCTGCAACGGTATACGTTTCGCGCGTGTATCAATAACTTCGGTATAACGCAAATGTTCTGCTTCCGGCATTTCATCTTCACCGTGCAAAAACAAGTCGTTTCGGGACATTCCCGTAACAAATTCCATTAAAAGCTTTGCATCAAGTTCATGATCCGGAACATTTGCGCTCTTTAGTTTTTCGGTTGCTAATTTCAGTTCTTCTTTATATTTCATAAGCGTTATTATACAAAAAAGAGGGGGCTTTCGCCACCCTCTTCTTTTTTTTTACTTGTCATTCTTATCGGAAGTAAACAATTCCGTGAATTCTTTTCTTCCAGGAACCCATGCCTTTTCATATATGTGCGTAAAATGGTTCTTTACCGTCTGCTCTGAAATTCCGAACATAAACGCAATCCTTCGGTTGGTAAATCCGGAAACCTTTAGATATCCGAGTTCCAATTCGCGTTTCGTCAGTCCGAACTTTTTTGCTACCGAAAGATAATGTCCTTTGGTTATTTTAGCTTTATTCATCCCCAAAGTCCATTTCTTCGTTCATTTTATGTTCGGCATTTAATCTGAGAGGCAGGAGAAAAAATTCAATAACTGCAGCATATAGGCCCGAAAGGCAACATACTGCAAGGCATGGGCCAAGCATTTGCAGATCGTCAAGATTTTTAAGCACTAAAACTATCGAAGTTATAATTGCAATCAATGCTCCTAAAATAGTAAGTTTCTGCGCTGCGCTTACCGCAATTACAATATCTTTTAGTTCCAGAAGGCTGAATTCCTTTATTCCGACAGAAAAGGATTTGATGAAATTCTTCCATTCACCCATAATAATGAGTCCGGGTATAAGAACTATAAGAATAAATATTATGGATGGGATGTCAATGTAAAGGGCAAGGCCGGATATACTTCTGTCCATAGACCAGATTGTAAACAAAAAAACCGCGACAAACAGTATGAGTTCCCCGAGCAAAATAAATCTTATATTCTTTTTCATGGCACATCTCTCCTTTCTGGATACTGTCTTTGTTTCTGCTTACACTTTATCACAGGATCATATGAAAGGATATAGTACCTTTTTTATTCCGAAAGATCGTTTATCAGCGGGACAATGGCACCTTCATCATCAGTCATGAAAAGATCGTTTCTTCTGATCACGATCGGATATTCTTCCGGATCCATACCCAGTCTTTTATGGATCGCATCCATGAGAAGCTGCGGCTTTATATTGTTTTCTGAGCCTGCGGAGAGCATCATAAAGTAATCAAACCGAAGCTCCATCGTTTCGTCAAATGTGGAGACACCACAGGAAAATGTAAGGATATGGGGCTTTAGATCAATCTCCTTTTCGCTCTTTTTTGTTTTTTTTGTAACGATTATGGGTTCGTTTGAATTAATGATCTCCATGATCTTTTCGGAGAATTCATCCGGATCTTCCACCTTATGATTCTTATACCAAACCTGATATGATGCGGCGGAAACGGATGCCATGGCATTTTTTTTGCCTTCCGGAACAACTTTGGCGGAAAGGATCTTAATGCCTTCATCCATAGTATCGTTAAGGTCTTTTATTATCCCGTCCAGAAACCTTTTTTCGTCATCGAATGAAACGGAACTCAAAAGTTCCATATCAAGATATTCCCCGTCGCTTTCAACGCCTACGGAAAGCGGCATGGCAAAGGATAAAAGCTGATGGGGATGAAAGCCTTCCGAATACTTTACGGGGACCTTCGCCCTTGCTATGGCCTTTTGAAAATACCTTAGGGTATCAAGATGTCCTATAAAACGGATGGGACCGTGTTTTGAAAACTTAAGACGTACCCGCATTTTAGTCCACGCCCCTTTCCTTAAAGCATACGCCTCCACCATAGGTAGCACAGCCGCAGCCGCTGCATTTGTCACGGCAGTTATTGGTTATTCCCCTTTCTTCCGTTGCTTTCTTCCATTCGTTTTCAAGAAAACGACGGCTTACGCCTATGTCGATAAAATCCCAGGGAAGCTTCTCTTCCACCGTTCTTTCACGATATGCGTAAAAGGGAATGGAAATATTGCATTTTTCAAATGCATCCAGCCATCTTTCGTATGAAAAGAATTCGCTCCATGCATCAAAAAGTGCCCCATGTTTATATGCATATTCGATTGCGTCCGAAAGTTTTCTGTCTCCGCGGGCAAACACGCCTTCAAGGATTGTAACGTCGGCCTCATGGTATTGATAAGAAAGACTCTTCTGATTAAGTTGAGCCCGCATGGTGTCCTTTAAAAGATGTGCCTTCCTTAAATATTCCTCCGGCGGGAACATTCCCGCCCATTGGAAGGGAGTAAAGGGCTTTGGCACAAAGAAGGAGGTACTTATGTTTATGTTACACCTTCCGTGGCGTTCTTCCTTCGGGATCGTATCATAATAAAGCATGGCAACGGAATCCGAAAGCTCGGGAATTGCCTTTACATCCTCATCCGTTTCCGTAGGAAGACCCAGCATGAAATAGAATTTTACCTTGTTCCAGCCTCCGAGGAAGGCCTGTCTTGAGCCGTTCATGATATCTTCCACGGTAAGTCCCTTGTTTATGACATCACGGAGCCTCTGGCTTCCGGCTTCCGGAGCAAAGGTTATACTGCTCTTCTTAACGTCCTGGACTTTTGACATTACGGAAAGAGAAAAGGCATCGATCCTTAAAGAAGGAAGCGAAATGTTTACATGTCTCTTTTCACATTCTTCTATTAAAAAGTCCAAAAACTCCGGGAGTTTTTCATAATCCGATGAGCTTAGAGAACTTAAGGAAATCTCATCAAATCCCGTATTATCAAGGATTTCTATAGCCTGTTTTTTAAGTGTTTCTATATCCTTTTCGCGGTTCGGACGATATGTCATTCCCGCCTGACAAAAACGGCAACCCCGGATACATCCGCGCTGTATCTCCAATACCGCGCGATCCTGTGTAACCTGGATATATGGAATTATGGGCTTTGTTGGATAAGGTCCGTTTGAAAGATCCGTTATAACCTGCTTTCTTATGGTTTTCGGGACATCTTCATATTTCGGTTCAAAGCTTTTAACGGTTCCGTCTTCGTTATATGTAACATCATAAAGAGAGGGAACATAGATTCCCGGAACTTTAGATGCTTCCCGAAGATATGCGACCCGGGAATATGTCCCGTCTTCTTTCATTTTGTTGTAGATGTCAAAAAGCGGGTCGAAGGATGTCTCTCCTTCACCGATATAGATAAGATCAAAGAAAGCCGCCACAGGCTCGGGATTATACGTACATGCGCCGCCGGCCATAACGATGGGATCGTCTTCATTTCGGTCACTGCTTCTTAACGCTATCCCGGAAAGATCTAAGATCTGAAGAATATTGGAATAACACATTTCATATTGAAGGGTTATACCGAGGAAATCAAAATCCTTAATGGGCGACTGTGTTTCCAGTGAAAAAAGCGGGATGTTTTCATCCCGCATAATCTTATCAAGATCCGGCCAGGGCGAATACACTCTTTCGCAATATACATCCGGTCTTCTGTTCATCATCTCGTAAAGAATCTGTATTCCGATGTTTGACATTCCGATTTCATATACGTCCGGAAAGCACATGGCAAAACGGATCTTTACGGAAGATAAATCTTTAATTGTGGCATTTCTCTCGTTTCCGATATATCTTGCGGGCTTTTCAACCCTCATCAGTATATCGTCCGAGAGCGCAAGTTTATTTCCCATAAAAAGCCCTGCTTATCTTTGTGCAAGTTCTCTTGTGACATCTTCCCAGGTTATCTCTTTTTCAACCATAAGGATCATAAGATCGTAAAGGAAATCCGCGATCTCATTCTTTGTTTCCTCTTTACCGGGATTCTTTGCGGCGATTATCATTTCCGTTGCTTCCTCGCCGACTTTCTTAAGGATTCGATCCATTCCTCTGTCAAAGAGATGCTTTGTATATGACGAATCCATCGTATCTTTTTTGATATCCACAATGGAATCATACTCCGTTTCAAGAATACTTAAGGGGTTCTTTTCACGGTATTCTTTTTTAATAATATTATTAAAGAAGCAGCTTTTTGCTCCGGTATGGCAGGCTACACCAACCTGTGAAACCTTTGCCAATATCGTATCGAAATCGCAGTCGGCGGTAAGACTCTTAACATACTGGATATGTCCGCTGGTCATTCCTTTTGTCCAAAGTTCCTGCCTGCTTCTGCTGTAATATGTCATCTTACCGATACGGATGGTCTCGTTAAAGGCTTCCTCGTTCATATATGCGACCATGAGGACCTCGTGTGTTCTGTAATCCTGCGTTACGACCGGCACAAGTCCGTCGGAGTTTACTTTCATGTCGCTCCACTGCAATGATGCGGTAAAGTTGTCCATCTTTATACCGCGATCCGAAAGTTCGCATTTTAAGTTCATGATATCCGTTTCCGGATCGTTTATGAAATCACCGTATATACCGCGGATCTGTTCGGAGGAAAGCTCGCCTACGATGTTATCAAGGTCATATTTGTCCTGTCTTAAGATATACGGAACATCCGTGGTATTTTCAAGTCCCGGATACATGCTCTCGTTCATGATAAAAAGTTCATGAACAGTATCCTTTATGATGTCCTTCCCCTTAAAGAGGAAGTCTACGTTCTTCATGGATACCAGCATTTTTTCTTTTCCGAAACGTTTTGCGGCCTCGATCAGAATCTGCGGAGTGTTCTGCTTTGCTCCGTTTAAAACAACCTCAATACATCCCGCATAAAGGAAATCCTGAACATCCTCGATACGACGGATATTGCCGCCGCCTGCGGTTTTTGTATCTATTGTTCTGTTTATGGCACGGATGGCGAGAAGGTTTTTCTGCTTTTCGTCTTCATCATCGGAAAGATCAAAGCAGACGATCTTATCTATTCCCGTATCGTTATACATCCTTGCAATCTGAAGGATATCTTCGGATCTGTCCAGATGTTCGGGATCCGGAACCGCTCTTCCGTTTTTTATGTATATAGTGGCAACGATGTTTTTCTGTTCCATTATAATGTTCCTTTCGTTGATAATACACCGCTTAATCTGTCTTCATAAGAGGTTGCCATATCAAGTGCCTTGGCAAAGGCTTTAAAGCAGGCTTCGATTTTATGATGTGAGTTTTCGCCTGAAATCTCTTTGAGGTGAAGATTCATTCCCGCTGAATATGAAACCGCGTAGAAGAATTCCTTTACCATTTCCGTATCAAAATATCCCACTCTGTCCGTATCGAATTTAACATCAAAGTTAAGATAGGGTCTTCCGGAAAGATCTACGGCGCAAAGAATAAGTGTTTCATCCATGGGGAGAAGAAACTGTCCGTAACGCTTGATCCCTTCCTTTGAACCGAGAGCTTCTTTTATAGCCTCACCGAGGGCGATTCCCGTATCTTCTATGGTATGATGGCTGTCAACAAAAAGATCGCCGTTTACCATAAGTGAAAGATCGAAGAACCCGTGCTTAGCAAAGCCTGTCAGCATATGATCAAAGAATCCGATCCCGGTTTCAACGCTGTATACTCCGGTTCCGTCAAGGTTAAGGGATACTTTTACGTCTGTTTCGTTTGTTTTTCTTTCTAACGTGCTTACTCTGTCCATTTTTAATCCTCAAATCTTACGTGTATTGAATTAGCATGTGCTGTTAATTGTTCGCATTTTGCAAATGTTTCGATATCTTCGTGTATTTCTTCAAGCGCTTCTCTTGAAAACGCGATAATACTCTGCTTTTTTATAAAGTCGTCAACGGAAAGAGCCGAGAAGAACTTTGCCGTTCCGTTCGTCGGGAGAACATGGTTCGGTCCGGCGAAATAGTCGCCCAGGGGCTCGGAAGAGAATTCTCCCAGGAACATCGCTCCCGCATTTTTAATCTTTGTCATGGTGTTGAACGGATCTTTTGTAAGGATCTCAAGATGCTCGGAGGCAATGATGTTAACACCGTCTATCGCATCTTCCATATTGTCCGCAACAAGGATCATTCCGTAATTCTTTAATGACTCTTCTATTATATCTCTTCTTTCAAGTTTGTGAAGAAAATCTTTGATCTCTTCGTTTGTTTTTTCGGCAATCTCCCTTGATGTGGTTATAAGTATGGCGGAAGCCATCTGGTCATGTTCCGCCTGGGAAAGAAGGTCTGCGGCAACATATCTGGGATTTGCGGTTTCATCCGCCAACACAAGAATCTCGCTTGGTCCCGCAACTGAATCTATGCTGCAGTTTCCGTATACAGCCTTTTTTGCAAGAGCAACAAAGATGTTTCCGGGCCCGGTTATCTTGTCGCACTTCGGTATGGATTCCGTTCCGAAAGCAAGGGCAGCAACAGCTTGTGCTCCGCCCGCTTTATATATTTTATCCACTCCTGCCTCGTTTGCGGCAACAAGTGTCTGGGGATAAACCTTCCCGGTCTTGTCACAGGGCGTTGTCATGATGATCTCGGATACACCCGCAACATGAGCAGGAATAACGTTCATAAGTACGGAGGAAGGATAAGCTGCTTTTCCGCCGGGAACATATACGCCAACTCTTTCAAGGGGAGTAACTCTCTGTCCAAGTATTGCTCCGTTATCTTCCGTGTCTATCCAACTCTTCTGTTTCTGTTTTTCATGGAAAGCCCTGATACGTACGATGGCTTTCTTTATAACGTCTATAAGCTCCGGAGAAACCTCTTTATATGCTGCATCGATCTCTTCTTTTGTTACAAGTATGTTGCTTTTATCGATGTCTGCGCCGTCAAATTTTTTCGTGTACTCAAAAAGCGCACTGTCTCCGCCTTTTTTTACCGATTCGATAATGTCGCGAACAATCTTTTCCTGTTCCGGAAAACTGTCCGGAGAGCGTTTTAAAAGGTTTTCTTTAAGGGCTTTTATGCTGCTTTCGTTTAATTTTTCGATTCTCATTTTTATTTCCTTTTTGATACTTATTTTTCAGAGTTTACAGCCTTATTGAAATCATCTATCAGAGCGGTTATCCGTTTGTTTTCCATTTGCATGGAAACGGTGTTTACTATCATTCTTGCGGAAAGATCTTTAACCTCTTCCAAAACAACAAGACCGTTTTCCTTAAGAGTGCTTCCGGTCTCCACAATATCGCAGATAACATCCGAAAGTCCCACGATGGGAGCAAGTTCTATGGATCCGTTAAGCTTTATTATTTCGACTGTCTGTTGTTTAACGTTGTAAAAATAGTCTTTTGCTATGTGCGGATATTTTGTGGCAACCCGTATCTGTTTGCCACTGTTAAGGAGTTCCTTTGCCTCTGCTGGACCGCAGATACACATTCTGCATTTTCCGAATAAAAGATCCGTTACCTCATAAACGTTTCTGTTTTCTTCGTAAATCGTATCCGCTCCCACTATTCCGATGTCCGCAGCTCCGTATTCCACGTATGTCGGCACATCCGGACCTTTGGCAAGGAAAAATCTGTATTTCTTTTCTTCGTTTGTAAAGATAAGCTTTCTTGTCCCCGGTTCATCCATTTCATCACAGGGGATGCCACATTCTTTAAAGAATTCCATTGCCTTCTTTGAAAGACGTCCTTTTCCCAGGGCCACGGTAAGATAATCGTCATTTCGGACATTGTTAAGGGCCATCAAAAGGTTGTCGATTTCAACGGCAAATCCGAGAGCCGGCATATTCTTTCCGAAATATGTCATTATATCGTCATATCTTCCGCCCTTTATTATGGGCTCGCCCGTACCGAAGGTATATCCGGAAAACAGGATTCCTGTGTAATAATTATAGTTTCCGCTTATACCCGGTTCATATGCCACAAACCCGTCGACCTCAAAGGATTTAAGCTTATCATCAAGCTTCGAAAGATAATCGAGGGCATTCTTTATACTGTCGTATTTTGCGTTATCTTTTAAAGAGTCTTCCAGTTCTTTCGGGTCATTATAGGACTTATAATCGTTGTAATCCGTAAGTTCTCTGACAAGATCCGCATGGCTTATTCCGATTATGAACCTTGAAAGCCCGGAAGCTTTTAAAAGCTTAACGGAAAGCGCTATCATCTCGGCATCGGATTCGATGTTGGATTCGCCGAAGATTTCCGCTCCGAGCTGCGTGCTCTCTTTCATCCTGCCCTGTAGATTGTTATTGTTTCGATATACGTTTCCGTTATAGCAAAGGCGGACTTTATCCGTTTCTTTGAAATAGTTTGAAACCGTCCGGGCAACGGCAGGCGTAAAGTCCGGACGAAGAACAAGTGTCCTTCCCTCTCTGTCGTCGAACTTATAAAGCTCTTTTGAAGGTGTCTGTCCCGCTCCGCGGCTGAATATGTCAAAATATTCAAATGTGGGCGTTTCGATGGGATCATAGCCGTTTTCTTTTACTATGGAAAACAGTTTATCCGTAAGGGCTTTCTTTTCTTTGTATTCTGCTTCGTAAATATCGCGTACACCGTCGGGTGTGTGGAGCAGTCGTTCGTTCATATGTTTTTACTCTCTTTCGTCTAAATCTTTTTGAATCATCTTAAGATAGGGTATCATGAATCCTTTTTCTTCGGAAAAAAAGTATTCTTCATCGAGTTCGTCTCTTCTGAAACTCTTTCTTCCGCCCTTTTTTTCTCTTTCAAAATAGTTTTCGGCTTCGCTGTATCTAAGATAATAATAGTCTCTTCTGTCCGTAAAATTAATGAGAAAAAATGCTATTCCTTCCTGCGCCTCAAAATCCTTCATGAAATTCATCTGATGTTCATGAATGTTTGCAAGGGGGAAGGTATCTTCCTTACACTCTTTTGCATCAAAGCATACGGGAATCCCCTGTACAACGCCGATATAGTCTACAGTGCTCTTTTGGTCGAAATACGCAAGAGTTATGTGGCGGGACTTTGAATCCATCTCCACGGGTGTTATGGGAGTCGGTATCTTTTGCACCAGCGCAAGATGCTTTTCTCTGTATATTTCGTTTGTTTTATTTAAAAGGTCTTCGAGAGATGATCCGCGAAGTCCTCTGGATGACCAGGTTGCCATGTTTGTTACTCCGGTTCCGGCGCCGTAAATTCGCGGCCGTCGGAAAGAACAATTTTCTTCGCATGAAGATACATTCTATTCTTTTTGATCTTCAGTTTTCTGTCTTTTTCAACATTCCCGTACTTTGCATCTCCCACAATCGGGTAGCCCAGAAAGGAAAGCGTTGCTCTTATCTGGTGTGTTTTTCCTGTATAAAGCTTTGCTTCAATATACGTTGTATCTGAATCTTTTGTGTATGAAAGAACTTTAAAATCCGTTCTTACCGGAACATATCCGGGCATTTTTTCTTTTGAGATCGAAACGGTATTTGTGCTTTCGTCTTTTTTCAGAAACAGCTCTCCCGAAAGATCATCGGGGGCTTTCCCGTGTACCGTACATGTATAGTATTTTTCGATTTTTCTTTCTTTTATTTCTTCGGAAAGGAATTTTGCACCCTTCAGAGTCTTTGCAAAAAGTACGATACCCGTGGTGTTTCTGTCTATTCTGTTCTGAACGGAGGGGCGGAATACTTTAAAGCTTTCTTCCGTGATCTCACCTTTGCTGTATAGATATGAGATCAGTTTTTCGTTCAGGGAAGGAAGATTTCCGTTTCCCTGGGATAAAAGGCCTGCCGGTTTGTTTGCCGCAAGAATATCATCATCTTCATAAACGATGGATATGTCATCAAACGGTAACTTACCGATTTCTTTAAGAAGATTTTGACTTGCGTCGCTTCCGGAAAACTTTTCAAATGTTTCATCTGAAAGATAAAGTTTTATTGAATCTCCTTCTTTTACGATCTCGGATCCGTCCGCTTTTTTATCGTTTAAAACGATATTCTTCTTTCTCAGCATTTTATACAGAAAACCGGAAGATGCGTTTCTGAGTAATTTTTTTAAGTATTTGTCGAGTCTCTGATCCTCGTCCTTTTTTTCTATCCGGATTTCTTTCATAGTTTCCTTTATAACCGTAAAAAAGAGCCCCGCAGAGCGAAGCTCTATATATCTTATTCTTTATTGAAAAACTCGTCCGAAATCTTTCCCGGACCGCTCTTTGCCATGGGGATTTCGGGTCCTGCATCATTTGAAACCACCTGAGGAGCAGGAGAGGGTTTTTTCTGAGGCTCGGGATTTAAGTCTTCTCTGTTGGAAACAACGATATCCAGGTACTTTTGCATTGTACCGAGATATGATTCCATTCTGGTCTTTGTTGTTTCCATTGAACCGGATATAACTTCTTCCACGTTCTTTAAGAGCTCATCCGTATAATTCATTGCGCTCTCGCGAATGTTGTTTGCATCACGCGTAGCCTTGTCGATCATTTCCTGAGCATTCTTTGTTGCTATCGAAACAATCTCGTTAGCCTGAGCATAAGCCTGTTGCATGATCTGATGCTCGCTTACAAGCTCGTTTTCCTTGATCTGAGCCTTGGCGATAATTTCGTCGGCCTTTGTACGAGCCTCCGCAAGGATGTTTTCCTTGTTGTTTATGATACGCTGATAACGCTTTATTTCGTCCGGAGTAGTCGATTTAAGCTCCTCCAGAAGCGTATCAAGATCCTGCCTGTTTACGACGATCTTATCGCTTGAAAGCATCGCAGGTTTACAGGTGTCGATGTAGTCCTCGATCTCCTCGATGATCTCTTCAATTTTACTTGCCATAATCCACTCTCCTACTTATTTATATTTATCCTTTATCAGAGGAATGATCTCCTCCGGTACAAACTTTGTTATGTCTCCGCCGTAGCTTGCAAATTCCCGCACAACCGTTGATGAAAGGTATGAATATTTCAGGTCCGTTGTAAGGAACAGGGTCTCTATTTCGGGATACTCAACCCGGTTTGTCTGCGCAATCTGCAATTCGTATTCAAAGTCCGTTACGGCACGAAGGCCTCTTATAATAACACGCGCATCGCAGGATCTTGCAAAATCTATGGTAAGACCGGTAAAAGGCAATACATATACGTTATCAAGATCTTTTACCACATCCTTTATCATCGAAACCCGCTCATCAATCGTAAAGAGCGATTTCTTCTGGCTGTTGTTCAACACACCGATGATCAGCTTTTCAAATAATTTCGATGATCTTTTGATGATGTCCAGGTGTCCGAATGTTATGGGATCAAAACTCCCGGGATAAATTGCTGTATTCATGTCGTTAATCTTAAAAATAAATGTCTGTTTGTTTTGTAACTCTTGTCTCTTGTAAGTTCAAAGCCTTCCGCGATTATCTCGTTTGCATCACGCTTCATATCTGCTTCGATTATCACAACGCTGTTCTCATCTATGAGAGCTTCGTCTTTTAACCTTTGTAACAATTCTTTTTCACGATGCAGTGCATATGGCGGATCAATAAACACAATGTCAAAAACACCGTTTTGAAGCCGAAGTCCGGAAAGCGCCGCTTCCGCATCCCTGTTGATAAGTCTTGACGAGTCTTCCAGGTTTGTCTTTTTAAGGTTCTTTTCTATAACAGAGGCTGCATTCCTGTCGTTTTCAACGAAAACACAAAACTTTGCACCTCGGGAAAGCGCTTCTATCCCGATCTGCCCGCTTCCCGCATAAAGATCCAGGAAGTTTGATCCGGGAACATCCGCGGATATTATGTTAAAAAGAGTTTCTTTTATCCTGTCCGTTGTGGGACGCGTATCCTTTCCGGGTACGGATAAAAGAGGAATGCTTCTCTTTTCGCCTGCTATGACCCGCATATTACTTTGTTTCCTTTAATACATCCTTGTTTTTAACTATATAATCTATAAGTGAGATTATCGTAAGCGCCGTTGCAACGACGATAAGGATGATTCCGAAAATATGCATATAGTAATTATCAAAGTTCAACACCAGAACGATGATCATGATCATCTGGAACGTTGTCTTGAATTTGCCCCACATCGATGCCGCAATAACAACTCCGTTATCCGCAGCAACAAGCCTGAAACCGCTGATAATAAACTCACGGCTTATGATTATGATCGCAATCCAGGCAGGTAAAAGCTTAAGCGATACAAGGCAAATAAGCGCCGAACATACCAGAAGCTTATCCGCAAGGGGATCCATAAATTTTCCGAAATTTGTTACAAGATTATATTTTCTTGCAATCTTTCCGTCCAAAAGATCCGTGAGCGATGCCAGAACAAATATGATATCGGCGATCAGTCTGTATGTAAATTCTTCCGGCTTAAACAGCAGGAAAAACACAAAAAACGGGATCATTATTACACGAAGTATTGTAAGTTTATTCGGTAGATTCATAGTATTCTCCAACCAGGTCGTAACCGCTCTGTCCGGTTACTTTAACGTTTACAAATGTTCCGGAAACAGGTTCAAACGGCAGATTTTCGATAAAGATCATACCGTCGATATCCGGAGCGTCTCTTTTTGTTCGTCCCACATATACGTTTTCATCGGGAAGGTATCCTTCAATAATTGCAGTAAGATCCTTTCCGATCTGGTCTTCATTCTTTTTAAAGCAGATTTCCTGCTGATGAAGCATTATTCTTTCAAGTCTTTCCTGCTTTATCTCGTCAGGGACCTGATCGGGCATCTTTTCCGCCGAAGTTCCTTCTTCCGGAGAGTAAGCAAAAACTCCTAATCTGTCGAATTTTGCTTCTGAAAGAAATTCAAGAAGCTCGCTTACGTCTTCTTCCGTTTCTCCGGGATATCCCGCGATTATTGTTGTTCTTAACGTTACATCGGGAAGTATTTCCCTTATACGCTTTATCTTATTTTCTAATTCGGACTTGTTTGTCCGTCGTCCCATGCTTCTTAAAATCTTATCCGAAGCATGCTGGATCGGCATGTCAAAGTACGGTAATACTTTTTTGTTATCCCTTATCGAGATTAAAAGCTCGTCTTCTATCTCCTCCGGATAACAGTACATAAGTCTTATCCATTCGATTCCGGTAATCCCCGACAACTCGGATAACAGTTCCGGAAGCGCTTTTTTCTTATAAATGTCTATTCCGTAAAGCGTTGTCTCCTGGGCAACAAGGATAAGTTCCTTTACGCCTTCTTCTGCAAGTTCTTTTGCTTCACGAATGAGTATTTCTTTTTCTATGCTTCTGTATGGCCCCCGTACACTGGGGATTATGCAATAAGAACAATTCTTGTTGCAGCCTTCCGCAATCTTTAAATATGCAACACCGGACCCACTTGAAAGTGTTCTTCCTTTTATATCCGAAGGACGGTCGGAAAGCGGTCTGAAGTGTTCCGTTTTGTTTCCGGAAACGGCTTCTTCTATCGCCGTACATACTTCATCTATTGAATTAATTCCGATTATACCGTCGATCTCCGGAAGTTCTTTTCTTATTTCATCCTTGAACCGCTGTGCCATACAGCCGGAGATCAAAAGTGCTTTAAGGTTTCCGGTTTCTTTCAGCGATGCGTATGATAAAACGGAATCGATACTCTCCTGCAATGCGTCCGCTATGAAGCAACAGGTGTTGACCAATACAACATCCGCGTCCTCGGGTACATCCGTTATCTCATATCCTTTTTCCCGGATGAGAAAAAGCATATGCTCAGCATCCGAAAGATTTTTGTCACAGCCTAAACTTTGTAGAAACAGTTTCACTCTTCATCAGCCGTTTCATCTTCCGGCGCATCATCAAAGTCTTCGGAATCTTCAAAATCATCGTCTTCTTCCGATGCTCTTTTCTTTTTCTCTTCTTCTTCGCGGGCTTTCTGTGCGAGGCGCTCTTCTTCACGCTTCTTTTCCATCATGGCTTCGTAAGCTTTTTTCTTCTCTTCGCCCACCTTTATCTCTTCGTCCGTAAGAATCTTTAAATTGCCCTTGTATAATTCGTCAACGGCGATTGAAAGCGGCTTGTCACCGGCATCTTCGGGAATAAGAGGATCTGCGCCGTCAATGATCTGGCGTGCTCTTTTTGCCGTAGCCGTAACGATTGAATAACGGCTGTTTACAACCGGCTGGTCTCCGGTCTTTTCAACCTCATGGTTAACAACGTCCATAAGTTCAACATAGGAAGGGTGTATCATTTTATTTATCTCCTTTTTTATACTGCAAAAGTTCGTTTTGCATTTTTTCTATCATTTCCGTCCGTCTGGCAGTACGGTAACGTTCAGCATTGATTATTGTATGTACTTCTTCAACCGCATCCTCTATCTCGGAATTTACGATGAGGTAGTCATATTTATCCATAAGATGTGATTCGTCATACGCTATGGAAAGTCTGCTTAAAATAACATCCGGATCATCCGTCTGTCTTCCGACGAGCCTGTTCTTCAGCTCTTCCGCTGAAGGCGGTGTTACGAAAAGAAGAAGTGCTTCCGGATATATCTTCTTTACCTGAAGCGCGCCCTGGACCTCTATTTCGAGAAGGACATTCTTTCCTTCGTCCAGCATCTCCTCAACATAATCCTTGGGTGTTCCGTAGTAATTGCCGTTGAATTTGGCGTATTCAAGCAGATCGTTGTTCTCTATCATGTTTTCAAAATCCGCTTCCGACATAAAAAAGTATTCTCTGCCGTTCTGTTCTCCGGGTCTCGGTGTTCTTGTCGTTGCGGAGATTGAAAGGAAATATGTATCCGGATATTCTTCCAGAAGGTGCTTCATGATCGTGCCTTTTCCTGCACCTGAAAAGCCGGATAATACGGTAACAAGACCTTTACTTTTCACTCTCTGCCTCCTCTTCTTCCGGTGTCGGTTTTTCTTTTTTTACACCGGATGCTCTTTGTGCAATTGTTTCCGGCAACAGTGCGGATAAAAGTATTTTACCTGTGGTAAGAATAACAATAGACCTTGTTCTTCTTCCGGATGTGGCATCAATTACGGTCTTATCTTCCTTTGCCGATTGTATCATTCTTTTTGCCGGAGCAGACTCCGGTGATATTATGACGGAAATATGGTCTTCGTTAACCATGTTTCCGAATCCAGCGTTTATAAACATATCTACTCCAGATTCTGGATCTGTTCGCGGATCTTTTCTACCAGTGTCTTCATTTCGATTCCGATGTTGCACACTTCGACATCGGTGGATTTCGAAAGAATGGTATTCGATTCGCGGTTCATTTCCTGCGTGATAAAATCCAGTTTTCTGCCGACTTCGTTTCCGGTTTTAAGCATATCTTTCATCTGGGAGATATGACTCTTAAGACGGACTATTTCCTCATCAACACAGATCTTATCGGCATATATCGTAACTTCCGTTGCAATCCTTGATTCGTCTATCGGCTTCTGATCAAAAAGCTCTTCCACTTTTTTTGTCAGACGTTCTTTATATTCATTGATTATCTGCGGTGATCTTTCTTCAATCGTATCGACATAAGACGCCAAAGCATCACATTTTGAAATAAGATCGTCTGCAAGCCTTTTGCCCTCTACGGTCCTGCTTTCAATAAACTTATCAAGCGCATCGTTAAGCGGCTTTTTTATTCTTTCCCATACAAGGTCCTCATCCGGATTCTCTTCTCTGATCTCAAGTACCTCCGGGTATCTCGAGAGCGTGGAAAGACGGATGTCGGACTCAAGATTGAAATCTTTCGACATCTCGTTTAATGCATCCATATACATTTTGGCAATATCGGGATTATATGTGACCTTGATATTCTTGTCTTTTGTTTCTTCGTATACGATATAGATGTCCGTCTTGCCGCGGATTATCTTTTCTTTTGCGGTGTTTCGGATATTATTTTCCGTATATGCGATCCTTCCCGGAAGCTTAACGGATAAGTCAAGGTATCTGTGATTTACGGATTTTATCTCTACGGAAACCTTGTATTCTTCTGTTGTTATTTCAGCCCTGCCGAAGCCGGTCATTGAACGTATCATTTTGGGATATTATCTCCTCTTCACATAATCCACTGTATTATACAAAAAAACATAGATATAGTCAAATTTATTTAAGTGTGATATGATGTGAATCGCACTATTTTAAAGGGTTTTTGACCCGAAAGGAAAAATTTTTTATGGCACTTAACGGAATTACACTTCATGCACTTTGTTTTGAACTTAATAAATACTTTCTTAACGGACGCATTCAAAAGATCGCACAGCCGGAAAAAGAAGAACTTCTTATAACCGTAAAAGGCGATGAGGGGACCAGAATGTTGTTCCTTTCCGCAAATGCTTCTCTTCCGCTGATTTATATGACGCAGGAAAAGAAAAACTCGCCCATGACCGCACCGGGATTTTGCATGGTCTTAAGAAAACATATCGGATCCGGCCGTATAACGGCAATAGAACAGCTCTCGGAAGATATGAATCCGGGACTTGAACGTGTAATACGTTTTACGGTGGAGCATCTTGACGAAATGGGCGATCCGGCAAAGAAATATATATATGCGGAGTTTATGGGAAAGCACTCGAATATTATCTTTTGCAATTCAGACAATAAGATAATCGATGCCATAAAGCATGTGGGCGCAAACGTAAGCTCTGTCCGGGAAGTTCTTCCGGGAAGGGATTACTTTATTCCATCACAGGACGAGAAACTGGATCCCTTTTCCGTTACGGAGGAGGAATTTCGCGCATTGCTTTCAAAACCGGTTGATGTACGCCGTTTCTTTTCGGGAACCTTCACCGGGTTTTCTTCAGTTACGGCTAACGAAATATCTGAAAGGTGCGGGATTGATTCGGATGTGCCATTGGCTTCATTGAATCCCACCGAACGGGATAAGGTTACGGAAGAATTCTTTATGCTTTTAAAGAATCTTAATAATAACGAGTATTCTCCCTGTATAATCAGAAGTACAGATAAAAATGTACCTTTGGAATATTCCGCTTTTCGTTTATCCTGTTACAGGGATGGAGTTATTGAAAGCTTTCCTCTGATTTCCGATGCGCTTTTTATGTTTTATGGCGACAGGAACAAGTATACGAACATGCATCAAAAGTCCGCAGATATCAGAAAAAACGTTCAGAATATCCTGGAAAGAAATGTTAAAAAACTTGATCTTCAGCAAAGACAGCTTAAAGATACGGAAAAAATGGACAAGTTTAAGCTGAGAGGCGAACTTCTTACGGCAAATGCATACGGTATAGAAGACGGATCCGATTCCGCAACTGTTCTTAACTACTATACCAACGAAGAGGTTAAGATTCCGCTGGATAAGGATCTTACCGTTATGGAAAATGCAAACAGGTATTATGAAAAATATAACAAACTAAAACGTACTAAGGAAAATCTAACAGGCCTTATAAAAGAGACCGAAGATGCCGTGGAACAGTTGAAATCGATACTGACGGCCATAGAGTTTGCCGAAAACGAAGAAGATCTTTCGGCGATAAAGAAAGAACTCCAGGATTCCGGCTTTATAAGATTTAAAAGCCAGGGTAAAGGAAAGAACAGGCCCGAAAAGAGCAAACCCCTGCATTTTATTACGGATGAGGGCTTTCATATCTATGTCGGTAAGAACAATATTCAGAACGATCATCTCACCTTTGATGTGGCGGAGGGAAATGACTGGTGGTTCCATGTGAAGACCTATACGGGTTCCCATGTAATAGTAAAGACGGAGGGAAAGGAACTTCCTGATAACGTGTTTGAAAATGCAGCTTCTCTTGCCGGGTACTATTCTTCCGGACGGGATTCGGACAAAGTCGAGATCGATTATCTCCAGAAAAAGAATGTAAAGAAGCCGAACAAGAGAAATGCGGGCTTTGTTATCTATTATACGAACTATTCCATGACGGTAAAGCCCGGGATATTCGGGATGAGGGAAGTTAAAGATTAGTATATGTCACCCTGTCGTACATGGACATATAATCATTCAATTCTTCGGTATCAAAGTCGGGAGAAGAAAGCAGGCGGGAAACATCCTCGTTTGCTTTTTTCATGATTTCCGCATCCTGATATATATCCGCGATGGTAAACGAGAGTTCTCCGCTCTGTCTTATGCCGAAAAAGTCTCCGGGACCTCTGAGTTTTAAATCTTCCGAAGCAACAAAAAAGCCGTCATTTGATGTTGATATAACTTTCAACCGCTGGTTTTCCTCTTCTTTTTTAGAGGCATCCATAAAGATACAATAACTCTGATCCTTTCCGCGGCCAACTCTTCCGCGAAGCTGATGAAGCTGCGAAAGGCCGAATCTGTCGGCATTTTCTATAAGCATAACCGTAGCATTGGGAACATTAACTCCGACTTCCACAACAGTTGTTGATAAAAGAATGCTTGTGTTTCCGTTTGCAAATTCTTCCATGACGGCATTCTTTTCGGAGTCTTTTAACCTTCCGTGCATGATACCGATATTGATATCGGGTGAAAAGAAACTTTTAAGTTTTTCCTTATACTCTTCTATGCTCTCGCTTTCCGTTTTTTCGCTGCTTTCTATCAGAGGACATATGATATAAGCCTGATGGCCTTTATTTAACTCTTTTAATATAAACTTAAAAGCGGAATCCCTCTTATCCGTTTTTATGACCGCGTTTTTTATGGGAAGTCTGTTTTTCGGGAGCTCTTTTATAACGGAAATCTTCATGCCGCCGTAAAGAACCATTGCAAGAGACCTGGGTATCGGCGTGGCGCTCATTACAAGGGTAAAAGGGTTATTCCCCTTATCTCCTATTGTTTTTCTCTGTTTTACACCGAATCTGTGCTGCTCATCGGTTATGGCCAGTGCAAGATCCTTAATATCAACGTTTTTTTGTATTATGGCATGCGTTCCTATCAAAAATACCGGTTCATCTGAAGCTAAAATCTTCTTTATTTCTTTTCTTTCCGAAGCCGGGGTTGAACCCGTAAGGCAAAGAACGGTGTACGGAAGGTTAAATTCATTCATGTATTCTTTAAACGTTTCTTCGTGCTGTCTTGCCAGAACTTCTGTCGGAGCCATCATGGCCGTCTTATAACCGTTTGAAACAAAAATCAGCATGGATAAAATGGCAACCATTGTTTTTCCGCATCCCACATCTCCCTGAAGCATTCTCTCGGATATATGATCCGATGTAAAGTCTTCTAAAAGCTCACTTAAAGCGGTATTCTGTCCGTCAGTCAGTTCAAAAGGAAGGGATTTTTTAACGGAATTAAAGATTTCAAGATCAAGTGGCTTGAAACGGTTTTCTTCTTCAATGTCATTCTTTTTGCTCTTATTCATAAAATAGAAAAAACGGAAGAATTCGTCGTAACAGAGTCTGTTTCTCGCCATACTAAGGGCTTCGAAATCCGATGGAATATGAATGTCGTGAACTGCATCGGAAATCTCGATAAGACCTCTCTCTTTCCGTATATTTTCGGGAAGATAATCGTTTTTAAAAGACACAAAGGTCAACGCTTCTTTTACCGTTTTCTGTACGGAATTGTTGGATAAACCTTTTGTAAGTCTGTATATGCTTTCGAGAGCCTGTTTTTTTGATTCGTATTCTTCCGGTGTGAAAATCCGTGGCATCTCGAATTTAATCTTATTTCCGTCTTTTTTTATGTTTCCGAAAAACACATAAGGCATACCCGTATGAAGATTGGAACGCATATAAGGCATGCGGAACCAAAGGGCTTCAAAAGAACCTTCATCGTTAAAGGCGGTCGCAACTGTTATTTCCATCTTTTTTTTGGAAACCCTGTTAACAGCCTGTGCCTTTAACATACCTATTATTGCAACCGGTTCGGATACTTCGTAAGATGGGTCGGATACAGTGTTTAATGTTGTTACTTCGGGAAAGCGCTTATATCCGCGCGGAAAATGAAGGAGTATATCACCCACGGTGTATACTCCTGTTTTTTGATAAAGCTTTTCTGTTTTCTCTCCTACCCCTTTGATCTCTCTTATCGGGGTCAAGAAATCCATATAGAATTCTCCTTATTCAACGGAAAAGATGTAATAATAAACCGGCTGTCCTCCGGACTGAAGATCCGTTTCTACGCCCGGATATACCTTCTGTATCTTCTTTTCAAGCGCAGCCGCATCTTTTTCCTTAACATCGGATCCGTAGTAAACGCTGATAATTCCGGATTCATCCGTAACCATTTCGTCAAGCATATCATGGATAGCCTTATTCATATTCTTGTTTACGGAAATGATGCCTTGATCGCCTATACCCATATAATCGCCTTTTTTGATCTCTTTATCGTCGATTATGGTATCTCTTACCGCATATGTGATCTGTCCGGTCTTAACATTCTTTATCTCTTCCTTCATGGAAGAAAGGTTATCCTCCGGGGTCTGGTCCGGAAGGAAGTTTATCATTGCGGTTATTCCCTGAGGAACAGTCTTTGTGGGAACAACATAAAGCTTTTTGTTTCCGCTCATCTTTGCGGCCTGTTCTGCTGCAAGAATGATATTCTTGTTATTCGGAAGAACAAAGATATTCTTGGCGTGAACCTTTTCTACGGCATTTAAGATGTCGTCCGTACTGGGGTTCATTGTCTGTCCGCCTTCTATTATCATATCGGCGCCGAGCTGGGTAAATATCTCGGAAAGTCCCTCGCCGCAGGAAATTGCGATAAATCCGTATTCAGCCATTTCTTCCGCGGGCTTTTCGGGTTCAACATGCTTTTCTTCCTGTTTGCCTGACGACTTTTGCACAGATTTGTTCTTTAAGGAAACATCCTGTAAAACACCGAGTTCGGAAGCTTTTTTAAGTAGTTCCAAAGGCTCGTCCGTATGCATTGTAAGAGAAAAATATTTTTTCTCGAAGGAAAGATCAACATGATCTCCGTTTCCTTCGGCATAAGACTGGAATGCGGCTCTTTCCTTTGCTTCTATAGCGCTTTCCGTAAGAACGGTCATGCTTATGGTATAAGCGGCTTCCGTCTTCTTCTCAGCCTTTTCTTCATCGGATTCAAAAGTAAGATCGATCTCTTTGCCCGAAAGGAAATCACAGCCTCCGCGAAGAACGCGGACAAGGCCCTGACCGCCGGAATCCACAACGCCTGCCTGTTTTAATACCGGAAGCATATCCGGTGTTTTTAAAAGAACGTCTTCAGCTTCTTTTATGATGGCATCACAGTATTCGTAAAGATTATCAACTGAATCGGAAAGTTCCAAAGCCTTATCGGCAGCGGCTCTCGCAACGGTAAGAATCGTGCCTTCCTTAGGCTTCATAACGGCTTTATATGCCGTTTCAACCGCTTTTTGCATAGCTTCGCAAAGTACGGGGACGGTAATCTCCTCTTCCTTCTTTATAACCTTTGTAAAGCCTCTGAAAAGCTGTGAAAGGATAACGCCGGAATTTCCTCTTGCTCCGCGGAGCGATCCGGAAGAAATTGCCTTTGAAAGCGTCTCCATATTAAGATCTTCGATTGCAAGTACTTCCTTTGCTGCGGACATTACGGTCATTGTCATATTTGTGCCCGTATCACCGTCCGGCACGGGAAATACGTTTAATTCATTTATGTGTTCCTTATCGGCTTCCAGCGCCTTGCAACCGGCAAGGAAACAGTTTTTGAAAACCTCTGCGGTTATAGTATTCGTTTCCACGGCTTCCTCCTTAATCGATCACACGTATGCCTTCGACAAATACGCGGATATTCTTTACTTTAAGACCCGTAAAGGACTCAACCTTGTATTTAACCGTTTCCATAAGGTTATCCGTGACTGTCTCGATACTGACGCCGTATGAAACTATTACATGAAAATCAAGTGAAATATTATTGTCTTCATCTATTGTGGCATTTATGCCATGACTTAAGTAATCCTTTTTCAAGAGTTTGAACATACCGTCTTTCACATTTACTGCCGTCATGCCGACTATACCAAAGCATTCAACGGCTATGGATCCGGCATATGTTGCGATCACTTCGGTATTTACGGAAATTTTTCCGTACTTCGTTTCCATTTGACCCTGCATAAGGAATCCTCCTTCTGTTTAATAATATCAAACCGTATTTCATTATACTAAATTTCTTTAAAATTACAATGTTAATAAATACAAATAATGCTTGCTTTTTTTACATTTCTTTGATAAAATCTCTTCTGTTGTGGTTTCAGACCAAATCTACAAGCCAAGGAGGTGTTAACTATGGCAAAATGTGCAATCTGCGGAAAAGGCGCTCATTTCGGAAATAACGTGAGCCATTCACATAGAAGATCAAACAGGATCTGGAAGTCAAACGTGAAGTCTGTTCACGCTAATATCGACGGTACAAATAAGAAGATTTATGTTTGTACTTCATGCCTCCGTTCCAACAAAGTTGAAAGAGCGTAATTTAATTTGAACATGAAAAAAGAACGGTGCATGTGCACCGTTCTTTTTTATTATGAATTTACGGATTTATCTATCTTTTCGGATAAAGCATTTCTTGCCGCTTCTCTCTGTTCGGGGCTGGCATTTACCGCCTCTGCGTTTTTCTTTGCTTCCTTCTCCGTTTTGAATTTATCCACAAAATCCGGAAGGAGGTCAAGCAGTTTATCAAGACCTGAATATGTTGCAATGTTCATAAGTCTTGTGGAACCGTCCTTTATGATAAGAACTGCGCTCGGTGTCATCTTGCCTCCGAGTCCGCCCATTCCGTTATCACTTTTTCCTGTCAATGATCCGGCACCTAATCCGAAAGAAACGTTTACCAGCGGAAGTATTACCGTATCGTTTATTGTTATCGGTTCTCCGACAACGGTCTTCGTTGTAAGATATGTGTCCATTCCTTCATAGAGAGATTTTGCGATCTCGCTGACGTTTTCACTTGACTTTGCCATTTTTCTTTCCTCCCAGGATCTTTTTTATTAGATTTATCGTTTCTTTATGAGCCATTATCCGGAAAATCATTCCGAATATTCTGCCGATCTGTACGTTGCCCTTAAGACTTACCGTTCCCTTAAAGAAAGGATCTTCACTCATAAAATCAAAAACGACCTTTCCTTTGTTTCTTTGGAACATCGGAAGAACCGCGATAACCGCAAGTATTTCTCCTGTCCCGTCAGGTGTTCCTGCCGAGAATTCAAAGTCTGCATAAAATTTTTTCGGCATATAACCCTTTAGCAGCCATACAACATTTGAAAGCGCGATCTTCATAACTTCCAATGTGTCGGGATCCAGTAACAGATCTTTTATCTTTTCAATCTTCTCGAGTTTATCGTCTTCTTTTTCTTCTTCCGGCTTTTCTTCGGTTGATTCCGATTCCGGCTTTTTTGCTACTTCAGTGCTTTCCGGTTCCTTCTTATCGCCCGTTTCCGTGCTTTGCGTTTCGGCTTTCGGATTTTCTTCTGAAGTTTCCGCTTCGGTTTTCGGCTTTTCTTCTGAAACCTCGTTTATGGTTTCGTCTTTAATTTCCGGCGCCGGTTCTTCTTTTATACTTTCTTCGGTAACTTCTTCCGGAAACTTATCTTCCGTTTCCGGCGTCTCTTCAATGTCGGGCTTTTCCTTCTTGGGCAGTATCTTTGAAAATCCCCAAAGAATCCTTAGAAACGGAGTTATCTCTCCTCCGTCTTCCTTATCCGCTCCGGCGGCTATACTGTAAAGAAAAGTGTTGATCTTTACGTTAAAGCCTATATCTTCGAATTTTCTGACGGATACCTCATAATGGAAGGGAAAGATCAGAAAATACAATATCAGAGCCAGAATAATTATGAGCGCCCATAAAAGGATGAGACCGATGATCTTAAGAATAAGAAGGATGATTCCCAATATTCCCATCAGGTGTCCTCCTTAAAAAATTCTTCAACGTCAAATGTGCCTGTGCTTTGATATACGTCGTCGATTATGTCTCTTGTAAGCTTGAGAGCGTATGTATATCCCCGCGCGATCCCCACAGCATAAAAGTCCTTTTCTTTTAAGTGGGGCTGCATCATAACATATGACGGATATATTTCCAGGAGTTCGTCTTTTCTTTGGGAAAGAACAATGTAATATATCTCTGCCATGCCGGCATTATGACGTATGTTCCAGTTCACTTCGTGAAGAGGCGGAACCCCCTTACCTTTATAGAGTTTGTCCGACCACCTTATCATCCGTTAATATTCCACTCGTTCTTTCTTTGAAGCTCGCGATAGATTCTGTATGCGTCTTCAAGAATATCTTTTTCGTTAGAAAACTTCAAAAGATGATACGCCTCGTTATACTTATAATATCCCGAGTCATAAAAAAACTCTTCTTTTTGGGGTTTGCTCTGATAAGATTCAGACGACATAAGATACCAGTGAACCGTCTTATTCACAATACTTCCAGGAACGGTAAACCGGTAATGGCTTTCGCCGACATATGCTTTTATTGTTGCTTTAACCCCTGCTTCTTCACTGACTTCCCTGAGTGCAGTTTCCTCGTGTTCTTCGCCGGGCTCGACCGTCCCCTTCGGGAGAACCCAACCATCATGTCTGTTTCTGTAGTTCTTATAAAGAACCAATATTTTTCCACGGAAAATGACTACACCACCACAGCTTATTGCTTCTTCCATAGCAATCTTTCCTCCCGGTGGATACAATTGTAAATAGTATAGTCTTTTTTTACTCTTGTTTCAACAATAAATGTTATTATTGCTCCGTGATATCATCTATATTAAGCACAAGTTTAACATTATGCTTCTTTAGATATTTATCTGCCTGAGATTTATCCTTAACAAAAACCCCTTTAAATTCATCGGATATCATATCTTTTGCTATATTTAAATCTTCGGTTCTGTCTCCCACAATAAGAACTACGGGCCTGTTAATCTTTTCATCGGACATTGTCTTTTCCGCATCAATATCCGAATTTATCATAGAATCATCAAGATACTTGATCAGTATTGTTTCCAATTCCTTATACATTACCGGTTTTGAAAGATAATCCGTAAATCCTTCGCTGATATAGGTTTCTCTCGCGCCAAGAATGGCATCCGCGGTAAGAACTATTATGGGCATTTCATCTGCAATATGCTGTTCCTTAATGATCTTAAGGGTTTCAGTACCGGACATGCCGGGCATCATCTGGTCAAGTAGCAGCACATCGTATTTATTTCCTTTTAAGAGTTCTATACATTCTTTACCGGATTCTGCAGTATCTATCATTATCTTTGTTTCCGAAAGAAGTCCCGTTATTACTTCGAGATTCATGCTGTTATCGTCAACAATAAGAAGTTTCGCCTTCGGCGCTATAAGAGAAGGCTTATAATCAATGATCTCATTCCTGGCATCATTGACACGCTTGGAAAAATCCCCTATGGGCACATCGGATATTACCTTCTGAAAAACTTTTACCGTAAAGATCGAACCCTTTCCGTATTCGCTTTCGACATCAATCTTACCATCCATCATCTCGACAAGCTGCTTTGTAATATTAAGACCGAGTCCGGTTCCTTCTATTTTTCTGTTTCTTGATTTATCAAGGCGTTGGAAGGAAGAATACAGCTTGTTTATTACTTCTCTTTTTATTCCCATACCTGTATCTATAACGGAAAACTTTAGGATGGAGTACTCCCGTTCAAAGGATACAAGAACGTTAACACTGCCTTTTTCCGTATACTTAATGGCATTATTAATGATATTAAGCATGATCTGTCTGATACGTATCTCATCTCCGAAAAGAACGGAGGGAATATTGCTTTCAACACGAAGGTCATAAGAAAGTCCTTTATCAACAGCCTTTTTTTCCGTCATATTCAGAACATCATTAAGTACCGATGATATTTCATAATTCACCGGGAGAAGTTCCATCTTTCCGGATTCGATTTTAGAAAGATCCAGAATGTCATTTATTATCGATAACAACGTGGAGCCGGCGCTTTTTATATCCTGTGCGTATTTTGTTATCTTTTCGTCCTTAGACTCACGAAGAATCATCTCGTCCAGACCGATTATGGCATTCATGGGAGTCCTGATCTCATGAGACATGTTGGCAAGAAAGTTACTTTTTGCCTTATTGGAATTCTCCGCAATAATTGCTTCTTCCTTTATCCGTTCATTTTCCGCAGCCTGCATACCGTAAAAAATTTCTTTAACGTTTCTGTTTGAAATACCGATATACAGGAAAAGTCCGAGAGTTGAAAAGGTAAGGGTATTAAGAAGATCCGTCAAAAAGGCGGAATGACCTTTTAAAAGAAATCCCAGTGTAAGATAGAACACCGTGGATATGATGGTCACGATTCCCATACGCGCCGGACGATCGTTTACCGTAAGGGGCATAAGCGCAAGAAATACAACGATACTTGTGGCAGGATTATTGATATTTGCGGGTTGGAGGCTTAGTACTATACCGTATGCATATATGTCAAGAATAAATGCGTAACAGAAAAACAGAGAAGACGTTCTGTGTTTTTTTATATCGCGTTGAATGAATCTCCACAGACTTAATATAATGCCACCGAAGATAAGAATATAATATGCAAGAAGATTATCGACTCCCAGGGCGGCTTCAACGGCAAGAAAAAATACCCCCAGCAGAATAAGTGCGCCTGATATCTTTGTAACAAGATTTATGTTACGTTCCATTATGATATCTCTGATGCTCAAATATTCATCTTTTTGCAGACCGCAATACAGAAGTTCAGACCGGTTTATCGGAAGACGTTTTAACATACAAACCCTCGTGAATTAGTGTTTTATTCGATCGTTTTGGCTATTTCCCTTATTATTTCAGCTGCTTCGTCATACATGAAATCTTCTATCTGTTCTTTAGCGTTTTTTAGCAATTCTTTTTGAGTCATTCTGAAAGGATAACCCGACAGTTTGATGACAAGTTCTTTGGAAAGATCGTCATCAAAATCGTCCAAAGCTTCGAGAAGCTTTTCTACAGTTTCTTTTGCAACTTCGGAAGATATCTCATCCGCAGCATGAACTTCTTCCATTTCTCCTACGGGCTGTAGTTTTAAAACAAGGGCTCTGTATGATGCGAGCGTTGTATAAGTATCCTTTTCTATTGTCTCAACATCGTTATTTTTTGCAGCCGTTTCAAGAGCCTCAAACTTTTCCGAAAGTTCGGTGGCGCCTATCATTTTTGCATTGCTTTTTAACGCATGAACGGTGATCATATAATTTTCATAATCTTTTTCCGCAAAAAATGTCTCAACATTATTTTTGTTCTTTTCAAAATTCTTATAGAATCTTTGAAGCGCGGAAACATACTTATCATTGTTTCCCGTATATGAAACACCAAGCTTAACATCAAGTCCGATTTCTTTCAATGAATTGATATCAAAACTCATAATTAATTACCCCAATACATCAATTATCTTTGCAACAAGTTCGGATTTCTTCGCGGGCTTTATAATATATCCCTGCGGCCTGAGTTCGGTCAGCGTGTGAATTACGGTTTTCTTTTCTTTCATTCCCGTAAGAAATACAACGGGTATGGTGGCATATACTTCGTTTGCCCTGAATCTTCGAAGGACCTGGGGACCGTTTTCATCCGGCATTAGGAAATCGAGTAAAATAAGATCCGGAATCTTTTTTGTGAGGAATTTCAATGCGGCATCTCCGGATTTAACGAGAGTCACATCATAAAATTCGCTTAACTGCTCTTTTATCATAACAAGCTGCTCGGTATCATCGTCCACAACAAGGATATGTTTTCTCCTATTGCTGCCGTCATCATCAAGATTAAACCCTTCAAACTGTGAAAGAGTCTGATCCCGTTGCTGCGCCATCTCCTCTTCTATTGTTATCAGCTTTTCGTAAAGCGCAAACAGGGAGACCGGACGGGAAAGGAATAAAACCTTATTGATCCTCGTATACTTCATAAAGAACTGCTTGTCATCTTCGTTTGTTATGACGATAACGGTGCAGTTTCCAACCTTAACTGAGTCTTTCAGGACATTATATGCATTAATGGTTTCAAGCGTTTCGTTCCCGAGACAGATAATGATAACCCTCGGAAGTTCCGAAAGTGTAAGTTCAAATAATTCAGAATGAATGGCAGGGCAACGGACCGTAATATAATCCCTGTCCGCTTCAAGGTGCTTACAGATATCATTTATAAGCTTTTTGTTTGCGCCTGTCACAAGTACTTTAAATCTCATCTGAAAATCCCTTCTTAAAAAAGATATGACATTTTCTCATAATGCGTCATATAAGTAAATAGGAAATGTCTAAGCGGTATTATTTTATGTTTAAACGGTTTACTCTTCAATTTCGGATTTAAAACCCTTAAGTTCTTTATTCAATCTCTTTACAGTTCGTTTATATGACAGATAGTTTACAAGCCATATGATAAAATATGCCACTATAAACGCGGCCGTGACAATAAAGAACATGGTGTCGCCGAATTTAAACCAGTCTATATAAAATGAAAACATATAGAAAGATGTTATGCATACAACGAAATGAACCAGTGTACATTTTGCAATGCTCCAGCTTTCAAAATCATAAACAACGGTAGTTCCCATATTAACAAGTCCGAGCAGTCCGCCGAGGAATATATAAAGGATCGTACCGCCGTCAATGCTGAAGTTTTCAGGCTCGGAAAAATAGCTTACAATACAAAAAATTACGCATATAAGGGCACCGACGGCGAAACCTATTCCCCCCATAATAAGGGCTTTTTTAAGATTATTGTTCATCTTTTTGCCCTCCTTTTATCAGTTTCTCCTGAATTGTTTTTACATAACGACGTGCAACCCAAGTCTCACTTCTGTCTTCAAACGTAACTTTTATGGTACCTGCAATCGAAAGGTCAAATTCTTTGATCTTCCTTAAGTTTACGATTTCAAAACGGCTGATCCGGGAAAACAGAGTTGTACTCAACAGATCTTCAATGTCCCTGAGAGTGAGCTTTGATTCGTAGATTTCTGAAGCGGTGCGGATCTTCAGTCTTCTGTTTTCGATATATACCCTTATGATATCTTCCTGGTTCAGAAAAACAACGGAATCATCTTTTAATGCCGCAATCTGACGTACATCGCTTGAAACACATTTTTCCAGCGACTCAATTATTCTTTCAATAAGAACATCATTCTTTGCGGTTTTAATCGTTACGAGGGGATCATTGTAATCCGGATCGATCTCCAAAACAATCTTAAGCTTGTTTTCCATTATGACAACACCCTATTCAAAATATGCATCAAATACACTTTTTGCAAGCGGAACGGCATGGGCTGAACCCGAGCCGGCACCTTCCATTACAACCGCTATAGCTATCTTTTTTCCGTCTTTTTCCGCAAATCCCACGAACCAGGAATGTGCCTCGTCTTTATTGGAAGAAAACTCGGCCGTTCCCGTTTTCCCGTATGCATCATATTTATCCGTCATGAGTGCGCTTCCGGTTCCGTCCGTTACAACGGAGCGCATAAGCCACTTCAGATTTCCCGCTTCCTCTTTTGACATTATATCACCGTAACGTGATTTGAAATACGGCATGACAATTGCCCCGCCGGGACTTTGTATTTTGTCCAGAGTATATGGTTTATAAAGTGTTCCGTCGTTGGCTATTGCGGAAGCTATCATTGCCATATGTAGAGGAGTAACAAGTGTATCTCCCTGTCCTATGGCGGTCTGCATCAGCATTGATGAGTTATCGTCTTTTGAAAGAACGAATGAGCTTTTTCCCGCATCCGCAATTTTTGTCGGAAGTTTTTTGTTAAACAAAAGCCTGTCGCATAATTTACCGTACTGTTTAACATCAAGGTTAAGTCCTATTTCCGCAAATGCGCTGTTACAGCTGTTTGCAAATGCGTTTGTGAAATTCTGTTCACCGTGAACCTTTCCCTTATAACAATGTATCGTTGTACTTTCAAAAGAAAATTCGCCTTCACAATTATAGGGAGCATCGGCTTTCCCGCCTTCATTAAGGTATTCAAGAGCAGTAACGATCTTAAAGGTGGATCCCGGAGGATATTTGCCCTGTGTGGCTCTGTTCAAAAGAACGGATGATGTTTCGTCGGATACTATACTGTCCCAGTCATCGGCAAGCGTATTGGGGTCAAATGTAGGCTGTGACACCATGCAGAGAACTTTGCCCGTATCCGGATCCAATGCTATAACGGCACCCTGATAATCGTCCATGGCATCATAAGCGGCATCCTGCAGTTTGGAATTAATGGTAAGAACGGCGGTATCCCCTCTGTTCTTTTGATCGGTGATGTCGTTATATAAACGTCTGATTATAAAGTCATGTGACCGTACCATCCTAAAACTTGCTTCTTTTTCGACTCCGGACATTCCGTTAATGGCATATCCCACCGCATGACAGTATTCACGGCCTTTGGGATAAGATCTCTTTTCTATGGGGCCGAAAGTTAAGGTCGTTGCAACGGTTTCTCCGTCCGAAGTTATGATATCGCCTCTTATATTTGCTGTCTGGAGACTGTTAAGCCTGGGATTATAGGAACTGTTTATAAAATCATCGCTTTTAAACGTCAAAAAATAGCAAAAATAAGCCGAAAGCGCCACAAAAAGAGCCGCAAACATATAGGCTATGATGACAAATTCCCGGTTTTTAGCCTTTTTTTCTTTTTTTAGTCTCTTCTCTTCCTTCTTTTCCGGTTTCAAGTTCAGACTCCTTCTTTTCCATTACTTCAAGATGATATTTAGCATAAAGTCCCTGTACAACGGCAAACAGAATTGTTGTGGATAACAATGAGGATCCGCCGTAACTTACAAGGGGAAGCGTTACACCCGTTGAGGGAATAAACTTTGTTACGCCTCCTATTGTTAAGAAGATCTGTGTTGCATAAACTGATCCGAGCCCCAGTGCAACCATTTTGTAAAAGCTGTCGTTCATCTGAAGGGCAATATTAAATATCATGAGAAAACAACTCATGCATACAAAGATCAGGCAGAGCGAGAAAAAACCTCCCAGTTCCTCGGATATTGCGGAGAAAACGAAATCCTGGGCAACAACCGGTATCTTATCCGGCATTCCCTGATACAGTCCGGATCCGAACCAGCCGCCGGTTCCGATGGCAAACAGAGACTGTGTTATCTGATATCCGGCATCATCCGCAACCGAAAGAGGATCCGACCATGCGAGAATACGTTTATGAACATGTGTAAACACTTTATCCGCGAGCCAGACAAAAACAATTGATCCGCCTCCTCCAAGGAGTAATAATGCAGGTTTTTTTGTATACACAACAAACATACAAAGATAGGTGATAAAGAATATGCCTGCCGAGCCCAGATCTTTTGACGCAACGAGAATCAGAACGTGCATGGCCGCTACCACCGTCGTTATCGCCAGTTGTTTAAAATCCTTTGCGGTCTGGAACATAGCCGCCACAAAGAAAACATAGATTATCTTAACAAATTCGGAGGGCTGGATCGCGATACCGCCGATTTTTATATTAATCTTTGCGCCATACACGCGGCTTCCCGCAACAAGTACCAGGAGTAAAAGAAGGAATCCCACCGCTGCGTAAAGATATGCCAGACGGTTTAAAGACTTCATCTTCTGTACAAAAAGGGGAATGAGACAGGTTATAACAAGAGCAACGCACGCAAGCATAAACTGTCTTATTGCCTTGTCAATATCCAGCCTCGCAAGGATGATAAAGCTTATGGTAAGAAGCATGCACATGTTATTAACGAGTGATTTCTGACCGTATTTATACATGTTCTTAAATATTATAAGCGTTGCCGTAAGATAAACGGCTTCGACAACAAGAAGCCCGATGATCCTGATGTCGAGCTTGACAAGATACATAACCGAATGAGCCAGCGTAAGTATCATGAACATGAGAGTTGTCTGCTTTCTGTACAGCCTGTTTGCCCGCTCTTCGTTCTTCGAATTAACGAGTGCGGCAAAACAGTCATATGTATAGATTGCAAAAAGAATAATAAGTATATATTTAGAAACAGTAACTATTATATGTGTCATTTATTATTGTACTCCGCGTTTGAAGTGTCCGTTTGTGGCCTTTTCTTTCGGCCCTGCCCCGGAAAGGATGGCTTCCGTTTCTTTTTTACTCTCCGTTGTAAACGAATATCTTATGGATGAAAAACCTAGTCTGTTTATCTTTTCCGCTTCGTTTATCAGTGAGGTCGGAAGTGAATTATATAGGGTATTATAGCAAAAAGTGCATGTATTATACACAGGAAAAACCATATTTAAGCGATCCTTAAGAAAATATGTTTTTTCAGTTTTGTTACAGGAAAACATATCCCTGTTTATGCAGTTTTGCATATACATAAGAGGATATCGGCCATAGATCATAAATTCGGTATTTTCGTTATTTCTGTGAGCCAGCTCTTTCTCGTTAAGTTCAAAAGGAGCGGTAAAGCGATCTATACCGAGCTTTCCGAAGGCAATAATACTTCTTTCGTTCCAGGTGTAAAGATTGTCCGAAAGGATTATTTTTGCCGGATCAACGTTATTGTCAAGAAGATACTTTAAGCCGTCATAAGTATAGGGCATATACTCATCAAAAGAATTCAGAATATCTTTGTTTTCAAAGAAGATCTGTTCCGTATATGTCCTGAATACCGGCGGCAGCAGGATTCTTGAACGTTTATCGGCATTTGCAATTCTATTTACAATATATTTATCTTTTATGCATAACGATGCGGGCACACCCACTGTTCCGACCGAAGGATGTTTAAGTACGGCTTCAAGCTGTTCTTCGCTTAGAACATGCGCAGATACAGACGGTTTCCTCTCATTTATTCCATATGTTTTGATCTCATCCGTATCAATACCGTATTCTTCATAAGGAACGGGATCCGGTCTGTCTCCGTGGGGAAGCAGTTCCTTTGTAAGTTTTTCGAAAGCATCACGACGGATGCTCTTTATATTCTTCATGGGGATGAACAGACCGTCCGATACAATAACTTCAAGTTCTTCAAAGGAAAACTGCGTATTACCGGTCTTACACAGAGTTTCCCTTATCTCCTCTTTTGTTGTTGCTCTGTTTATCGCTTCATCGGGTTTCTCTCCCGTTACCGTAACGGATACATCTTCGTTTGAAACAGTGAGTTTAAGTTCGGATCCGCTCGCCGACAATACTCCGCTAATGGGAATATAGCCTTCCCCTTGAGGGGAAGGTGTCGCGCCGTAGGCGTGACGGATGAGGTGGTCCTCAACTTTATGCGCACTGTCCCTGAAAGACATCATCTCTTTCCCGTTTTTTGCAAGAAAATAAAGATCCGTAAACCCTTCACGATTTCCAAGGTTCAGAAGTTTTTCATACAGTTTTTTCGAAACGGAAGGATCCGCCATGTCTTCTCCGGCTTCCGTTCTGTCAAAAGCTTCTCTGTAGACAGCAGTAACCCCGGAAGCATAGCTTATGGACTTCATCCTGCCTTCAATCTTAAAGGAAAATACTCCCGCTTCCGACATCTTCTTAATGTCTCTTAATCCGCATAGATCTTTCGGACTAAGCATATATTTCCCCGGCGCATTCTTAACAGGCTTTTTATCTTCGTCCAAAACATCATAAGGCAGTCGGCAGGGCTGTGCGCAGAGGCCGCGGTTTCCCGATCTTCCGCCTATCATGCTGCTCATCAGACAGTTCCCCGAATAAGAAACACAGAGGGCTCCGTGTACAAAGGTTTCGATCTCTATGTCAACATTATCATGGATTTCTTTTATTTCAGAGATAGATAACTCTCTTGCGGTAACCAGCCGTGTGCAGCCCTGTTCTTTAAAAAGTCTTGCAGAATATTTGGAAGCTCCGGACATCTGTGTGCTGGCATGAACATGCATAGCGGGGAAATAATCACGGACAAAGGTCATAACACCGAAATCCTGAACAATAACGGCATCAAGACCTATCTCGTAATAAGATTTCAGATACTTATAAAGGTCCCGTTCAATCTCTGTGTTTTTAAGAAGCGTATTAACCGTAAGGTATCCTTTTTTATTATGTAAATGCAAAAAGCGGAGTGCCTCCTCCGCTTCGTTTAATGTAAAATTTTTGGCGTTCTTCCTTGCTCCGAAAAGCTCTCCGCCGAAGTATACGGCGTCCGCTCCGGACAAAGCAACACTTTTTAATATTTCAAGATCCCCCGCAGGGGCTAAAAGTTCCGTTTTTTTCATTTAAAAACTATGATCCTGAGATCGATCCTAAAAGAGCATCCTCCAATGAAGCTTCAAGCTTTGTCTTTATTGCGGCAAGTTCTTTCTTCTCGTCTTCAAGATTATCGATTGCTTTTTGCATGTCTTCAAACTTCACCTGATCCGAAATAAGATCATGTTTCAGATCATAAAGCTCTTTATCTTTCAGTTCCACTTCGGCTTCAAGCTTTTCAATCTGGTCTTTTGCCTTATAAAAATCATCAGCGATATTGAGTTCAAGAAGCGTGCACTGCATATCTCTCGAAAGAAGTTTGAACTGATCCATTTCACGAAGTTCATTTATCTTTCCGTTAATATAAAGCGCGATCTTCTGCAGATATTCTTCTTCCTCGTATCCGCTTAAAGTATAAACTTTGCCGTCAATTATGACTTCGGCACTCTTCTTTGCTGACATCAAAATGCTCCTTTCGAAACGTGAAATCCCTTATATTATAGCGACTATCATTCCCGAAAACAAGAAAAAATTTTTATTCGGAAAACGGAATATTAAAGTGGTCATATGCCGCTTTTGTTGCGACTCTGCCTTTCGGTGTTCTGTTTATGAGACCGTTTTTTACAAGGTAGGGTTCTATCACTTCTTCGATGGTTCCCGAGTCCTCTCCCAGGGCGGCGGAAAGAGTGTCCAGTCCAACAGGTCCGCCGTCGAATTTGTCTATTATCATCATGATGAGATTACGGTCATTTATATCGAGTCCGAGTTTATCCACGTCAAGAAGATTTAAGCCTTCGTTTGCTATATCTTTTGTGATCTCGCCATCGTAGCGGACTTCCGCATAATCCCTGATACGTTTTAACAATCTGTTTGAAAGACGCGGTGTTCCTCTTGATCTTCTTGCAATCTCATATGCGCCGTCGCTATCTATCTTAACATTAAGTTTCTTCGCGGAATGTGAAACTATCAGCGAAAGTTCATCGGGCGTGTAGAATTCAAGGTGATGGATTATCCCGAAACGGTCACGGAGCGGCGCGGATAAAAGTCCCGCCCGTGTTGTTGCCCCAACAAGTGTAAACTTCGGAAGGTCAAGGCGGATGGAACGTGCCGTACTGCCCTTTCCGATCATTATGTCTATGCAATAGTCTTCCATAGCGGGATATAATACTTCTTCAACCTGTCTGTTGAGGCGGTGGATCTCGTCCACAAAAAGAACGTCGCCTTCGGAAAGTCCGGAAAGGATCGCAGCCATTTCACCGGGTTTTGCGATTGCGGGACCGGAAGTTATCTTCATGTTAACTCCCATCTCGTTTGCGATTATTCCCGCAAGAGTTGTTTTTCCGAGTCCCGGAGGTCCGTAAAGAAGCGTATGATCCAAAGGCTCGTTTCTGTCTTTTGCAGCCTTTAAATATATTGCCATGGTTTCCTTAGCCTTTTCCTGTCCGATGTATTCCGACAGATTCTGGGGGCGTAAGGAGCCTTCCAATTTCTCGTCTTCTGTTTGTACCGTTGTTTCCAAGATTTTTTTCATATGAACGCCAACTCCTTAAGAGCTTCTTTTAATAAGTCTTCAACTGTGGTGCTTTCCGTGATGGTCGCCTTTGAAACCGCTTTATATGCATCCGTCTGGCTGTATCCCAACGCGGTAAGCGCTGCGATCGCATCCGTCTTAACGGAGGGTGTGCCGGTGGGAATATCTGTCGAAACACCGCCGGAAAGCTTGTCCTCCACAACTTCCGCTGCATCAAGCTTGTCTTTAAGATCCAATATGATCCTCTGCGCCGTCTTTGTCCCGATTCCCGGTGCCCGGGATATGGTCTTTGAATCTCCCGAAACAATGGCAAAGCGAACATCTTCCGCTGAGAATACGGAGAGAATTGAAAGCGCAGCCTTCGGTCCTACACTGTTTACGGAAAGAAGCATAAGGAAAAGATTCTTTGTTTCCTTGTCCAGAAAGCCGTATAACTGTATGGCATCCTCGCTCACCTTAAAATATGTGTGTACCTTTATCTCCGTCCCTTTTGCGGGAAGCCTGTTTAAGACACTTCCGGGCGCAAATATGCGATATCCTATATCATGGCTCTCAAGGACAAAATAATCGTCCCCTATATCTTCCACCGTTCCTTTTATGTATGAGATCATATTAGTATCTTTCCTCCGATCCTTTTATGAATTTCATTTGATATTATCCCGATAAGAGCTCCGGTTATGATTCCCGAGACAAGTAAAACCGGGATATAGTAAAGCACTGCCTTTGTTCCTAAAATAAAACACGCCGCAATAACCTGTCCGATGTTATGAAAAACGCCACCGAGAATACTTGCAGTTACAGGATGCAGCTTAATAAGTTTTATTGCAAGAAACATGATAACAAAACTTAAGATTCCTCCGGAAAGGCTGTATATTATGGAAAAAGCGTTTCCGAACAAAAGTCCCGATAAAAATATCCTTACCAGAGATACCAGAAGCGCATCCCCCGGCTTTTCCAATAACAGTATTATAAGCACTGCGGAATTTGCAAGTCCAAGTTTAATTCCGGGAACCGGTATCGGTATCGGAACGATCGCTTCAACATACGAAAGGATCATTGCAAGAGCAAGGAATAATGCAAGTGTTGCAACTTTTTTACTGCGCGATGCTGTCATATTTATCCTCACCCGTGATAACTTCTGCACTTATCTTGTTCGGAAGACAGATTATGCTCTGCCCGCCTTTACTCTTCTTACCCATTTTTATGCAAAGTTTATCGGGGCAATCCGCCTCTTTCATATAAACTTCGCCGTTTTCTATAACAATTATGTTTGTTTTATCTATCTGTTTTATCTCGATCTCTTTATCGACAGATAACGGATATATCCCGTATTCCTCTCCGTTAACGGTTATAACAACCTTGTCTCCCGTTTTTGGCAAAACAAGATATATCAGAATAAAACTTAACGCCGCAAAAATAACAAGAGAAAGGATTATTATCACATCTTTCTTTCTGAAACGGCTCTTTTCTTTCACGCGATCTCTCCCATGTAGTAGAAGCCTCTGCATTCCGTAAGGCGTACCGGAAGTATCTTTCCGATAAGGCTCTCGTCACCCTTAACATGCACAACAGAATTATTCGAAAGACGTCCGGTTACAAGGTTTTCATCCTGTCTGTTTATATCCTCAAATAATACGGGGAGTGTTTCATTCGTCCATTCTTCCGCTCTTTCTCTTCCACACCTCTGAACAAGTGCAAGAAGTCTGTCAAAACGGTCTTTTATAACATCTTCGGGAACCTGATCCTCGTATGATGCGGCGGGAGTTCCCGTTCTTTTACTGTATATGAATGTAAAAGCGGAATCAAAACGGACTTTTTCGCAAACATCCATGGTTTCAAGAAAATCCTCTTCCGTCTCTCCCGGGAAGCCGACGATTATATCCGTTGTTATTGCGATACCCGGAACTTTAGCACGGATCTTTTCCACAAGTTTAAGATAATCCTCTTTTGTATAATGCCTGTTCATCCTTTTCAGGATTTCATCGCTTCCCGACTGCAGCGGCAGATGAAGATGCCTGCAGATCTTTTCGTTTTCAGCCATAACATCGATAAGTTCGTCGGAAAGGTCCTTCGGGTGCGACGTCATAAAACGGACTCTTTCTATTCCGGGAACATCGCAGACTTTCCTTAAAAGCTCCGCAAAAGAAATATCTTCATCAAGGCCTTTTCCGTATGAATTAACGTTCTGACCCAGGAGCATGACTTCCATAACGCCATCCTCCGCAAGTTTTTTTACCTCGTCGATTATATCCTCCGATGTCCTGCTCTTTTCCCTTCCGCGGACATAGGGCACAATACAGTAGCTGCAGAAATTATTGCAGCCGAACATGATATTTACACCGGATTTGAATTTATATTTTCTGTCTGTGGGAAGATCTTCGACAATGGTCTGATCCTCTTTTTCTATCTCAATAAGAAGTCCCTTATGAGTCTGAGACTTATATAAGAGTTCCGCAAACCTGTAGAGATTAAAGGTTCCGAAAACAAGATCCACAAACCGATAGCTTTCCATTATCTTTTCGATAACGGAGGGTTCCTGCATCATACATCCGCAGAGCATGATCTTCATTTCCGGATTCTTTTCCTTTTTTGTTTTTAGATAACCGAGTCTTCCGTATACCTTCTGATTAGCATTTTCACGGACGGTACAGGTGTTAAGGATGACGACATCCGCATCCTCTTCTTCCTTCTTAACATAGCCCGCCGCCTCAAGAATTCCGGAAAGCTTTTCGGAATCCCTGGCGTTCATCTGACAACCAAAGGTTGTTACATGAAACGTAACAGGGCGGGAAAGCTTCTTTTCAAGCTTTTCCCGCTCTTCTTTACACTTATTGATATATTCGTTCTGTAGAATTGTTTCTCCTTTCAAACCCTTTAATATCCTTTCCGCAGACTATATAAATTTAGTGATATTTTACACTATTTCACAGATATTCGCAATTCTTAAAAGAAAGAAAGCAAGGTGTAAATCCACCTTGCTTTCGCCTTATAATAATTCCAACTTAAAATCACAGCATCTGCTTCCGGCTCCGATGGTTCCGGTTCTTGTAAACCTCAGCCCCGGCAGATTTCCGTACATGTACTCGTCGTTTTTACAGAACAATATGTTTATTTCGGGACATCCGGCCTCTGTTAGGTACTTATTGTACGGACACTGCGTTATGTCCATTCTGAATAAATCCTTTTCTTTGGGATAAAAAACATTCTTAAAGCCCGAACTTTCCCCGAAGACCTTTCGCGTCATTGAATCCCATATTTTTATAAACATTTTATCGAATCCAGGCACCCTGCAAAGCATTGCCAGTTTTTTTCCGTACGCTTTTGATCTTTCGCCCATGCTCCTTTGCATCGTATCATATGCAAAATCTTTATCAAATTCCTTCATTGCAAGATAGATTGCAGCCGCAGGGAATATAAATGTATCGGTATGCATGGCAACACCCTTGGGCAAGTCTCTGTGTGTTTTATATAGCCCGTACAGCCGTTTATGGGCATCCCGCCATATCTTATCCGCCTCCGGCTTGGATAGTTGTTTCTCCAGTTCCCTTCGAAAAACCTGTTTTTTCTTTAAAGTCTTGATTGTTTTTTTCTTTAAATCCATAAAGCACCTCATTTTTTCCTTTTGTATCCACAATCACAATACGGTCCACCGGAAGCAAGAGTATATTTTCTTACAAACGTAGTTGCTCCTCCCAATTCACTCATCGTATAATCCAGATGGCACATGGCAGGAACAAGATCAAAGTATCCGTATTCCTTCATAAGAGTGCATATACCGCATTTCGTAAATCTTGCCTCGTAACCGCTTCCGTCATTATACGGAAGATACTCCATGTTCCAGGAATAAGGGTTTCGATCCGCGGCTTTCAGATTCGCTGTTTTTTTCATCCCGGAGATATCTTTCTCCGTAAACTTACTTTTTCCTCCTGCTTTGCAGAAAATCTTAGTCGCAGTGTTGGACATGGCATTTTTATAAAATTCCGTAAGCTCTTCTACACCGGGGCGTCTTTGCATACTCTGAAGAAAAGCTATCAATAAAGCGCAATTAACAATATTAGCTTTAAAACGGTCTTCTTTTTCAAATTCCGGGATTTTCTCTATTATATCTATATATCTCGGTTTTGCCGCCGTTGTGATAATTCTTGCCGTAACCTCTTTATACCCGAGTTCCGTCTCAAGACATTTCTTGAATGATCTGTTATAAAGCAACCACATGGCTGCCGGTAATCCTGCGTATTTCATTTAATACATCCCCCTTCAAAAGTTTTCTCTTTTTGCGCACTCCGTCATTTCTTAAAACCTATTACTATTGTAAGAAAAACGGTTAACAGCATACTTAGCATGATTTTTCATCCTTATCAACAAGTTTCATAGCGCAAACAAAATACATGAGTCCCCAACCTAAGGATTCAAACCCGGAATCCAGCCCTTCCGCAATCAGATTCATTAATTGTCCCAACAAAGCAATCGTAACAGGTGTACAGATAATAGAAACCGGATTCAAGGGTATTTGTTTTTTTATAACCATTCCGATCCATGAGACTGTAGCAAATCCATCACAGATTATAAACACTGCGATCATGGGAACGGCAATGCTTTTT
>JAFOND010000235.1 GCA_017418645.1 Lachnospiraceae bacterium | reverse complement strand
TAAGAGTGGACTTTCCGCTTCCGGACTCCCCCACTATGCCAAGGATTTCGCCTTCGTCCAGGGTAAAGCTAATGTCCCGGACGGCGTCTTTTCCGTTATATGAAATTGTGACACTGTCAAAAGCTAATACTTTTTCCATATCCCTATCTGCCTCTCATCTTCGGATCGGCGTAATCTCTGATGGTATCACCCAACAGGTTAAATATCATTACCGAAATGAATATTGCGAAACCGGGCGCGAATACGATCAACGGAGCGGTTGAGATCAGGCTTCTGGAATCACTCATCATGCTTCCCCATTCCGCAGTAGGCGGTTTTGCTCCTAACCCCAGGAAGGAAAGTCCCGCAAGCTCCATCATCATAGTTCCTATATCAAGCATCGACGTTACAAGGATCGGCCCCATAATATTCGGAAGAATGTGTCTTATTATGATTTTAAACGTACTTGTACCCGATAATTTTGCAGCACGGATATATGCCGTTTCCTTTTGTGAAAGGGTCTGGCTTCTTGCAATACGCGCATACTTGGGCCATGATATGGCAACTAAGGCGATTATAGCGTTTTGAAGTCCTCCACCCAAAACTCCTGCAACAGCAAGAGCAAAAACAAGACCCGGAAAAGCAAGGAACATATCCGATATACGCATTAGAACCGAATCAAGCCATCCGCCCACATATCCGCAGAATACACTGATTGCAGTGCCGAGAACCGTAATTATGGCAACAAGCAAAAGCGTGGAATAAATACTGGTTCTGCTTCCTACGATAACACGGGATAAAAGGTCTCTCCCGTAGACATCCGTCCCGAAAAGATGTTCCGCGGACGGCGCCTGCTTCGCATTCGAAAGATCCTGTAGATAAGGATCATAAGGGCATAACTTATCCGAAAACAGTGAGAACAAAACAAAAAGACCTGCAATTATTGCAAATATGATGAGTCTTGTCTTAACATTATCTTTTTTTATCTTCTGAGCCCTTACGGATACTTCTTTCTTATCTGTCAATCCTTATTCACCCCCAATCTGATACGCGGATCAAGGAAGTGATACATTATATCCGTAAAAAGGTTTATAAGTACGTATATTATTGCCATCCAGACAACATAGGCCTGTATCATGGGATAATCGCGCATGGTTATGGAATCTACCGCAAGTTTACCTACACCGTCCCAAAGGAAAATGCTTTCTATTATGGCCGTACCGCCGAGAAGCGAGCCTATTGAAAGCGCAAGAAGGGTTATTATGGTAAGCATTGATGCCTTCATAACGCTCTTCCAAAGAATTACTTTATTCCTTACTCCTCTTGCCTTCGCACCGATAACATAGTCTTTATTTAATTCTTCAAGCACCGTTACCCTAACCTGTCTCATATATTTTGCGGACATAGCGATGGCAAGGGTAAGCGTCGGCATTAAAGCTGAGCGTACGGTAACCCCCTGAGAAATAACCGGAAGAATATTAAGCTTTATGGCAAGAAGTTGCATTAGTAAAAGCGCAACAAAGAAATTCGGGAGTGAGTTCCCAATAAAGCTTAAGAACCGCAGCACGTAATCCGTTATCCTGTCATGCTTTAGGGCAGACCAGATTCCAAGCGGTATGGATATCACAACCGTCATAATTATGGATAAAAGAGTAAGAAGAAGTGTTGCCGGAAGTTTTCCGACAAATGTCCGGAACACATCCTTTCCGGAAACATAGCTCGTTCCCATATCGCCACGGAGCATTTTAAAAAGCCAGGTAAAATACTGTTCAAGGAAAGGTTTATCAAGCCCGAGTTTTGCACGTTCGGCATCTAAAACTTCCTGTGAGACATTACCCCTGTCCCCGTATCTTTCGGAGATGGCGTCCGAACCCGCGATCCTCATCATGGCAAAGGAAAGAAAAGTTATGCCGAGGATTATCGGTATCAATTGTATAAGTCTTTTTAGTATGTATCTTCTCAAATCTTGAACTCCATATATTACGCGACAAATGACCGGAGGGGTAACGCCGGTCATCTGTCG
>JAFOND010000234.1 GCA_017418645.1 Lachnospiraceae bacterium | reverse complement strand
TTCGTAACAACGGCGGAAGGCACAGACAACACACTTGTGGCAACCGGTGAGAGCGTAACGGATGATGACACAAGCCTTGACGGCACCATCTTTTCGAAAGATGACCTTGTTCTTAACGGACTCGGAACAATAAATGTTGAAAGCACGTACGGAAACTGCGTTATATCTAAAGACGATCTTAAGATCACCGGAGGAACGATTAATCTTACGACCCCGCAAAAACACGGACTGGAGTCAAATGACGATCTTCTTATTGCTGACGGAACCATAACGATAAGCGACAGCAAGGAAGGCATGGAAGGCGGTGACGTTGTTATATACGGCGGAACCATAGATATTCAGGCTTCCGATGACGGGATCAACGCGCTTAATTCGCTGACGATAAACGGCGGTGTTATTAATATAGATGCAGACGGTGACGGACTTGATTCCAACGGTTCATTTACCGTAAACGGTGGAGAGACATATGTTTCCGGACCGACAAATGACGGAAACGGCGCCATTGATTCCGGGGAGGGATATGAAGTTGTCGTTAACGGAGGAATCCTTATTGCGGCAGGTTCGTCCGGAATGGTGGAAGGCTTCTCTTCCGAAAGCACGCAGGGCGCAATCCTTAATACTTATTCATCTGCGCAGACCGGTGAGGTAAAGATCACGGATGCGGACGGAAACGTCCTTGCAAGCTACACGCCTTCAAAACAGTATTCCGCGGTAAACATCACCGCGCCGGGAATTGAAGAAGGCGGAACATACACACTGATAGCAGGAAGTGAAAGTACCGAGATAACTATGGAGTCCATAACCTACGGACAGGGAATGGGCGGTTTCGGAGGAGGCCGGGGCGGAAGCTTCGGAGGTTTCGGCGGAAACGGCGGTCAGATGCCGGATGGAGAGATGCCCGATTTTGAGAATGGTGAACGACCGGAGTTGCCGGATGGTGAAATGCCCAAATTTGAGAATGGCGAAAAGCCGGAAAGACCGTAAAAAATAAGGAGGACGGTTGTGTGGAGAATTTGAACAATGTGTCGGAGAGGTTTAAATAAGGAACGCATTTTGCATACGTTCTTTATCTCTGCGGCTAATCTTCAGTTTGTCCGCCTCCGTCACCCACCCATCTTTTATGACGTTCTGTATATGTTTTATGCTCTCACGTGCTTCATCTTCTGTAAACCTGAAATAATCAATAATTTTCATCGCATTATCCAGCGATTTTTCCGTACTGTTACCTATTAAAAGCGCCATATGGTCTTTGTCGGGATCAGGATTAACATCGAAGCAAGGCGACAGATTCCATCCTTTATCAGAAAGCAGAAATCCGTGATTTCTTAAATGGTCATCTGTATTTGATATACAGATATTAAATATCATGCGTTTCCATAATTCCTTTAACATACCGGATGGGTCACTGCAAAGTGTTTCAATCACGGAAACAATATCAATGTACCCCGCCGGTTCCATGTCCGTCTTTCCTGCCATCGTCATAGCTGATGCATAATGGATGCGTCCGTCCGTACTTCTGTCAAAGCGTCTGGAAAGGAAGGTATGCCCCCTGTCCGAGAATTTCACAACGCGGGCCTCAGGACAGTCTATCCCACAGCTTAATAATAGATTATGAGCTACCATCTCCCATGCGCCGACATCATATTCATCTCGTGATGATGGGAACTTTGCAATCCAAATGTTTCCGTGTTCATCCACCACGTTGGCCTTCGGTCTGGCTCCGCCAAGGGATGATCCGGGATCGATCAGGTTTTTTATCCACTTTCTGATATCAGGATCCTCATCTATTTTTGCCGCCGCCTGCTCTAACTCTCTCAGTTTCTCCATAGGCGGGGCAGCAAGAGTCTGTCGATCCGACAAATATATACCGTTCTTATCATCATAAAAACGGATCCCGCCTATCCTTCCGCCATCGTGCACACCAAGAATATAGTCGCTCTCAAGAAGCTTACGTTTTGGACGACCTTCATCTTCGGCCACCATGGCCTCGCGCCTGTCCAATAATTTTCTGCCCCATCTGTCCGGAGAAGTATCCTCCAGGAAACCAAAACACGGCTTTCCTGCAGGGGGAAATTGCATCCCTTCTACCTGATAAACATCCGGATCAAGAATAATATCCGGATGATCGGAAAGCCACTGTCTTTCATATGCGAAGCCTATGACCTCATTTCCTCTGGCATCTTCAATAATGCACCGGCCTATCTTCTCTTCCGGATTCATCCATCCGGCATAAACATCAAATCCATGCATTATCTCATCCTCTTACGTTTTAGCTCGGAATCCTGTATGATATGTCCCAGTTCATCATCCCTTGCCAGGAGAGTAATATCATCCCCAAGTCCTATTGCCTTTAACACTTTCGCATATATGCCGATAGCGACACCGGGGTCACCTTTCTCCACTTTCCATAGGGTTCCTCTGCTGATTCCGGCACGATCGGCTATTACCTGCACGGGATATTTCCG
>JAFOND010000233.1 GCA_017418645.1 Lachnospiraceae bacterium | reverse complement strand
GTCAAGATTCTGCTTGTAAGAATTCTGTCCGTTTCCGATAACTTCCGACACAACAGCCGCGCTGGCCTGCGTATCCGTAAGGTATGCACCGGACTGATCTTTAAGAGTTGTACAAACTCGTGTATCATTATAGAAGATCGTATATTCAAGTCCCGTTTCTTTCTTAAGGGCTTCCATGGTGCTAAGGTATTCATCGTATACTTCCTCGCCGCCTTTTGTAAGAACGCCGTCTTCGTATGCCCAGTCGCCGTCCCACATCATTGTGAATTCCGAATCCGCCTGAGATGTAGCAGTAATGAGAACTTCCTCAACCATTTCGTGATATGTGTTCCTGATCTCCACGATGCCAACGATCGCGATAATGGCTGCAATTGCCGTAGCAATAGCGACAGCCATAATAACGACCTTCCTTACCAGTTGTCCCTTTCTTTCTTTCTGCATTGTTCGTTCCTCCTGATTTTTGTGAAAGTAAATCAATTACGTCTATATATTGTGGCTGAAAATAAAAACCACCACAAGAAATTATAATACTTATGGTGGCTTCAATCAATACTTTTTAGGCTTTTTTTGATATTTTTTTGTGCAAAATCATTTACGCAAGGCCTTTATCTTTAATAACTTTTATCAATCTGTCACAATAATCGTTGCATTCTCCTTCCGTTCCGGCTTCTACCATTACGCGGATAAGCGGTTCCGTGCCGCTTTCGCGAAGAAGGATCCTTCCGTTGTCGGCAAGATCGTCCGTGATCGCATCCCGCTCCTTAAGGACGTCCGGATCATTCATGACCGCAGCCTTGTCCGTAACGCGAACATTCTTAAGAACCTGGGGGTAAACTTTCATTCCGGAAGCAAGTTCGGATAAGGATTTCTTTTCCTCCAGGATTACTTCCATAAGCATTATGGCCGTTAAGATTCCGTCTCCGGTTGTTGCATGCTTCTTAAAGATGATATGTCCGCTCTGCTCTCCGCCGATCATATATCCCTTCTCTTCCATGTCCCGGGCAACGTATTTATCCCCTACCGCAGTCACGTCATATTCGATGTCTGCGCGCTCGAAGGCTTTAAATAAACCTAGATTTGACATTACTGTAACCACAGCATGGTTGCCGTCCAGCCTTCCCATCTTCTTCATATACTTGGAACAGATGTATATTATCTTGTCTCCGTCAACAATATTTCCGTTCTCGTCCACCGCAAGACATCTGTCCGCATCGCCGTCGAAGGCAAAGCCGAGATCCAGTTCCTTATCCTTAACAAGCTGCTGAAGGGTTTCAATATGTGTTGACCCCACCTGTTCATTTATATTAAGTCCGTTGGGCTCGTTTCCGATAACATATGTCTTTGCGCCTAGGGCATCAAAAACTGATTTTGCGATCTGATGCGCGGAGCCGTTTGCACAGTCGAGGCCGATCCTCTTTCCGCTGTATGAACGTGTTGCAAGAGAGATAAGATGTCCGATATAACGGTTCCTTCCGATGGCATAATCCGTTGCAATTCCGACCCCGTCACCGGTTCCGAAGGGCAGTTCAGAGGTTAAACCATCAATATACTTTTCCATTTCTTCTTCAATATTCGCGGCAATCTTATGTCCGGTGCTGTCCAGCACCTTGATTCCGTTGTCATAATAGGGATTATGGCTTGCCGAAACCATAACGCCGCAGTCGAAGTCTTCCGTCCGTACAACATATGCAACGGATGGGGTTGTCGTAACATGTAAAAGATAACAATCCGAACCCGATGCGGTTATACCCGCACAGAGGGCATACTCAAACATATAGGATGAACGTCTTGTATCTTTTCCGATAACGATACGTCCCTTATGTTCCTTGTTAAAATACCATCCCAAAAATCTTCCGATCTTATATGCATGGTCCGCGGTAAGAACCTTGTTTGCCTCTCCGCGGAATCCGTCCGTGCCGAAATATTTCATTTCTGTTTTCTCCTTTGATCCATTTCATAAACAAAGGGGCAGGTGGTCTCTCCTGCCCCTTTAATACTATAATACATTTTACCCATCAATACAAGTCGAAGAACGGCATGAAGATCAGGTTGACCGTTGTGGTCTTTGTCATGTTGATAACCGTGTCATTAACCGTGATGTATTCGGAATCAACCTTAAGGTTAAACCTGTTCTCTCCGTTTCCGTAAAGATCCTTATACGGGATATGAACAACATATGTGCCGTCTCTCTGAACCGGCGTAAGCTCATACTCATCGATTATGTTTCCGTCTTTATCCGTAACCGTAAGAGTATATGTCTGCTTCTTATACTTGCTGGGAAGTGAGTCGTCGTTAATTCTCAGTTCCAGTTCAAAGTCTTCAACCGTCGATGCATAACTTCCTTCAATATTCGGATCTCCGAGATCTTCAACATAAACGATATAATCTCCGTTATTTACGGTTGTATCGTCGTTTTCAACCTCTGCATAAGGCGGTGAAGCCGGTGCACGGAAGGAAGAGATCATACAGTTAACGAAGAGGCGGATTTCCTTATCCGTCATGCTTGCTCCATGACCAAATCCGGTATAAGTAAGGTTTCCTTTGGTATAGATATAATAGTTGTTTGCGGAATCACCGGCAAAGGTATCATATAAGCTTGTTGTATTGTTGCCATCAACCTTCTTTTCATAGCCTGTACCGCCTGCAAGGTTATACCAAACCACCACATCGCCGTCAAACTGTCCGTCTTTATCATCATCCGTAGCATCAAAGTCCAGGTCAAGAGCGTAGTTCTGCGTATGCGTTTGTCCGACTTTTATTATTCCGCTGCTGTTTTCGGCAACTCTTAAGTCATACGGATAACGGGTGATCTGCC
>JAFOND010000232.1 GCA_017418645.1 Lachnospiraceae bacterium | reverse complement strand
GAGTACCCATAGTACTTCTTAATGGTTATCTGTAAAAGACTCTAACTCCTGAGTCATAAATCCCATCAACGCCTTATACTACAAGGATTAATAAACAAAAGAACAGACCTTGGAAAGGGGTCTCGTTAGTCCTTTTCAAGGTCTGTTACTATTGTTTTATTTAATTCTTTCAGGATAAGACAGTTTACCTCTTGGAGAATAATCTGCTTTGCCCTTGGACAACGTGGATTATTCCATCTCCACCGTTCCGGGGGGTTTGCTCGTTAGATCGTAAAGTACTCGATTAACGCCCTTAACCTCGTTTATGATCCTGGACATGACGCGCTGCAAAACATCGAAGGGGATCTTTGAAGCCTCCGCCGTCATGAAGTCCACGGTTTCGACGGCACGAAGGACGATGGCATAGTCGTACGTTCTCTCATCGCCCATAACACCCACGGAGCGCATATTTGAAAGCGCCGCAAAGTATTGATCCGGAAGTTTTTCCAGGCCTGCTTTTGCAATCTCGTCCCGATAAATGAAGTCCGCATCCTGAACGATCCGAACCTTCTCCGCGGTAACTTCTCCTATAATGCGGATTCCGAGACCGGGCCCCGGGAAGGGCTGACGATAAACAAGATATTCCGGGAGACCGAGTTCAAGCCCGACCTTCCTCACCTCATCCTTAAACAGGTTTCTTAAAGGTTCGATTATTTCTTTAAAGTCAACATAATCGGGAAGTCCGCCAACATTGTGATGGGATTTTATCACGGCGGATTCTCCACCCAGACCTGATTCCACAACATCAGGGTATATGGTTCCCTGCGCAAGGAAGTCGACCGTGCCTATCTTTTTTGCCTCTTCCTCAAACACGCGGATGAATTCTTCGCCGATTATCTTTCGTTTTCTTTCGGGTTCCTCCACTCCGGCAAGCTTTGCATAATAACGCTCCGCGGCATTAACACGAATGAAATTAACATCAAAGGATCCGCCTTCTCCGAAGACGCTTTCAACTTCATTGCCCTCGTTTTTACGTAGCAGGCCGTGATCAACAAACACACAGGTAAGCTGCTTTCCAACAGCCTTCGCAAGAAGCGCAGCAAGAACGGACGAATCCACCCCGCCGGACAATGCAAGGAGGACTTTTCCGTCGCCAACGCGCTCTCTTATCTCCTTTACGGTCTCATCCACAAAGGAGTCCATCCTCCATGTTCCTTCGGTTTTACATATATTCCTTACAAAGTTAAAGAGAATGTCCTTTCCCTTTACGGTATGGAGAACTTCCGGATGAAACTGTATCGCATAGAGTTTCTTCTCTTCGCAGGATGCCGCCGCAACAGGACAGTCCGCAGTATGTGCGATGACATCAAAGCCCGGAGCGATCCTGCTTATATAATCGTTATGGCTCATCCAGACTATCGTCTCGTCGGGTACTCCCGAAAACAGCGTATCCTTTCCACCGTCTATAAGCGTCTTTGTTTTTCCGTATTCACGTTCCGTTGCCTTCTCAACCTTTCCTCCCAGCACCTGCATCATAAGTTGCGCGCCGTAGCAAAGTCCCAGCACCGGTATCCCAAGTTCAAAGAGTTCACGGGAACATGTTGCCGCCCCCTCTTCATAAACGGAATTCGGACCGCCGGTTAAGATGATCCCTTTCGGGTTCATCTCCTTTATTTCTTCCAAAGGTTTTTTGTATGAATAGATCTCGCAATACACATTGCATTCGCGGACACGTCTTGCCACCAGCTGATTATACTGCCCGCCGAAATCTATGACGATTATCTTTTCCTGGTTCATGTGGGTTTCCTTTCTATTAGACACCTCAACAGTTATCTCATTATATAAAAAAAATAAAAAAATTTCATTACATATATAAAGTTTTCTTCCAAACTGTCCGATATAGGGTTTGTAACAGGATTATATCGCATGGAGGCGAATACTTTATGAGCAGTTTTTCCGTTAATTCAAATTATTATCTCCGCAGCATGTATGCCGGAACGGACAGAACTCTCGCGTCGTCCTCCGGAAGGGCAAACGCAGACAACAAAAAACTTTCTTACGCAGATTCCAAAGCTCTTAAAAATGCGATACGCGCCCTCGGTGATGTAGACTTCGAAATGGAAGAAAAAGATGTTACCGAGAGTTATAAAACAAAGTTCTCCAAAGAACTTCGCGCCTTCGTAGATTCATATAATTACACTCTCGAATCCGGAAAAGAATCCGATAACGAAGATGTCCGCCGCGAAGTTAAAAAAATGAAAAAGTTTACGGAAAAATACGGTGACAGGCTTGAAGAGTTGGGCGTTTCCGTTAAAACAAGCGGATATTTATCATATGATAATACAAAGGCAAACAGCCTTTATCTCCACTCCTTCGGAGATACATTCGGATCCGACTCGGAATTTATGGAAGGCATATCCAAATATGCGAGTAAGATCAACAAACGAATAGATTATTATGCATGAAAATGCTTAATAATAAAACTTTTTTCCTTCTCTAAACCGAAAGAGACCTGCCATTATGGCAGGTCTTTTTCGTTCTGTATTTATTTCTTTCTCATCTCCGTCTTAACCTTGCCTTCCATAAGCACATCCTTATGGATCATATCGGATTCGGGATCTTCCACGAATACATAATCGTTTCCGGGAAGGATGGCGTTTAAGATGATTCCGAATATCGCCGCAAGAGCAAGAGCCGTAAGAGTTATGGATGTTGAACCGATGGTAAATGTAAGGCCGTCCGAAAAACCGAGGCCCGTTACAAGGATAACGGCTGCTATAATAAGGTTTCTCGATTTCGTGAAATCAACCTTATTCTCCACTACGTTTCGAACGCCGATGGCGGAGATCATACCATAAAGGATAAAACTGATTCCTCCGATTATGGCCGTCGGAAGGGAACCGATTATTTCCGCAACCTTCGGAATGAAAGAAAGCACTATGGCGTATACCGCAGCGATCCTTATAACCCGGGGATCATATACCTTCGAAAGTTCAAGCACACCCGTATTCTCGCCGTATGTCGTGTTTGCGGGACCGCCGATCAAACCGGCAAAAGCAGTGGCGATACCGTCTCCCATAAGCGTTCTGTTAAGACCCGGATCCGCGATAAAGTTCTCGCCCACCGTTGCTGATATGGCGGAGATATCGCCGATGTGTTCCATCATTGTGGCAATGGCGATAGGCGCCATAACAAGGATCGCGGTAAGATCGAACTTGCACCACTGCCACGGCGGGAGTGATACAAAGCTTGCCGCGGAAACGCTTGCGAAATCAAGTATTGCGGAACCGTCCGCATTTGTCATTCCCCCTGCGTTCATTATAAGGGCAACGACGTATGAGATCACAACTCCGAGGAGTATGGGGATAATGCGGAGCATTCCCTTTCCCCAGATGTTAAAGATGACAACAACCGCAAATGCAATAATGGCAAGGAGCCAGTTTGCGGATGCATTTGAGACCGCGCTGGGTGCCAGGGAAAGACCGATGCAGATGATGATGGGGCCCGTTACAACCGGCGGAAGGAAACGCATTACCTTTTTAATACCCACAAGCTTGATTATAAGCGCAAGCACAAGGTATAAAAGACCGGCCACAACAATGCCTCCGCAGGCATAGGGCACCTTTTCGCCCATGGTCATTCCCGAATAAATGCCGGTGTCCAGGGACGCTACAGTTGCAAATCCGCCAAGGAATGCAAATGATGATCCTAAGAACGCCGGCACTTTCCGTTTTGATATGAAATGAAAGATAAGAGTTCCGACACCTGCCGCAAAAAGCGTTACCTGTATCGATATGCCCTCTCCTTCAAAATAGTTGTTTACGAGGATCGGTACAAGTATCGTTGCGCCAAACATCGCAAACATGTGCTGCAATCCCAAAAGCAGCATTTTCGGGGTTCCGAGAGCCTTCGCGTCCCGGATTGCTTCATTTTGCATGAGCACCTCCTTTTAATTGTGTGTGTTTTTTTATCTGAAGTATTTTAGTTGAAAAAATGCTCTAAGTCAACTATACTTATGTGTAGTTTTGGACAGGAAAAAAACTGGCTTTTGTAAGGAGGAAAAACCAATGGATAATGTTACAATATTAGATCATCCGCTTCTGCAGCATAAGATCTCAATGCTCCGTGACAAGAATACCGGAACAAACGAATTCAGAAAACTTGTCAGCGAGATTGCCATGCTGGAAGCTTTTGAAGCTCTTTCCGATCTTCCCACGGAAGATATAGAGATTGAAACACCGATAGAAAAATGTATGACTCCGGTCATCGCAGGAAGAAAGATGGCGGTCATCCCCATCCTTCGTGCGGGACTCGGAATGGTAGACGGAATCCTTACCCTTGTCCCCACGGCAAAAGTAGGACACATCGGTCTTTACAGGGATCCGGATACGCATGAACCTCAGGAATACTATTGCAAGCTTCCTTCACCCATTGAGGAAAGAACAATCCTTGTTGTGGATCCCATGCTTGCAACCGGCGGTTCCGGTTCCGATGCTCTCCGTATGATAAAGGAACATGGCGGAAATAAGATCAAGTTCATGTGCATCATCGCCGCACCCGAAGGACTTGAGAGACTGCATAACGACCATCCCGATGTTCAGATCTATGTAGGACACCTCGACAGACAGTTAAACGAAAACGCTTACATCTGCCCGGGACTCGGGGATGCGGGAGACAGAATTTTTGGTACAAAATAATAACGAAAGCGTGTAAAAAATGAAACTCTTTCCCGAAAGAGAAAAGAAAAAAAGTGCTTTAAAGATAATAATCGTCGGTGCCGGAAATGTTGGTCAGGCTCTGGTTGAGCGGCTTTCAAAAGAAGGCAACGATATTACACTTGTTGATAAAGACGAATACAAGGTTTCCGAGATCTCAGGCATGTATGATGTTTTGGGAATAGTTGGAAACGGCGCCACCGTTGCGGTACAAAAGGAGGCCGGTATAGATAACGCCGACCTCTTTATTGCGGTTACGGATTCGGATGAACTTAACCTTCTCTGCTGCACGGTCGCAAAGCGTTCCGGCCATTGCGCCGCGATCTCAAGAGTCCGTTCTCCGGAATATTCCGAAGAGGTGGACTATTTAAGAAACCGGCTGGGTCTTCACCTTGTAATAAATCCGGATCTTGAAATGGCCCGGGAAACCGCAAGGCTTTTCTATCTTCCGGATGCTTTGGAAATCAATGCTTTTGCCCATGATCAGGCGGAGCTTATCAAATTCCGCGTTCCGGAAGGAAACGTTCTGGACGGTACAAAGATCTCCGACTTTGCAAAAACCGACAACGCAAAGATCCTTATCTGCGCGGTGGAACGTAACGGCGAAGTTCAGATCCCCAACGGTGATTTTGTCATTCAAAGAGGCGATAAGGTTTCCTTCGTCATCCCGATGAAGCATAGTCGAGACATCCTAAAACTTATAGGATTCAACCAGTCCGCAATAAAGAGCACTCTTATTGTGGGCGGCGGAAGATCTTCTTATTACCTTGCAAAGATCCTTCTTTCCACCGGAATAGAAGTTACGATAATTGAATCAAACCGTGAGCGCTGTGAAAAGCTTACATCACTCCTTCCGGGAGCCGTCATAATAAACGGAGACGGAACCAATGAAGAACTGTTAAAAGAGGAGGGCCTTCTCTCCGTGGATTCTTTTGTGGCTTTAACAAATATCGACGAGCAGAACATCTTCCTTACGCTTCACGCAAGAATGGTTTCCGACGCGAAGGTCATAACAAAAATCAAGAGAACCAACTTTAAGGATGTTATAGGAACTCTTGACCTGGGTTCCGTTGTTTATCCCAGGTATATAACCGCGGAAAAGATAATCGCATACGCAAGAGCAAAACGCGCGTCATTGAATTCCGAGATTGAGAGTCTTTATCATATGTATGACAACAGGGTTGAAGCCATCGAATTTTTGGCAAAGAACAAATCCAAGGTCACGGATGTTAAGATAAAGGATCTTCGGTTAAAGAAGGGACTAATGCTTTCCTTCATAAACAGAAACGGAAAGATCATCCTTCCCACCGGTGACGACGAAATAAAGGTCGGGGATACCGTAATGGTTGTTACGACAAATACCGGATTCAACAGTATCCTTGATATACTGGAATAACTTAAACTTTTAATTTGGAGATATTTGGGCATGAACAACGGGATAATCCGTTATATTCTCGGAAAAATCTTAATAATCGAGGGAGGACTTCTTATCCTCCCGTTTATTGTGGGACTGATATACGGAGAGGAAGAGCGTCGCGCTTTCCTTCCCGCGATGCTTGCATGCCTTGTTATCGGTTTTCTTTTTTCTTTTAAGAAACCGGAAGATACCGTTTTTTATTTAAAGTAGGGTTGTGTGGTTACGGCTCTATCCTGGATACTTCTCTCCCTTTTCGGAGCTCTTCCTTTTATAATCACGGGAGAGATCCCCTCTTTTACGGACGCCGTTTTCGAGACCGCATCCGGATTTACCACAACAGGAGCTTCCATCCTTTCGGATGTTGAAGCCCTCTCCCACGCATCTCTTTTCTGGCGAAGCTTCACTCACTGGATCGGCGGAATGGGAATCCTTGTTTTTATGCTGGCCATAATCCCCCTTACCGGCGGCGGTTCCAACTTTAATCTTATGCGAGCGGAATCCCCGGGACCATCAGTGTCGAAACTTGCTCCGAAATTAAAATCCACG
>JAFOND010000231.1 GCA_017418645.1 Lachnospiraceae bacterium | reverse complement strand
GAAGTGTCGGATATAATTACGGGTTTAAAAGAAAAGAAAGATACGGATATCCTGCCGATAACGGAGGATACGTATTAAAAAACGGAGGTAAACAAATGGGATTTTTTAAGGATTTCAAGGACGACGTAGCTGATGCTTGGGACGAGCTTATGCCGCAGGAATCGGACGACGGCGCGGAAGAGGATGTTATGGTGAACACCCTTGAAAACGATATCAATGTAGATCGCGAACTTTCAAAGCTTGACGGACTTTTGGTAAAGGCTGAGAAAAAAGTAAACGAAAAAGAAAAGGAAGACGAAAAAGAAGTTGATGAGGCACTTTCTCTTTCCGGCGAAGGCGCATCTGCGGTAAAGCAGGAGACAGCACCGTCTTCCATAGTTATAAACAGTGAGCCGGAACGTAAGGAGGTTTACAGAATGGATACAACACCCGCTACACCGGCACAGAGCACATATACACAGAATACCGTGGCTGTTTCGGATGAAAACGCTATCATTACGGCAGGCATGACGATAAACGGGGATCTTGAGTCTACAGGATCCATCGACGTTCAGGGTCTTATCAAGGGTAATGTAACCTGCAACGGAAAGCTTGTTGTTACGGGACAGATAAACGGAAATTCTTCCGCATCCGAAATTTTTATGGATACTGCAAAGATCGAGGGAGAAGTTTCTTCTTCGGGTACCGTTAAGGTTGGTGCAGGCTCCGTTATCGTCGGAAACATCTCCGCTACATCCGCAGTTATCGCAGGTGCGGTTAAGGGAGATATTGATGTTCAGGGACCGGTTGTTGTTGATACATCCGCGGTTGTTATGGGAAATATCAAGTCACGTTCCGTACAGATAAACAACGGTGCCGTTATCGAAGGTTTCTGCAGCCAGGCATATGCGGATGTTGATGTTGACAGAGTATTCCAGGTTTAATATATGAAAAGAGTTTTACTTAAACTTTCGGGCGAAGCCCTTGCGGGAGATAAACATACAGGTTTTTCCGAAGCCGATTGTATGGAAGTTGCCCGCCAGATAAAAGAGATCTCGGATAATGGTGCAGAGGTTGCGATCGTTACCGGCGGCGGTAATTTTTGGAGAGGAAGAACATCCGAAAATATGGACCGTAGCAAGGCCGATCAGGTCGGAATGCTTGCAACCGTCATGAACTGCATATATGTTTCCGAATGTGTCCGTGCCACCGGGCTTGATACCGAGATATATACACCTTTTGTCTGCGGAGCCTTTACAAAACTCTATTCGAAGGATTCCGCCGAAGCGGATCTTAAGGCGAAAAAAGTTGTATTTTTTGCAGGAGGAACGGGACATCCCTATTTTTCGACCGATACCGCAACTGCACTCAGAGCGATAGAGATCGGAGCGGATTGCATTCTTCTTGCAAAGGCGGTTGACGGAATATATGACAGCGATCCCGCAAAGAATCCGGATGCAAAAAGATTTGATACCATTACCATTTCGGATGTTATAGATAAAAGGCTTCTTGCACTTGATCTTTCGGCATCCATCATGTGTATGGAAAACAAGATGCCCATGAGGGTTTTTGCATTACAGGAAAAAGACAGTATAATAAAAGCTTTCAAAGGGGAATATAACGGTACGGAAGTAACGGTATAAACCGATAAGGGGGAATTATAATGGATAAAAGACTTGAAACATACGAAACAAAAATGCAAAAGACCATGCAAAATCTTATGGAGGAGTTTAACTCCGTAAGAGCCGGACGTGCAAATCCGCACATTCTCGACAAGATCATGGTTGATTATTACGGGACTCCGACTCCGCTTCAGAGTGTTGCAAACGTGTCGGTACCGGAGCCGCGTATGATACAGATCGCGCCCTGGGAAGCATCTCTTGTAAAGGAGATCGAGAAAGCCATAAATATGGCGGAGATCGGAATAAACCCCACAAACGACGGCAAGGTTATCCGTCTTGTTTTCCCGGAACTTACGGAGGAAAGAAGAAAGGATCTTGCAAAGGACGTTAAAAAATACGGGGAGAATGCAAAGGTTGCGGTACGCAATATCCGTCGCGACGCAATGGACGCGTTTAAAAAGTTAAAGAAGACGGAAGATATCTCCGAAGACGAGATCAAGGACCTTGAGGATGATGCTCAGAAGCTTACGGATCGTTTCGTAAAAGAGATAGATGAAGCCGTTGAAAAGAAGTCCAAAGAGATCATGACGGTATAGGATTATTCTTGTTAGAATATCAAAAATGTGGTAAAATCAGTGGGCACAATATGTTGTGCCCACTAAGTTTATTTTTAGGGAGAATTAATATATATGGCGGTTCCCAATCATATAGCATTTATACTTGACGGAAACGGAAGATGGGCAAAGAAAAAGGGTATGCCCCGCACATACGGTCATTCTGTCGGAGGAAAAAACGTCGAGACCATAGTTCGCGCCTGCGGAGAAATGGGCGTTAAATATGTTACCGTATACGCGTTTTCAACGGAAAACTGGAAAAGATCCGATGAAGAAGTGAATAAGATAATGGAAATCCTTTCAGATTATCTTACAAAGTGCATGGATCTTTCAAAAAAGAACAATATGTCAGTAAAAGTTATCGGTGATATCTCGGCATTAAAGAGCGATATGCAGGATAAGATCAGAGAACTGGAAGAGTTTTCGGCCGGTTTTGACGACCTTCATTTTATTGTAGCTCTTAATTACGGAAGCAGGGACGAAATAAGAAGAGCCGTAAGAAAAATGTCATATGATGTTAAGGACGGAAAACTATTGCCGGAAGAAATATCGGAGGATACGATCTCGTCATACCTTGATACCGCGGGGATACCGGATCCGGATCTTATGATAAGGACAAGCGGAGAGATGAGACTCTCAAATTATCTTATGTGGCAGATGGCATATTCCGAACTATATTTCACGGAAGTTCCATGGCCGGAATTTAACGAAGAAGAACTTAAAAAGGCGATAGAGGCTTACGAAAACAGAGACAGAAGATACGGAGGCGCAAAATGAAATCCTTTATAACAAGACTGATAAGCGGCGTTGTACTTCTTGCTCTCGCAATCTTTCTGATAGTGACGGGAGGGAACATTCTTATCCTTTCGACTGTTTTTATTTCCATAGTCGGATTGTTTGAATTTTACCGTGTTTTTGGACTGCAAAAGTCACTTCCCGCAATTCTCGGATATATTGTAACATTGCTTTATTACGCAAAGATCCATATTTCGGAACTTGAAAGCATCAAGCCTTCCTTTGTTATTGATACGGGAATGCTTTTTATGGTATTTTTTCTGCTTCTTTTGGGAGTTTTTGTTATACGTTATCCGTCGTATAACATAAACGAGATAGCCGTTTCATTCTTTGGCGTGATCTACGTATGCGTTATGCTTTCTTATATCTATCTTACAAGGATGGAAATACAAAACGGAAAGTATATTGTCTGGCTTATCTTCCTTTGCTCCTGGGGATGCGATACCTGTGCTTATTGCGTGGGAGTGCTTTTCGGAAAGCATAAGATGTCCCCTGTGTTAAGCCCGAAAAAATCCGTTGAAGGGGCGTTTGGCGGTGTTATCGGAGCCATGCTTCTTACATTTATCTATACGTCGATCTTTAAGGCAAATATGGACCTGGACATGAAGGGCGTTATCATCCTTTCTCTTATAAGCGGTGTGGGAGCGCTCTTTTCAATGGTCGGAGACCTTGCCGCTTCCGCGGTAAAGAGAAACTATGGGGTAAAGGATTACGGAAAACTGATTCCCGGCCACGGCGGGATTTTGGACCGCTTTGATTCCATGATAATAACGGCACCGATAGTGTTCTATCTTTCACATCTGGTGCAGGAACTGGAGATACTTTGATATGAAAAAGACAATTGCCGTACTGGGGTCTACGGGTTCCATCGGAACACAGACCCTTCATATTGCAGAAAACGATCCGGATATTACCATATCCGCCATGTCCTGCGGGAAGAACATTGAACTCTTTTCCGAACAGGTAAAGAAGTTTAAACCCAGGGTTGTATCCGTGTCTGACGAGGAGGATATCCCCAAACTCAAGGAGCTTATTTCCGAAGTTTATGAGCCAAAAATCTGTTGCGGCGTTGAAGGACTTATCGAGGTGGCAACGGAAGAAACCTGCGATATGGTTCTTACGGCGGTTGTGGGAATGATCGGTATTCGTCCCACCATAGCGGCCATAGAGGCGGGCAAAGACATAGCCCTTGCAAACAAAGAGACGCTGGTCTGCGCAGGTCATATAATAATGCCGCTGGCAAAGAAAAAGGGAGTAAAGATCCTTCCGGTGGACAGCGAACATTCCGCAATCTTTCAGTCGCTTCTCGGACGGGAAGGAAACGAGATAAACAAGATCCTTCTTACGGCATCCGGAGGTCCCTTCAGAGGAAAAACCTATGAGGAACTCGAAAACGTTACCGTTAAGGATGCTCTTAAACATCCGAACTGGTCCATGGGAAAGAAGATAACCATAGATTCAGCTACCATGGTAAATAAGGGACTTGAGGTAATAGAGGCAAAATGGCTTTTTGACGTTTCACCCGCAAGAATACAGGTTCTTGTACATCCCGAAAGCATTCTGCATTCCGCAGTCGAGTATGAAGACGGGGCGGTTATCGGTCAGATGGGAACTCCGGATATGAGCCTTCCCATCAGACTTGCGATTTATTACCCGAAGCGCGTTGAGGGGGATACAAAGCCTCTCGATCTTTTTGAAATCGGAGCGCTGCATTTTGAACGTCCCGATACCGATACTTTCTTCGGACTTACGCTGGCTTATGATGCCATCGATGCCGGAGGAAATGTCCCCACGGTTTTAAATGCCGCAAACGAAAAGGCGGTTTCGCTTTTCCTTAATGAAAAAATCCCGTTCCTTCGCATAAGCGAGCTTATTGCGGAGGCAATGACGGAAGTCACCTATATCGAAGATCCCACAGTGGACGATATCTTAAACACGGAACTTGAGACCATAAGATTTATCGAGGAAATTGAAAAATGAAGATCATTATAGCAATACTTATATTCAGTTTTATTGTGCTCTTTCATGAACTGGGCCACTTTCTTGTGGCTAAGAAATGCAATGTAAAAGTAAATGAATTCATGCTGGGACTGGGACCGAAGCTTTTCGGAATAAAAAAAGGAGAAACCGAGTATTCCATACATCTTCTTCCCTTCGGAGGGGCATGTGCCATGGAAGGAGAAGACGAAGCATCCGATGATGAAAGAGCCTTCGGGAACAAACCGCTCTGGCAGAGATTCCTTATAGTTTTTGCCGGACCGTTCTTTAATTTTATTCTGGCATACATAATTGCCGTTATTCTTATCGGAGTGGCGGGCTATTATGCTCCGGATATTTCCGAAGTGGTTGAAGGTTCCCCTGCCGAAGAGGCAGGCCTTGAAGCCGGAGACACACTGGTTTCCTTTAACGGATTCAAACTCCATTTTTATAAGGAAATCAGCGTCTATACATACTTTCATCCGGGGGAGGCTCTTGATATAGTTTACGAAAGAAACGGAGAGAAGAAAGAAACAACGGTTACACCCGAACTTGACGAAGAATCCGGAAGATATCTTATCGGAGTTATCGGGACTTCCGATCTTGTAAAAGGAAATCCTATACAGGTTCTTGAAAACGGCTTCCATGAAATGAGATATCAGATCTATGTGGTCTTCCAGAGCTTAAGATTCCTGTTCACGGGAAAGGTCAGTGTACGTGATATGTCCGGTCCCGTTGGTATCGTAAAGGTGATGTCCGATACCTATGACGAATCCATGGCAGACGGCGGAGTATATTACGTTGTTCTTAATTTAATGAACTTTATGGTGCTGCTTTCGGCGAACCTCGGAGTAATGAATCTTCTTCCTTTCCCGGCACTTGACGGAGGCAGGATCCTTCTCTTTATAATCGAAGGAATAAGAAGAAAGAAGATGTCGCCTGAAATAGAGGGGAAGATAAACTTTGTGGGACTTGCCCTCTTAATGGTACTTATGGTTGTTGTAATGGTAAGTGATATTTTTAAATTTTTCGGGTAAAAAACATGAAAACCAGAATGCATACAAAAGAAGTCCATATCGGAAATCGTGTTATAGGCGGCGACAATCCCATACTCATACAGTCGATGACAAATACCCGTACGGAGGATGTTTCTTCCACGGTAAAGCAGATCCATGCGCTTACAGATGCGGGCTGTGAGATCGTTCGTTGTACCATACCTTCGGAGGAAGCGGCAAAGAACATTCCGGAAATAAAAAAGCAGATAAGCATTCCCTTTGTTTCGGATATACATTTCGATTACAGACTGGCGCTTCTCGCAATTGAAAACGGAACGGATAAGATCCGTATCAATCCCGGAAACATTGGGAGCGAAGACAGGGTGCGCGAGGTTGTTAAGGCCTGCAAAGAAAGATCCATACCGATCCGCGTAGGTGTTAATTCCGGTTCCCTTGAAAAGGATATTGTCGAAAAAAACTGCGGTGTAACTGCGGAAGGTCTTGTTGAGAGCGCGCTTCGAAATGCTGCCATGATAGAAGATATGGGATATGATAATCTTGTAATCTCAATTAAGTCTTCGGATGTCATGATGTGCGCGGAGGCTCACAGGCTGATAAAGGACAAGACGGACCATCCTATACATGTGGGCATTACCGAATCCGGAACGGTATATTCCGGAAACATAAAATCTTCCATAGGACTTGGGATCATCCTTTCCGAAGGTGTTGGAGATACGATCCGTGTTTCCCTTACGGGAGATCCGGTTGAAGAGATAAAGAGCGCAAAACTTATTTTAAAGACATTGGGCTTAAGAAAAGGCGGAATAGAAGTTGTTTCATGTCCTACCTGCGGACGGACCAGGATCGATCTTGTCTCGCTTGCAAACAATGTCGAAACACTGGTTACAAACTATCCGTACGATATAAAAGTTTCCGTTATGGGATGCGTTGTAAACGGTCCCGGAGAAGCAAAAGAGGCCGATCTCGGAATTGCAGGCGGAGACGGTGTCGGGCTTCTTATAAAGCACGGCGAAGTTGTAAAGAAAGTTAAGGAAGAAGAACTTCTTTCTGTCCTTAAAGAAGAACTCGATAACTGGGAGTAGAATAAATGTCTTCCGCATTTTATGAAATGTTCTATGAACTTAAACCGGAAGGAGAATATTCCGGTGTTCTTAAGAATGCGACGGTAGAAAAGATAGGCACCAATTCAAGACATGATGCCATGAATATCTACCTTAATTTTGATGCGCTTATTCCCAAAAGAAGGATATGGAATCTTGAAAGCGAGATCAAGAAAAAGTATTTTGATAAATCGGATATGGATGTCCGCATCATTGAACATTTTACTCTTTCCTCTCAATATGATATGAAGACTCTGTACGATGCATACAGGGACAGTATTCTTGAGGAACTCTATAAAAAAAATTCCGTAACATATGGTATCATTAAGAATTCCGATCTTGATATAACGGATGAAGGCGACCTTTTTCTTACAATGGAAGATACGGTCATCGCCCATGAAAAAGAAGGAGAGATCAAGGCTTTTTTTTATCAGGTGATAGAGTCAAGGTGCGGAATTCCTCTTAAGATCATTTTTTCATACAAGCCTCCGAAGAAGAGCAAATATCTTGAGAAAAAAGAAAAACAACTTTCGGAACTGGTGTCGGATATCACAGAGAATTATAATTCGATAAAGCGCGAGCAGGAAGAAAAAGCAGAGGAGAATTCTGCTGAAAAGCCAAAACGTGCGGTAAAAAGTTTCGGTGAAAGAACGGCACAGGAAGAGAAAAAACAATCCGACAATAATAAGAACTCATCCTTTAAAGGAGATTCGTTTAAAGGAAACCGTGACTTTTCAAAGAGAAAGAAAAGCAACGATCCGGACGTTATCTTCGGAGACGATGTTGAGGATGCATATATCGATATTGAAGAAGTTAAGGGCGAACTGGGCGCGGTAACCGTGCGCGGAGAGGTTCTTTCCACGGAAATAATCGTACTTAAAAAAGATGAGACAAGAGCAATCCTTAAACTCTGCATATCTGACCACACGGATTCCATCGGCGTTACCCAGTTTATGGGTACCGAAACCGCAAAGGAACTTGAGGGGAAGCTTAAGGCAAAAACGTTTATCCGTCTTACGGGAACGGTAAGATATGATGATTATGCAAAGGATATCGGAATTTCCGCACTCCGCGGAATAAAGCTTATTCCTGATTTCTTCGAAAAGAGAAAAGATCTCTCTGACGAAAAGAGAGTTGAACTGCACTGCCATACAAAAATGAGTGATATGGACGGTGTCACCTATGCAAAGGATCTTGTAAAAGCCGCCATATCTTTCGGACATCCGGCTCTTGCCATAACGGACCACGGCGTTGCCCAGGCCTTTCCGGAAGCTATGCATGCCGCGGAAGGTAATGATGATTTTAAAGTCATCTACGGCGTTGAAGCATATCTTGCGGATGATGAAAAATCCATAGTCACGAATGAAAACGGACAGGACCTTTCCACGGATTATGTTGTTTTCGATCTGGAAACAACAGGTTTTTCAGCTGCGAAAAACAGGATAATCGAAATCGGCGCCGTACGTGTTGAGGACGGAAAGATTACGGACAGATTCAGTGAATTTGTTAACCCGGAGGTTCCGATACCGTACAGGATAACGGAACTTACATCCATAACCGATGCAATGGTAATAGATGCTGAAAGGATAGAAGATATTCTCCCCAGGTTTATCGAGTTTTCGAAAGACGCGGTAATGGTTGCTCATAATGCGGACTTTGACATGAGCTTTATCAGGGAAAACTGCAACCGGCAGAACCTTCCCTGCCCAGAAACATATATCGATACGGTGGAACTATCAAAAACCCTGTTTCCGAATCTTAAAAACTATAAGCTGGATACCGTTGCAGCTGCTCTAAATGTTGTTAACCAGCACCATCACAGAGCCGTAGACGATGCCGAGTGTACGGCCGAATTCTTCGTTAAAGAATTAATGATGCTCGGTAACATGAAGATAGATACATTAAAGCATCTGAATTCGGAAAGAAAGATAACGCCGGAACAGATAAAAAAGATACATCCGTATCATACGATAATCCTTGCGAAAAACGATATCGGAAGGATAAATCTTTACAGGCTGATATCCGAATCCCATCTGAATTACTTCGGAAGAAAACCGAACATGCCAAAGAGTCTAATAAAGAAATACCGTGAAGGTCTTATTATCGGTTCGGCATGCTCGGAAGGAGAACTGTACGAAGCCATAATGAACGGAAGACCGGAAAGAGAGATCGTTCGAATTGCATCTTTTTATGATTACCTTGAAATCCAGCCCATCGGAAACAACGGATATCTTTTAAGAAGTGATAAATATCCGGTTGAAAGCGAAGAAGAATTAAGGGAGATAAACAGAAAGATCGTACAGCTGGGAAAAGACCTGAATAAGCCGGTTTGCGCAACCTGCGACGTACACTTTTTAAATCCTGAGGATGAGATCTACAGACGTTTTATCCAGGATTCCAAGGATATGTCCGATTGCGACGAACAGCCGCCGCTTTATTTAAGGACAACGGAGGAGATGCTTGAGGAGTTTTCATATCTCGGAGCCGAAACAGCGCACGAGGTCGTTATAGAAAACACCAATAAGATTGCAAGGATGTGCGAGAAAATATCTCCGGTACGTCCCGATAAGTGTCCGCCTGTTATCGAAAATTCCGATGAGACATTGAGAAAGATATGCTATGACAAGGCACACGAAATATACGGTGAGAATCTTCCGGAGATCGTATCCGAACGTCTTGAAAGAGAACTGAATTCAATAATTTCAAACGGCTATGCCGTAATGTATATTATAGCGCAGAAACTTGTTTGGAAATCGAACGAGGATGGATATCTGGTAGGATCCCGTGGGTCCGTCGGATCTTCGTTTGTTGCAACAATGGCGGGTATAACGGAGGTTAATCCTCTTCAGGCACATTATATCTGTAAGTCCTGTCACTATACGGATTTCGATTCCGAACTCGTTAAGTCGTTTTCGGGACGTGCGGGCTGTGACATGCCGGATAAGGACTGCCCCGTATGCGGAAAGAAACTGGTTAAGGAAGGATTTGATATTCCTTTCGAAACATTCCTCGGCTTTAAGGGAGACAAGGAACCGGATATCGACCTTAACTTTTCCGGAGAATATCAGGCAAAAGCTCATCGATATACGGAAGTCATCTTCGGCGAAGGACAGACCTTTAAAGCCGGAACTGTTTCAGGTGTGGCGGATAAGACGGCTTATGCCTATGTTAAAAAATATTATGAAAAGCGGGGAATAAGAAAGCGCGCCGCGGAAATAGACAGGCTTCTTGTAGGCTGTACGGATGTAAGAAAAACAACGGGTCAGCACCCGGGAGGTATCATCGTTCTTCCCGTGGGAGAAGAGATAAATACGTTTACTCCGGTACAGCATCCGCCGAAAGACGATCAGATCATAACGACGCACTTTGATTACCATTCGATAGATTCGAACCTTTTGAAACTTGATATATTGGGACACGACGATCCCACGATGATCCGAAGACTTGAGGACCTTATCGGTATTAACGCAAGAGAAATACCTCTGGACGATAAGGGCGTAATGTCTTTATTTCAGAATACGGATGCCATAAAAGTATCTCCTGACGATCTTTTCCATTTTGAACTGGGAACACTGGGAATTCCGGAATTCGGAACGGACTTTGCAAAGGAAATGTTAATAGACACAAAGCCTCAGGAGTTTACGGATCTTGTCAGGATCGCCGGTCTTGCACACGGTACGGACGTATGGCTCGGAAATGCGCAGGAACTTATTCTTTCCGGAAAAGCAACGATATCCACCGCGATATGTACACGTGACGATATCATGATCTATCTTATCAACAAAGGTATGGACCCGGAGAAGTCCTTTAAGATCATGGAAAACGTTCGTAAAGGCGCCGTTGCGAAGGGTAAATGCAAGACCTGGGACGAATGGAAGGAAGATATGATAGCCCATGATGTTCCGGACTGGTACATCTGGTCCTGCGAACAGATAAAATATATGTTCCCGAAGGCTCATGCCGCAGCCTATGTCATGATGGCATGGCGTGTTGCTTACTGCAAAGTTTATCATCCGCTGGAATACTATACGGCATATTATTCCGTCAGAGCGGACGGCTTTGATTATGAAAAAATGTGCTTCGGGCGCGAGAAACTGAGAACCTACCTGAACGAGTATTATGAAAGGGATAATTCCGACGATAAATCGCAGAAACTGTCTGCGACGGAAAAACTGACTTATCGTGATATGCGTATAGTCGACGAGATGTATGCAAGAGGTTTTTCTTTCCTTCCCATAGATCTTTACGAGTCGGATCCGAGAGATTTTAAGATCGTGGAAGGGAAGATACTTCCTTCTTTTTCATCCATCGCCGGACTCGGGGAGAATGTGGCGGAAACCCTTTCCATCGCAGCAAAACAGGGAAAGTTTTCTTCCCTTGACGATATAAGGGAACGCGGAAAACTTTCAAAGACAATGGTTGATAAATTTAAGGAACTTAACATTACCGGAGATCTTCCGGAGTCAAATCAGCTTTCGCTGTTTGATATGATGTAATAAATAAAAAGGATATTGTAATGAGAGATATTTCGGAAATAAGAAACGACATAGACAAGATCGACAGGGAACTTTTAAACCTTTTTAAGGAGCGTCTTTCCCTTGCAAACGATGTGGCGGAATTTAAAATGGAAAACCGTCGTCCCATCTTTGACAGAAAAAGGGAAGAAGAAAAACTTGCCTCTCTTTTAAAAGATGAAAAGGACGATTTTACCAAGCAGGGTTTAAGCGAGTTCTTTTCCGAACTTATGGCTATAAACCGGAAGAAACAGTATAAGATCCTTGCGGAAAACGGGATGATGGGTCCGCTTAATTTTAAACCCATAAAAGCTTTTGACTTTTCAGGAAAAACCGCAGTTTTTCAGGGCGTTCCCGGCGCATATTCCCAGGAGGCGGCACTTAGGTTTTTTGGTGAATCGGTACGGATTTATCCCGTTGACACCTGGCGAAATGCCATGGATGCCATAAGGACGGGAATGGCGGATTACGCCGTACTTCCCATAGAGAATTCCTCCGCGGGAATCGTTTCGGAAAACTATGATCTTCTTACGGAGTTTGACGTTTCCATTATCGGAGAACAGATAATCCCCATAAACCACTGCCTTCTCGGCCTGCCCGGGACGGATAAGAGCATGATAAAAACCGTTTATTCTCATCCTCAGGCACTTATGCAATGTGATGACTATCTGAGAACGGGAATAACCGGAGTGAAAACGGTTGCGCTTCAGAATACTGCCGCAGCAGCAAGAAAAGTTATGGAAGATAAGGACGAGACACAGGCTGCAATAGCCGGAAGCATCAACGAAAAACTATACGGCCTGTCGATACTGGATGAGAGAATCCAGGACGATAAATCAAACGAAACGAGATTTATTGTTGTTTCGGGAGAAAAGCTGTATCTTGAAAGCGCAAAGAATATAAGCCTTTCCTTCAGGCTCTCAAACGATAAAGGAACGCTTTACCATACGCTTTCGCACTTCATCTTTAACGGTCTTTCCATGAGCAGGATCGAATCCCGCCCGATTCCGGGTAAAGTTTGGGAGTACAGATTTTTTATCGACCTTGAGGGAAACCTGATGGATGAAAATGTTCAGAATGCGCTGAGAGGATTGCAGGAAGAAACTTTGAATCTCAGGATCCTGGGAAACTATTAGGGGATTCTTTTGAATAAAGGGGGAAGATTATGAAAGTATTCGGTTCCATATACGTCGGATCATACGAAGTGATCCTTAAAGTTTTTGAAATATCGACGGAGAAGAAGTTAAAAGAGATAGACGAACTTCGGGCTTCGATATCGATAATAAGTGATATTTCTGCAACCGGTTCCGTATCCTTAAAGACAACGGACAGACTCTGCAACATCCTTCTTGATATGAAAAAAACCGCAAAGATGTATGGGGCGGAGGTTGTTAAGGTCTTTATCGGGAATGCGGTTTCCGGAGCATCGAACGCCCTCTTTTTCAGCGAGCAGCTTAGACTTCGGGTTAAAGCGCCGATCGTAAGGCTTTCAAATTCAGAACAGAGATTTTTGGGATATGAAGCTGTTGCCAGCGAGGACTCTTTTGCGGACATGATAAAGAAAGATGCGGTTCTTGTGGATGTGGGCGGAGCATCCCTTCAGATAACGTTGTTTGTAAAAGGAAAGATCGTGACCACCCAGCATGTTATGCTCGGTGCGTACAGCTTAAGACAGATCCTTGATATGTTAAAGAATCTTCCGGATCACAGAAATCAGATTCCGGTACTCATTGACAAGGAACTTGATGCATTTATAAAGGCTTATCTACAGGACATAAAACCGACCTATCTTATACTTCTCGGTAACGCTTCATACTTCAACGTAAATACAAAAGCAAGATCGCTTCCGGACAAATGCGTAAAAACTGATGAATTCATAGATTTTGTAAAGAAACTGAGAAAGAAGAGCGAGAGCGTGGTATGGCAGGACGATGTTTCCGCGCTTGAAACGGATGCGCAAAGGGAAGCATATCTTATCCTTCATCATGAGATTGCGGAGAGGATACCGTCAAAATATATCTTTATTCCGGGCGTTTCCGTATCGGAAGGAATAGCCTATGACTATGCATATAAGAACGGTCTTCTTAAAGCTCCTCACGACTTTGAGGAGGATGTTCTTTCGGCATCATGGTCACTTTCGGAAAGATACGGAAGCTACAGACCGCATCTTGAGGCGCTTCTCGACTATTCCGTTCAGATATTCGACGCTCTTAAAAAATACCACGGTATGGGAAAACGCGAAAGACTTCTTATGAAAACGGTGTGCATTCTTCATGACTGCGGAAAATACATTAGCCTTTCGGAACAGGCGCAGTGTTCGAATACCATAATAATGAATTCGGAGATACTCGGACTTTCGCATAACGAAAGGCAGCTTGTAGCCATGACGGTTTCATACAACAGAAAAGAACTTGAACCGTATGAGGCGCTGGCGGATATAATGGACGAAGAAGAGTATTGCACAATGGTTAAGCTTCTTGCGATACTTCGCGTGGCAAACGCCATGGACAGAACACATAAGCAGAAGATGAAGTCTCTTAAGGCTGTTGTCAGGGACGGACAGCTTGTGCTTGAAAGTCAGGCGGATTCTTCGATCTCGCTTGAAAAGAGCATGTTCAGGGAAAAAGCCGATTTCTTCGAGCAGGTATTTTCCGTAAGACCGGTTATAAAAGAGAAGAGGATTTAGGGGGAAAACAAAATGGAAAAGAGCATCGATCTTTCATCATATGAATACTATGAAAACAGGGAATTAAGCTGGCTTAAGTTTAATACCAGGATTCTTAACGAGGCCCGGGACAACAGTCTGCCGCTGCTTGAGCGCATGAAATTCCTTTCAATAACGGCTTCAAATCTTGACGAGTTTTATATGGTCCGTGTTGCGTCGTTAAAGGATATGGTAAATGCGGAATACAAAAAACCGGATATTTCCGGAATGACGCCGGTAAAACAGCTGGCGGCGATAAATGATGTAGCAAAGAAGTTTGTGTCGCTTCAGTATTCGACCTATAACCGTTCGCTTATCCCGCATCTTAAGGACGAAAACATTATTCTTTACGATGCTTACGAGGATCTTAATCCGGATCAGGCGGAATTTGTGGACAACTATTTCAGGGAAAATGTGTACCCGGTTCTTACACCCATGGCTGTTGACGCTTCCCGTCCTTTCCCGCTGATCGCAAACAAGTCTTTGAATATTGCGGCGCTTATAAAATCAAAGGGCAAAGGATCCAAACTTCATAAGACAAAGGGCGGAAAGAAGGATGAACTTGAATTCGCAACGGTACAGGTTCCTTCAGTTCTTCCGAGACTGGTGGAGATACCTTCGGAAAACGAAGATGCAACGTCCTTTGTGCTTCTCGAACAGATAATAGAAAAGAATCTCTCGAATCTTTATCTCAACTTTGATGTTGTATGCGCGTTTCCTTATCGTATCATGAGGAACGCGGATCTTTCCTTTGATGAGGATGATGCGTCCGATCTTTTGAAGGAAATCGAGAAACAGCTGAGAAAGAGACAGTGGGGTGAAGTTATAAGACTCGAAGTGGAAGACGGGATAGATAAAAAACTTTTAAAACTGTTGCGTGATAACCTTAATGTACGTGAAGAGGATGTGTTTAACATAAACGGTCCCATAGATCTTACTTTTTTAATGAAAATGTACGGTATTGACGGACATGATGATCTCAGGGTTGAACAGAATCCTCCGGTGATGAACAGGAGACTTCTTAACGCAACGAATCTTTTTGACGAGATAAGAAAAGGAGATATTTTACTTCATCATCCGTATGAGAGTTTTTCTCCCGTTGTCAATCTTATTGCACAGGCGGCAACGGATCCTGCGGTCCTTGCCATAAAGCAGACCCTCTATCGTGTCAGCGGAAACTCTCCGATAATCGCCGCGCTGGCAAGGGCTGCGGAAAACGGAAAACATGTTACTGTACTTGTGGAATTGAAAGCCAGGTTTGACGAGGAGAACAATATCGGCTGGGCAAAGATGCTTGAAAAAGCAGGATGTCATGTTATCTACGGTATCGTGGGCTTAAAGACACATTGTAAGATTGCGCTTATCGTTCGCCGTGAGGATGACGGAATAAGAAGATATGTGCACCTCGGAACAGGAAACTACAACGATTCCACGGCAAAGTTATATACGGACTGTGGCCTTCTTACGTGCGCGGAGAGCTTTGGAGAGGATGCAACGGCGGTATTTAACATGCTTTCCGGATATTCCGAACCCCGTACATGGAATAAGCTTATCGTTGCGCCAATCTGGATGAGAAAGCATTTTATGTCTCTTATAGATCGGGAAATAAAGCATGCCAAAGACGGAGACGAAGCAATGATCATTGCAAAGATGAACTCTCTTTGTGACAAGGAGATCATAGAAAAACTGTATGAGGCATCCCGCGCAGGGGTAAAGATCAGTCTTATCGTCCGCGGTATCTGCTGCCTTAAGACAGGAATTCCGGGAGTCAGCGAAAACATAACGGTGACATCCATCGTCGGAAACTACCTCGAACATGCAAGGATATTCTATTTCTTTAACAAAGGCCAGGAAGAAATATATATGGGTTCTGCGGACTGGATGCCGCGAAATCTCGACAAGCGCGTGGAGATAATCTTCCCCGTGGAGGATGAATCCGCAATGGCAAAGGCAAAGCATATTCTCGACGTACAGCTTAAGGACAACAAGAAAGCATATGTGTTAAAAGCGGACGGTGAGTATGCACATAAAGACAAGCGCGGTAAGACTTTGGTCGGCGCGCAGGAAACTTTCAGCGAAGAAGCAAAAAGGCAGGACGAAAAGAAAAAGAAGGAGTGGAGAGGCATCACCTTTACGCCCGTATTTGCTCCCGGAAATATGGATGCCGAATAATATGGATGACAAAAAGATACTGTTCTACGATCTTGACGGAACGTTATTAAAAACCGATAAAACAATCTCTGATGAGGATATCCGGGCCCTTAGAAAATGGAAGGAAGCGGGAAATATCCTTGCGATCACAACCGGACGTTCCGTACAGGGAACCGAAATGATTTGTAAAGGATACGGGCTCCTGGAAAAAGGGGATTATCTTATCACCTTTCAGGGCAGCCTGATCATGGAAGCCGATACAAAGAGGGTTATCGCGGCGGATTCCCTTCCTCCGGCGGATGTTATGCTGGTATTAAACGCGCTGACGGATGCGGGAATATACGCTCACACTTTTGATCTTGATAAAATATACATCCCTTACGAATGTGACGATTTTTTCAAGTATAACAGTATTGCCCATGAAGATTACGAGATAATAGATGATATAAGCGTCCTTGAAGGAAAAGTGCTGCCCAAGGTTATATGTATAGCATATGACGATCCGAAGAGACTGTATGACTTTCAGGAGAGTTTTCGGGATAAAGAACCGGGAAGATTTAACAGTTTCTTTTCCCAACCCATGTTTCTTGAGTATTGCAAAGAAGGTATAAACAAAGGTACCGGTCTTAAAAGACTGGCAAAACATCTTGGAATACCCAAAGAAAGAACAATAGCGGTGGGTGACGAAAGGAACGATATATACATGATGAAAGCCGCAGGAACCGGCTGCTGCATCGGAAGCGGACATCCCGATGCTAAAGCCGCGGCGGACTATGTTACGAAAAGAAGTAATGACGAAAGTGCCGTTTCCGAAATCATAGAAAGATTTCTTTAAAAAAGTATCATATTGTTGAAAGAATCCCTAAAAAATGGTATGATAAAGAGCGATTGTGAAAGAAAGAAAAAGGAGTTAGTTTATCATGTCAGGACATTCAAAATTTGCAAACATCAAACACAAGAAAGAAAAGAACGATGCCGCTAAAGGCAAGATCTTTACAATTATCGGAAAGGAAATCGCCGTTGCCGTTAAAGAAGGCGGTCCGAATCCGGATAACAACAGCAAACTTCGCGATGTCATCGCAAAGGCAAAGGCAAACAACATGCCGAACGATACCATCGAGCGCGGAATCAAAAAAGCTGCGGGAGATGCAGGCTCGGTTAATTACGAACAGGTAACGTACGAAGGCTACGGCCCGGCAGGAACCGCGATAATCGTGGATGCGCTTACGGACAACAAGAACCGTACAGCTGCCAATGTTCGTCAGGCATTTTCGAAAGGTCACGGAAATATCGGAACACAGGGTTGTGTGTCTTATATGTTCGATAAGAAAGGCCAGATCATAATCGCAAAAGAAGATTATGAAGGCGAGGCCGACGACCTTATGATGATGGCTCTGGATGCGGGAGCCGAAGATTTCACGGAAGAAGAGGACAGTTTTGAAATCCTTACCGCGCCGGATGATTTTTCGGCAGTAAGAGAGGCGCTTGAAAAAGAAAACATTGTTATGGCGGACGCATCCGTCACAATGCTTCCGCAGAATTACGTTACTCTTACGGATGAAGAAGATATTACGAACATCCAGAGAATTCTCGATTTCCTTGATGAGGATGATGATGTTCAGGAAGTATTCCATAATTGGGACGAATAAAAAAGGAGAAAAAAGGGAGAAGCAATGAGAAAGATTTTATTTGCAGCGAGTGAGTGTGTACCTTTTGTAAAGACCGGGGGTCTTGCAGACGTTGTCGGAGCGCTTCCGAAAGAATTCGATAAGGAATGGTGGGATATCCGCGTAGTATTACCGGATTATACATGCATCCCTCCCGAATACAGGGACAAGTTCGAATACGTTGCACACTTTAATATGGCATGCGGCCCCTATATCGGGGAAAAATATGTCGGCATCATGCAATATGTGTTTGACGGTATCACATATTACTTTATCGACAATCTTGATTATTTCGAATGCTTTTACCCTTACGGCGAGGCAAGATGGGATATGGAACGCTTTACATTCTTTGACAAAGCGGTTCTTTCAATGCTTCCCGTTATAGATTTCAAACCGGATCTTATTCATTGCCACGATTGGCAGACGGGTCTCATTCCCGTTTATCTTAAGACCGAATTTGCGGCAAATCCGTTCTTCTGGGGAATCAAGACAATGGTTACGATCCATAACCTTAAGTTCCAGGGCGTTTGGGACGTAAAGACCTTACAGGGACTTTCCGGACTTCCGATGGAACTGTTCACGCCGGATAAACTTGAGTTCAACAAGGCGGGAAATATGCTTAAGGGCGGACTTGTTTACGCGGATTACATCACAACCGTTTCCCCGTCCTATGCGCAGGAGATACAGACGCCGTATTACGGCGAAGGTCTGGACGGTCTTATGGCTGCAAGACATTTCGATCTTCAGGGAATCATAAACGGTATAGATTATATCTCTTACGATCCTAATACCGACATTCAGATCTATAAGAATTACAACGCGGAAACCTTCCGCAAGGAGAAGAAGATCAATAAGCAGAGATTGCAGGAAGATCTCGGACTTACTGTTGATACAAAGAAATATATGATCGGTCTTATTTCAAGACTCACGGACCAGAAAGGTCTCGATCTTATCAACTACTGCATAGAAGGCATTGTTGACGATAATACACAGCTTGTTGTTATCGGAACCGGAGAATCCAAGTATGAGAATATGTTCAGGCATTACGCATGGAAGTATCCCGACAGGATCTCCGCAAACATATGCTATTCGGAGGGACTTGCAAGAAAACTTTATGCTGCGGCGGACTCCTTCCTTATGCCTTCGAGATTCGAACCCTGCGGTCTTACACAGCTTATTTCATTCCGCTACGGAACGGTACCCATCGTACGTGAAACGGGAGGCTTAAAGGATACCGTAGAGGCATACAACGAATACGAGAAGACCGGTGACGGATTCTCTTTCACAAACTACAACGGTGACGAGCTTCTTAACACCATTAATTATTCCAAGTATGTATACTTTGTGAAGAAGTCACAGTGGAATAAGATGGTAGAGCGCGGAATGGCAAAGGATTATTCCTGGAACCACAGCCGTTACAGCTATGAAGGACTTTACGAGTACCTGATCGGAGATAAATGAAAGACAAAAACAGTGAAAATGTAAAGAGGGATGTCATCCTCGGCATTGTCGTTTGTATCTCGATATTACTGTTTATCAGTAATATCGGGATCGGCGGGATTGTCGGATCCGCGGTGTCATCTTTTCTTTTCGGGATGTTCGGTTTAACATCCTATGCGTTCCCTTTCTTGTTTCTTTTGGGAACTTTTTTTGTGATAGCGAATAAGGGCAATAAAGTTGCTGCGGTTAAGATAGTTTCCGCGGTACTTCTTTTATTGTTCTTTTGCACGCTTACGGATCTTATCGTTCACGGAGAGCTTATTACCGGACCCGTTTCATCTTTCAAGGCAAGTTCATCAGCACGTACGGGCGGCGGATTTGTGGGAGGCCTTTTCGGATTTCTTCTTTTTAAGGGTTTCGGGCTTATCGGCGCATATGTTATAGATATTGCGATACTTATAATTTCCGTAATACTTATTCTTGAAAAGAGCGCTCTTTCCGTTTTTGAAAAACTGTTTAAAGACGCGTCCCGGGAAAAGAAAGTAAAGAAGAACATAAAAAAAGAAAAAAAGAAACAGGAAATAGAGAAGAAAAGAATAGAGGAAGTCAAGACGGAAGCAAAAGAAGCTTCCGAAGACAGAAGAAAACTTAAAGTACACGGTGTTACCACCGATACCGTTATATCAGGTTCCGCGGAGGAGATTGCCGGGTCCGATGAAACTAAGGAAGTTACTCTCCACGGAGAAGATATAGGAGATTATTCCGATAATATCGAAAAAATAAAACTCTATCCGGACGGACAGGATAAGGAAGCGGAAGTTACGGAGGTTATTAAGCAGGAACCCAAACCTAAAAAAACCGCCGCCGCAAAGACACCTGCAAAGGAAAATATACGTGAGATAACGGCGCCTGTGGAAAAGGAAGAAACTCCTGTAACCGTTGTTCCCGAAAAACCCGTCGTAAATAATCAGCAAACGACAACGTCCACGACTTCGTCGACATCTGCTGACACCGGGTTAAACAGCGGTTCAAACGACCATAAGACCGAATACAGATTTCCGCCGATCAATCTTTTGTCTACTGCAAAGGGCACCAATAAAACGGATGCCGGAAAGGTAGTGGAAGACACAAAGAATAAACTTCAAAAGACCCTGGCTGATTTCGGCGTAAACGTTACCGTTACGGATTGTTCCGTGGGACCGGCCGTAACCAGATACGAGATACAGCCGGAGCAGGGCACAAAGGTGTCAAAGATCGTTAATCTTGCGGACGATATCAAACTTAATCTTGCTGCCGCAGACATAAGGATCGAGGCGCCAATTCCCGGAAAACCTGCCGTCGGTATCGAAGTCCCGAATAAATCCGCTGCGGTTGTTACATTCAGGGAACTTATTGAAGACCCTTCGTTCTCCGCTTCAAAATCCAATCTGGCTTTTGCCGTGGGAAAGGATATCGGAGGAAAAGTAGTTATCGCGGATATCGCAAAGATGCCCCATGTGCTTATTGCAGGCGCTACCGGATCGGGTAAATCCGTCTGCATTAACACAATAATAATGAGCATTTTATATCATGCTCATCCCGATGACGTTAAGTTTATCATGATCGATCCTAAAGTTGTGGAACTTTCCGTTTATAACGGTATACCGCACCTTCTCATACCGGTCGTAACCGATCCGAAGAAAGCTGCGGGTGCGCTTCAATGGGCGGTTAAGGAAATGATGGAGCGCTATGATAAATTTGCAGCCACCGGCGTTCGACAGATGTCCGAATATAATAAGCTTATCAAAGACGGAAAGATAGAAGGTGAAAAGCTTCCGCAGATCGTTGTTATCGTGGACGAGCTTGCGGACCTTATGATGGTTGCATCCAAGGAAGTCGAGGATTCGATATGCCGTATAGCGCAGCTTGCAAGAGCAGCGGGTATCCATCTCGTAATAGCAACGCAGCGTCCTTCCGTAAACGTCATAACAGGTCTTATCAAAGCGAATATGCCTTCACGTATTGCGTTTGCGGTTACATCCGGAATCGATTCGAGAACGATACTTGATATGATAGGGGCGGAAAAACTTCTCGGCAAAGGAGATATGCTTTATTTCCCTCAGGGAATACCGAAACCCGTTCGTGTTCAGGGCGCATTCGTACCCGATGAAGATGTGCATAAGGTTACGGAATTCATCAGGGATAATTCCGTTGCATCTTATGATGCAAAGGTTCAGGAAGCTGTTAAGGAAGTGGAAACCGCAGCCGAAAGAACGGCAATATCAAGCGCTGCGAGTGCTCCCGATGACGGAAACGATCCGTATTTTGCCGATGCCGGAAGGTTTATAATAGAAAAAGAAAAGGCAAGCATCGGCGTGCTTCAGAGACAGTTTAAGATCGGTTTTAACCGTGCCGCGCGTATTATGGAACAGCTTTCGGAAGCCGGTGTTGTCGGTCCCGAAGTCGGCACAAAGCCCAGAGAAATAAAGATGACAATAACTGAATTCGAAGCAATGCTTTCCGGAGATGCTTCGGAAGAATAAGTACACACACACATTTTCATAAAGTAAACAGTGGTTTTCGTTTGAAAAGGAGGGAAAAATGAAAACAGATATCGAGATTTCACAGGAATGCAAGATGGAGCCCATAAGCTCCGTTGCGGCACAACTTGACATCGATCCGGACGAACTTGAACTTTACGGAAAGTATAAGGCTAAACTTTCAAAGGAACTTATTGAAAGAGTGAAAGACAATGCCGACGGAAAACTTATTCTTGTTACGGCAATAAACCCTACCCCTGCGGGAGAAGGAAAAACAACAACCAGTATCGGACTTGCCCAGGCTTTCGGAAAGCTTTCGAAAAAAGCCTGCCTTGCGCTTCGCGAACCTTCTCTGGGACCGTGCTTCGGAATTAAGGGCGGTGCCGCGGGAGGTGGATATGCACAGGTTGTTCCCATGGAAGATCTTAATCTTCATTTTACGGGTGACTTTCATGCAATAACATCAGCAAACAATCTTCTTGCAGCGCTTCTTGACAATCATATCCAGCAGGGCAACGAACTTCGTATCGACCCGAGACAGGTTGTATGGAAGAGATGTCTCGATATGAACGACAGATCGTTAAGAAATATCGTTGTCGGACTGGGTGCCAAAGCGGACGGAATGGTGAGAGAAGATCACTTTATCATATCCGTAGCATCCGAGATCATGGCAATCCTCTGTCTTGCTTCCGATATGGAAGATCTTAAGAGAAGACTTGCAAAAATAATCGTAGCATATAACTTTGACGGAGATCCCGTTACGGCGGAGGATCTTCATGCAACGGGCTCCATGGCGGCGCTTTTAAAAGATGCTATCTTGCCGAATATGATCCAGACATTGGAGCATACACCTGCAATTGTTCACGGCGGACCCTTTGCAAATATAGCTCACGGATGTAATTCCGTGATCGCCACAAAGACTGCTCTTAAACTTGCGGATTATGTTATTACGGAAGCCGGTTTCGGCGCGGATCTCGGAGCGGAGAAGTTCTTTGACATAAAGTGCAGAAAGGCCGGTTTAAAGCCGGATGCCGTTGTTCTTGTATCTACGGTAAGATCTCTTAAATATAACGGAGGCGTAAAGAAAGAAGATCTTACGCAGCCTAATCTCGAGGCATTAAAGAAAGGTATCGTAAACCTTGAAAAGCATATCGAAAACCTTCAGAAATATAAGGTGCCCGTTGTGGTAACACTTAATGCTTTCGTATCCGATACGGAGGAGGAAACGGCTTATGTTGAAAAATTCTGCCGTGACAGAGGCTGTGATTTTGCCCTTTCAAAGGTGTGGGAAAAAGGCGGCGAAGGCGGTATAGAACTGGCAAACGAGGTACTTAAAGCCCTCGAAACGAAAGAAAGCCATTTTGAACCGCTGTATGCAGACGATCTTTCTTTAACGGAAAAGATCGAGAAGGTGGCAAAGGAAATTTACGGAGCTGCGGAGGTATCATATTCACCCGCTGCGGCAAAAGAACTGAAGCATCTTACGGAACTTGGAATGGGAAGTTATCCCGTTTGCCTTGCCAAAACACAATATTCTCTTTCCGACGATCCGAAGAAACTCGGACGTCCGGACGGCTTTACGCTCAATGTGCGTGAGGTTTATCCTTCTGCGGGAGCGGAGTTTGTTGTGGGTGTAACGGGAACAATAATGACAATGCCTGGACTTCCCAAGGTTCCCGCGGCAAACAATATAGATGTTAACGAAGAAGGAAAGATAACCGGTCTGTTTTAAGAGGTAATAAGAATATGGCAGAGTTGATCGACGGAAAAAAGATCTCGCTTCTTATCAAAGATGAAGTTAAGGATCATGTCAGTAAACTGAAGGAAGAAGGAAAAGAAAAAGCCCTTGCGGTTATTCTTGTGGGAGAAGATCCCGCATCACAGGTTTATGTAAGAAACAAAAAAGCCGGCTGCGAATATGTGGGAATAAGATCCGAATCATATGAACTTCCCGAAGATACAAGCGAGGAAGAAATCCTTTCCCTTATAGACAGATTAAATGCCGATGATAAGATAAACGGGATCCTTGTACAGCTTCCTTTGCCGAAGCATATCGATGAAGATAAGGTTCTTTTAAGAATCGACCCAAAAAAGGATGTGGACGGTTTTCATCCCGTAAACGTCGGGAACCTTTCCATAGGTACGCCCGGGTTTATATCATGTACGCCCAACGGTATAATCCAGTTGCTGAAAAAATCCGGGATTAATGCGGAAGGAAAACACTGTGTTATAATAGGACGCAGCAACATTGTGGGAAAGCCCATGGCAAACCTTATGCTTCGGGAAAACGCTACCGTAACGATATGCCATTCAAAGACGGTTAATCTTAAAGAGATCTGCAAAACTGCGGATATCCTTATCGTGGCAATAGGCCGCGCAAAAATGGTGGATGCTTCTTATGTGAAGCCGGGTGCCGTTGTCATAGATGTGGGAATGGACAGGGATGAAAACGGTAAACTCTGCGGTGATGTGGATTTTGAATCCGTTAAAGATGTAGCGGGATATATAACTCCCGTTCCGGGCGGTGTTGGACCGATGACGATCGCAATGCTGCTTTATAATACGTCCGGAGGAGACTATGATCTGTAAGAATTGCGGAAAGGAACTGGAACAGGGAAAGATTTACTGCGATTTCTGCGGTAAAGCAGTTCAGATCGTCCCGGATTACAATATCCTTGACGAAGAAATCCTTCCGGAAATCGTCGAAGATCCGAAACTCAAGAAAAAAAGAGAAGAGGAAAGAAGACTTGCGGAAGAAAAAAGAAACGAACTTTCCGGAGTATCAGAACCTGTAAAAGCAAAAGAAAAAACGCCTGAAAAAAGTAAGAAGATAACGAGACTTACTGTTCTTCTTATAATTCTTTGCGTTCTTCTTTTGATCGAGATCGTGGTCTATGTGCTTCACAATTACCATACGTCTTACGGGTATTATATGGAACAGGCAAAGGCCCTGGATTCCACAGATGATTACAGCGGTGCCATCGGTTTTTACGAGCTTGCGCTTGAAAAGACACCGGGAGACAAGGATGCAATGCTTTCGATAGCGCTGGATAAATATAAGCAAAAAGATTATGCAGGTTCGGAGGATACTTATCTTACATATATAAAGAAAAATCCCTCCGATCCCGAAGGATATAAGGGCCTGCTCAGTGTATACGGGGCACTCAACGATTATGATAAGATATCTTTGTTGAAGGAAAATGCGCCGGAAGATATCAGGTCGGTTTTTAAGGACTTTGTGCTTGCAACCGTAAACTTCCTTCTTCCGGGCGGAGACTATAAAGACGATACGACTGTTGTTATGGCTCCGTCCGAAGAAGGGTATTCAATCTATTTTACGATTGACGGTACGGATCCTTCAAAGGATAACGGAGCACTTTATACGGATCCTTTTGTACTTATGGACGGAGAGACTGTTGTAAAGGCCGTATGTGTAGATGATTCCGGACATACGGGCCGTATAAGAACCGAAGAATACAAGATCACATACGAGGCGCCTGACAGACCTGTAGTTGCGCCCCAGAGCGGAACATATGACCAGCCCACAAAAATTAATATGTCTGCGGGCGAGGATTGCAAGATCTATTATACATGGGACGGTTCCATGCCGGGAGTAAATTCAAGAAAGTATTCGTCTCCCATAGATATGCCGGAAGGAAACAATATTCTTTCCGTTATCGCGGTAGATAAGCATGGCCTGTCGTCATCCGTTTTGAAACTTAATTATGAATATCTGCCATGATACATATAAAAATAATTACCGTGGGCAAGCTTAAAGAAAACTATTTAAGAGATGCCTGCGCCGAATACGAAAAAAGGCTGAAAAGATATGCGGATGTAAGTATGATCGAACTTCCGGACGAAGCGGTAAAAGAAAACGCATCCGATGCCGAATGCAATGAGGCCGTAAAAAAGGAAGGCCAAAGGATACTTTCAAAAATTTTGGAGAAGGATTATTGCATCGGACTGTTTATAGACGGAAGGAAACTTTCATCCGAAGCATTTTCGAAAGAAATAGATAAACTTCAGACCGAAGGAAACAGCGACGTCTGTTTTATCATAGGAGGATCAAACGGTCTTTCTTCGGAAGTGGAAAAAAGATGCGATAAAAAGATTTCCTTTTCCGACATGACTTTTCCGCATCAGTTAATGCGGGTGATCCTTTTAGAACAGATATATCGCGCTTTTAAGATAATAAAAAACGAACCTTATCATAAATGACAGAGGAGGGACAGTATAATGAGAATGGTCGATCTTATTGAAAAGAAAAAACTTGGGGGAGAGCTTTCCGAAGAGGAGATCCGGTTTATCGTAAACGGGTTTACCAAGGGGGAGATTCCCGATTATCAGGTGTCCGCTTTTCTTATGGCTGTCTGCTTTAACCATATGACCGGAGATGAGACGTTTTTCCTTACGGATGCCATGAGAAAGTCCGGAGATGTCCTTGACCTTTCGGGAATATCGGGGGTTAAGGTTGATAAGCACAGCTCGGGGGGAGTGGGAGACAAGACAACACTTACTCTTTCGCCCATAGTATCATCTCTCGGAATACCCGTTGCGAAGATGTCCGGACGCGGTCTCGGACATACGGGAGGTACCATTGATAAACTTGAAAGCTATCCGGGCTTTGTAACTTCCATTCCCGAAGACAGATTCATAAAACAGGTTAACGATATCGGAATCTGTGTTGCGGGACAGACAAAGAATCTTGCGCCGGCTGATAAGAAACTGTATGCACTCAGGGATATAACCGCAACCGTAGCGGAGCCGTCCCTTATCGCAAGTTCCATTATGAGTAAAAAACTTTCATCAGGTGCGGATGCCATCGTTCTCGACGTTAAAGTCGGTGACGGCGCATTTATGAAGACGGTTGAAGAGGCAAGACATCTTGCAAAGATAATGGTCAAACTCGGAAAGGATGCGGGAAAGAAGACAACCGCGGTTCTTACTTCCATGGAAGAGCCTTTGGGAAATGCGGTCGGAAACATTCTTGAGGTTCGTGAGGCATATGAAAGTCTTAAGGGTAACGGCCCGAAGGACTTTATGGAAGTTGTTTACACCCTGGGAACGGAAATGCTTATTCTTTCCGGAAAATACGATACTCCGGAAAGCGCAAAAGCGGCAATGGAAGAAGTTGTCGAAAACGGAAGCGCAGCAAAGAAGTATGAGGAATGGATAATAGCCCAGGGAGGAGATCCGGAGATCGCAAGAGATCCGGAAAAATTCGATCATGCAAAGAATGCTCTGGAAATAAAAGCGGGACAAGACGGATATGTGGGTTCCATCAAGGCATCCGATGTGGGACATGCCGTAATGTCTCTCGGAGGCGGAAGAGCCACAAAAGATGACGTGATAGATCTTACCGTAGGAACCGTCCTTCAAAAGAAGGTCGGCGATAATGTTTCTTCAGAAGATACCATAGCTGTTCTTTACGGAAATGACGAAGAAAAAATGAGAGCCGCAGCGGAAGAAATAAGAAACAGTTATAAGATTGTGGGAGATGCCGTACCGGCTCCTGAACTAATTCTTGATATCATAAGATAACACTTAATTTGATACAATTCCTTGCGTTTACCCTGCCACTATGCTACAATATATTGTGCTTTGAAAGGCAGGGTATTTTTATGGGAAAAGATGCTGACACCATAGATATCTCCGGAATAGATCCGAAGAAGGTATTCGGCGAATTTGATTCAAATATTAAGATAATAGAGAGCACTCTTAACGTTAGATGTGTCTTAAGAGACGGAAGTCTGAAGATTATGGGCACGGATAAGGATGTTAGGAGCGCTTTTGATGTTATCCGCGAACTTTCGGATCTTTCCGAACGCGGACGGGAAATAGACGAACAGAGCGTAAGGTATGCTCTTTCAATTAAGGACAGGATAAAAGAAAAACCGCTGACTTCTCTGGAAAGCGATGTTATCTGTCATACGATACACGGTAAACCCGTAAAACCCAAAACCATCGGACAGAAGAATTACGTTGATGCCATAAGAAAGAACATGATAACTTTCGGTATCGGTCCGGCGGGAACGGGTAAAACCTATCTTGCCATGGCAATGGCTATAGTATCCCTTCAGAAAGAAGAAGTAAGCAGGATAATACTTACAAGACCCGCAATAGAAGCCGGTGAAAAACTGGGATTTCTGCCCGGGGATATGCAGAGCAAAGTGGACCCGTATCTCAGGCCTCTTTATGATGCTCTGTATATAATAATGGGAGCTGAGACCTTCCAGAGAAATATGGAAAAGGGAGTGATCGAAGTTGCGCCTCTTGCTTATATGCGTGGAAGAACTCTCGATAACTCGTTTATTATTCTCGATGAAGCTCAGAATACAACTCCTGCACAGATGAAGATGTTCCTCACAAGACTCGGATTCGGATCAAAGGCAGTAATAACGGGTGACCGTACACAAAAAGATCTTCCGAAGGATGTGACATCCGGTCTTGATAATGCTAAAAAGGTTCTTTCAAAAGTTGAAGGTATCGCAATCTGCAATCTTACCGGCGCGGATGTTGTCCGTCATCCTCTGGTACAGCGTATAGTAAACGCATATGAAGACTATGAGGAAAACTCAAAAAAGAATGCAAAGAAGGATAAAAAGCAATGAAGAGAGGCGTATTTTTAGGACTTACCTGTTTAGCGTTCCTTCTGGGAACCGTTGGAATAATGCTGATCCATCCTTCGATGCTCTTTGAACTGATTTTGGTTTTGCTGTTTTCCGTATGTTTTTTTCTTTTGTTTCTTCTCAGTGTTGTATCCGAAAGAGTGAACGGAAAGATGACTTACGAAGGGACCAGCTACGGACTTCATTTTGTCCTCACTCTGATCGCGGTAATAACCGTGGTTGTCTTTTCGATATTTGAAGGATTTATAATGCCGTTTATGATCACGGGAATGCTTCTTTCCGTTGCGTTTAACGACAGACTGGCGGTATCCTGCGCATGTTATCTGTCGCTTATTTATGCACTTGCGTTCAGAGACGATCCTTTTATGATGTGCTCGGCCATATTCTTAAGTGTTTCCGGCTGCATGGCCGTTTCCTTCGTAAAAGAAAACGAAGGCGTAAAAAAAGTCGGGATTTTTATCTTTACGACATGCTACAGCGGAATCTGCACCGCGATATTCTTAAAAATGAGAAACGGAATGTTCGAAATTAAGGATTATATAGACATATCCGTCTGTGCGCTCGCTACGGGCCTCATTTTTGCATTATTCCTCAGGGCCTTAATAAATCTTGCCGACAGGGAAGAAATCGCCACATTTGCCCTTTTAACGGACGAAGATTATCCGCTCTTTGTGGAAATCAAAAAATTCTCGGAAGAAGAATATAAACACAGTGTAAGAACAGCGGAGATTGCCAGAAAATGCGCAAGAGCCTGCGGCGCCGACGAGGGAACATGTTATCTCGGAGGCCTTTACTACAGGGTTGGCAAGGTCCTGGGCGAACCGGAGATCACAAATGCCGTTTCCGAGGCGAAGAAAAGATGTTTTCCGTCCAGTGTTATCGATATACTGTCCGAATACTGCGGTATCATTAATAAAATAAGCACACCCGAATCCGCCATAGTTCATATGGCCGATGCCTATGTGTCCGAAGCCGAGAGCCTGCAGAAGAAAGAAGCGGAGGACGGAATAACGTGGAACACACAGATGCTTGTATACAGAATGCTGAACGATTTCTCCGAAAACGGTATGTATGATGAGGCAAAGCTTTCCATGAACAGGTTTTTGAAGATCAGAGAATGTCTTGCCAGGGAGTCGGTTAAAAAATGAAGATAAATTTTGAAGATGAAACAAACGTCAACTTTGATTTCGACTACAGGGAAATTGCAGAGAAGGTATGCGACACTGTTCTTGATGAGGAGGATTTTCCGTACGAATCCGAGGTTGAAATATTATTCACCGGATCGGAAGAAATACGTGAGATCAATCGCGAGAACAGAGGTATAGACAGTGAGACGGATGTACTGTCGTTCCCTTTGTTGAACCTTGAATCACCGGGTAATTTTGGTAATCTGGAGCAAGATATGTCCATAGTCGACCCCGATACCGGGAATGTCTGCCTCGGGGATATGGTTCTTTGCATACCGAGAATTAAGTCTCAGGCAAAGGAGTACGGACACAGCGAATTACGTGAATATGCGTTTTTAATATGTCACAGTATGCTTCATCTTTTAGGATATGATCATATCGAAGAAGATGACAGAAAAATAATGGAAGAAAAACAAAGAGTCATAATGGAAAGACTTGATATAAGGAGGGATTAAACTTTGAAGATCAGAAATTTCAAAAAAAGAATGGTTTCCGCGGCAGTAATCTTAAGCGTGTTCACACTTATGTTTTCTTTCTGCGGATGCAAAAAGGAAGAACCCGAGCCCGAACCCGAGGTTGTTGCGGAGGAAGAGCCGGAACCTGAACCGGAGGTTGTTGAAGAACCCGTGGTTGAAGAATATACGGGTCCGAGGAGTATTCTTACCGGACTTCCCATATCCGAGGAACTTTCGAAAAAACGTCCAATAGCGATCATGACGGAGAACACAAAAATGTGTCTTCCCCAGTATGGTCTTAACGAGGCAGGTGTCATCTATGAAGCGCCCATGGAAGGCGGGTATTCAAGGCTTATGGCAATTTATGACGATGTTTCCGGCAGATCCCAGCTCGGAAATGTTCGATCAACCAGACCGTATTTTATATGGACTGCAAACGAGTATGATGCTATACTGTTTCATTGCGGTCAGTCCATACATGCAAAGGTTCTTTTGGATGACGGAATAATCGATGACGTAAACGGTGTTCTCGGTGAAGGCGAGATTGCATATTTCCGTACATCCGAGCATAAGATACCGCATAATATGTACACTTCGGAAGAAGCCATTAATAAAGGTATCGAGTATAAAAAATACAGAACAGAGCTTAAGGAAGATTACGAGGGACATTTTAAATTTGCAAAGGATTCCGAGGAAAACACGCTTACATCCGGAGAAGACTGTGTTGTCGTAAAACCTTATTATCCGTATAATAAGCCGGGATTTATCTATGATGCGGAAAAGAAACAGTATAAGAGATACCAGTTCGGGGATAAGCAGGTTGACCATGTCGATAACGATAATCAGGTAACGGTCGACAATATCATAATCGAATATTGCCGCTGCGGTCTCTATCCGAATACGGAATATGTTGATGCCAGCATTGTTAATGCGGACGGCGTCGGAAAATTCCTTACACGCGGTAAGATGATAGACATAAAGTGGCAGAAAGGCTCTGATTCCTCGATCACGCATTTTTACGATAATAACGGAAACGAGATCGAGCTTAATCAGGGAAGAACCTGGATATGCATAGCGGACGGACAGTATATCGATAAGCTCCAGTGCTATGCTACGGAAGCGGACTATGAGGCCGCAAAACAATAGAAAGAGATAACAAAAAACATATTATATGAGCGAAAAGAGACAGAACGAAGCCGGCTTTCTGATGCAGGGCAGTATTCTTGCTATTGCATCGATAATAAGCAGGGTGGTCGGACTTTTATACCGGGTTCCGTTAAAATCCATAATAGGGAAGACCGGTAACGACTACTACGGAACGGCTTTTGAAATCTACAGCATAATACTGATAATTTCATCCTACAGCATCCCGCTCGCGGTTTCCAAACTGGTTGCTACAAGAATGCATAAAGGCCAGGCAAAGAACGCGTACAGGGTGCTTAAGGGTGCACTTATCTTTGCGTCCGTTACGGGCGGTACGGCTGCGATTCTGGTTTTCTTTTTTGCAAAACAGCTTACGGATCTTTTAAAGACACCCATGAGTATGATAGCGTTACAGGTACTTGCTCCGGTAATCTTCATAGTTGCCGTCGTCGGGGTATTCCGCGGTTTCTTTCAGGGACTCCATACAACGGTGCCTTCCGCGATATCACAGATCTTTGAACAGGTGGTAAATGCCATAGTTTCCGTTGTTGCTGCATATTACCTTTTCTCCTACGGAAAGAAGGTGGGATCCGTTCTGGGCAATCCCGATGCTTTTGCCTCCGCATACGGTGCGGCCGGCGGAACACTGGGAACGGCAATGGGCGCCGTAACGGCTCTTATCTGCGTTCTCTTTATATTCGGTGTATACAAGGGTATTCTGAAAAAGAAGATTAAGAAGGACAAGACACTTGTATTGGAAGGTTACAGAGAGATATTCAAACTGCTTATCATAACAATCATTCCGGTGCTTTTGTCAACAACCCTGTATAACGTCAGTTCCATAATCGATACCGGTATTTTCAAATCCATTGCGCATGCGCAGAAGTATGATCCCAATACGATCTCTGAATGGTGGGGAGTTTATACGGGACAGTACAGAGTCCTTATAAACGTTCCTATCTCCATTGCGTCGGCCCTTGCGGCGTCATCGGTTCCGGCCCTTGCCGCGGCATTTCATTCCGGCGAGGATATGAGGCTTAAAAGGCAGGTGCATATGGCAACCCGTTTTATCATGGTTGTTTCCTTCCCTTGCGCTGTAGGCCTTTTTGTACTTTCCGGACCGATAATGCAGCTTTTGTTCTTTGATCCGGATAAGACTTCGGCGTATATGCTTATGGTCGGCGCGGTTTCCGTTCTTTTCTATTCCCTTTCAACCCTTTCGAACGGTATTCTTCAGGGAATAGACAAGATGAGGATTCCGGTAAGGAATGCTGCGATCGCACTTGTGCTCCAGGCAGGATTGCTTGTTATCCTTATGTATACGTTGAAGCTTAATATTTATGCAGTAATACTTGCAAATGCGTTTTATGCGCTTCTTATGTGCATTTTAAACGGTCTTTCGGTTAAAAAATATACGGGAACCGTTCAGGATATAAAAACAACTTATGTTATTCCGGGGATCTCCGCATTGATCATGGGAGTTGCGGTTTATGTCGTATATCAGCTTTTGATGCTTTTGCTTTCATCAAACATTATCGCTACGATAGTTTCCATCATTATTGGCGCGATAATATACTTTGTGGTTATACTTCTGTTCGGAGGTATAAACGAGATAGAACTTTTAAGATTCCCCAAGGGAGAACTGTTGGTTAAGATCGCTAAGAAATTAAGATTATTGTGAGGCGGATATGAAAGCATATGATGTTCTTATAACGGGCGGCGGCGTTTCCGGACTTACAGCAGCGATATTTGCGGGAAAATACGGGGCTAAGGCCGCAATACTGGAAGGTAACGACAAGTGCGGAAAAAAGATACTGTCCACGGGAAACGGAAGATGTAATTTTACAAACGAAAAGATGGATGAAGGCTTCTATAACACCGACGGTGAAAGAGACCTTATCACAAGGACATTAAGTTCGTTTTCAAAAGAAGATACGCTTGAATTCATGAAAAGTATCGGTATCAATCCCGTAATAAGGTTCGGTACCGGGTATTATCCGTCGTCCATGCAGGCGACATCCGTAAGAAATGCGTTGGAGGAAAAGGCTCTTTCTTACGGAACAAAGATCTTTACGGGAAAACGCATAACGACAATAAAAAAAGAGAAAGGTCTTTTTGTGGCCGTGGCGGAGGACGGAAGCGAATATTTCGGGAAACATGTCATTCTTTGCACCGGCGGTATGGCTTTTAAAAAGAGCGGCAGCGACGGTTCAGGATATGAGCTTTCTAAATCGCTTCATCACAGCCTGATAAAACCGGTTCCTTCGCTTACATCCGTTAAGTGCAAGGAAGATTTTTTTAAGAATCTTCACGGTGTCCGTTCACTCGGAAAAGTCTCCGTATTTATTTCCGATTATGATGACCTTAATGACGAAGGTGAAATCCAGTTTACAAAAGAAGGCATTTCGGGTATTCCCGTTTTCCAGTTTTCCGGGCTAATAGGAAGAGCGCTTCTTGAAGGCGAAAATGTGGACGTTTCCCTGGATCTTCTTTCTCACATGCGAAAGGAAGAGATCATATCTTCCCTTGTGGCCTTAAAAGAAAATACGGGTGAATACAAAAAAGCAAATACTCTTCTTGACGGATATCTTCCCTATCAGCTTTCGGAAGTTATTATTACACTTTGCAACATAAAGAAAGACAGAAAAATAAAAACCCTGAAGGATGAGGATATTGAAAGGGTTGCGTCTCTTATCAAAGATTTCAGAGTTACACCCGTAGCCGTCGGAGACTTCGACAATGCACAGGTTACGTCCGGCGGGGTTCCGCTTTCCGAGATAGATCCGGGAACTTTGGAATCAAAAAGAATGCCGGGTTTATATTTTGCGGGAGAGATCATGGATGCGGACGGTCCCTGCGGGGGATATAACATGCAATGGGCAATTTCCACAGGCGCCGTGGCGGGAAGAAAATCCGCGGAAAGGATTGAAAGAGAATGATAAAGGTTAGTTCTCTTAAGATTCCGGCAATGGCGGAGACGGCAAGAGATGAGGCAATAAGAAAAAAGCTTTTAAAGCTTCTTCGGCTTTCCGGAAAATATGAGGAAGAGATAAAAGAAATGTATCTTCTTCGTGAATCCATCGATGCGAGGGATAAAAAGAATGTTTTACTCTCTTATGATATTCTTGTGGCAACGGAAAGAAACGAGGATAAGATACTTAAAAGAATAAACAGAAACGATGCAATAAAATACACCGAAAAGAAATATTCCGTTCTGAAAAGCCCGGTGGATTCGATGCTTTCGGAAGAAAAAAGACCGTATATAATCGGTGCGGGCCCCGCGGGACTGTTTGCGGCGCTGTATCTTTCCATGGCAGGTCTTTGCCCGGTTGTTGTCGAACGGGGGAAAGAGACGGGCGAGAGGGAAAAGGACGTCTCGGCCTTTTTAAACGGAGGAAAACTGTTGCCGGATTCGAATGTGCTCTTCGGAGAGGGCGGAGCAGGGACATTTTCCGACGGGAAACTGAACACACAGATAAAAGACAGGGAAGGTCGGCAGAAGTTCATCCTTTCCGTTTTTTATGAATGCGGAGCGCCGGAAAAGATTCTTTATGAAGCCAAGCCTCATATCGGTACCGACAGCCTGCTAACGGTTATCCCGAACCTTAGGAAAAAGATAGAAAGTCTGGGCGGCACATTTATTTTCGATACCACACTTACGGACATTTCCGTTTCCGTTGACGGACTGAACGGGATAGTTTTAAATCAAAACGATAAAAGAGAAGTAAACAGTATCATCCTTTCACCGGGACACTCGGCACGGGATACGTTTTATATGCTAAAAGACAGAGGGCTTAACATGAGCGCTAAGGATTTTTCCGTAGGCTTTCGTGTGGAGCATCCTCAGGAAATGATAAATAGGTCACAATACGGGACATTCGCTGATGTACTTCCCAATGCGCCTTATAAGCTTTCAAAAGTATTTAAGGAGGCTGACAGAGGGGTCTATTCATTCTGTATGTGTCCGGGAGGAAAGGTCATTAATTCCTCGTCGGAAGAAGAAATGCTCTCGGTAAACGGAATGAGCGAAACAAAACGTGACGGTAATAATGCAAACAGCGCCATTGTGATTTCCGTGGATGGCAGAGAATTCGATAAAGACGATCCGCTCTCGGGCATAGAGTATCAGCGAAGCCTTGAGAGGAAGGCATATAAGCTCTGCGAAGGCAGGGTCCCGAAACAGCTTTTCTCGGATTTTAAGAAAGAAAAAGAAAGTACCGGTTTTGGGTCTTTCGAAACCGATTCTGCCGGTGTTTACGGCTTTTCCGATCTTTCGGGCCTGCTTTCGGATGAACAGAAAGGACTCTTTCTTTCGGGCATGGAGGACTTTGGGAAAAAGATCGAAGGCTTTGACAGAGAGGATGCCATCCTTTCCGGAATAGAAAGCCGAACTTCTTCTCCCGTAAGAATTGAAAGAGGAGAAGATTTTATGAGTAATATCAGGGGCATATATCCCTGCGGAGAAGGCGCAGGCTATGCCGGAGGAATAATGAGCGCGGCGATAGACGGTCTTAAATGCGCTGAAAGATTATTCCTAAACTATAAAGAAAACGGGTTTATTTAAAATGGACGAAAAAGATCTTACGGAAGAACAGATAAAACAACTTACCCCGATGATGATCCATTACCTTGAAACAAAGAAGCAGTATGACGGCTGCATTCTGTTTTACAGGCTCGGGGATTTTTATGAGATGTTCTTTTCCGATGCAAAAACCGTATCAAGGGAACTTGAACTTACACTTACAAGCAAGTCCGGCGGAATGGAAGAACGCGCCCCCATGTGCGGCGTTCCTTTTCATGCTGCGGAAAACTATATCACAAGACTTGTTAAACTCGGTTATAAGGTAGCTGTCTGTGAACAGGTTGAGGACCCGAAAGAAGCAAAAGGGATCGTCAAACGTGAAGTTATAAGGATTGTTACCCCGGGAACAAATCTCAGCACGGAAGCCCTCGAAGAAGGTAAGAACAATTACTTGCTTTCCGTTTTTTATTCGGAAGACAAATACGGTCTAACGTTTTCGGATATCTCCACGGGAGATACATATGTTACGGAAACGGAAACGGAAGAGGGATTCTATGATGAGATGGCTGTTTTTATACCTTCGGAGATCTTATGCAGCGAGAGCTTTTTAATGAGTCCGATAGATATTTCCCTGTTGAAAGAAAAGTATAATATTGCGCTTACGCCCCTTGATTCTCATTATTTTGACGGTTCAAACGTAGTTGATATCCTTCTTGAACGTTTCAGAACGAAGAGTCTCGAAGGTCTTGGACTTAAGGATTTTCCTGCGGGAACGGTATCTTTATATGCCTGCTTTAAATATCTCTCGGAAGTGCAAAAGACGGATCTTTCGCAGATGAATTCCTTAAGGACATATCGTTCCGGAAACTATATGATGCTGGATTCTTCCACAAGAAGAAACCTTGAACTTACGGAAACCATGAGGGACAAGGAAAAACGCGGATCCCTCCTTTGGGTTCTCGATAAGACAAAGACTGCAATGGGACAAAGGCTTTTAAGGTCCGTGATAGAGCAGCCGCTTAAAGATAAAAAAATGATAGAGGCAAGGCTTGATGCCGTGACGGAACTCAAGGAAAATATGGTCGACCGCGCGGAACTCCGGGAATACTTAAATCTTGTATACGATCTTGAAAGACTTTCAACAAGGATAGTATTAAGAACAGCAAATCCGAGAGATCTTCTTGCCTTTAAACAGAGCATATCCGTGCTTCCGGAGATAAAAAAACTCATAAGCGGATTCTCTTCGAAGTTATTGAAGGAAATACATAAAGAAATTGATACCTTAAGTGACATTTATGAACTTATAGACAACTCGATCTCGGAAGAAGCGCCCATTACTATCCATGACGGCGGTATCCTTAAGATGGGATACAATAAGGAGATCGATGAACTTCGTCTTGCAAAAACAGACGGAAAAGACTGGGTATTAAAGCTTGAAGAAGAGGAAAAAGAAAAGACAGGGATTAAAAATCTGAGGATAAAAAACAACAGGGTTTTCGGGTACTATATCGAGGTTACGAATTCATATAAGGAACTTGTTCCGGAAACCTACATAAGAAAACAGACCCTTGCGAATGCGGAAAGATTCTATACTCCGGAGCTTAAGGAACTGGAAAACAAGATCCTCGGCGCGGAGGAAAAACTGGGAAAAATGGAGAGCGAGATATTCCGCGGAATCCTGGATAAGATTTCCGATGAAGTACTTCGCATACAAAAAACAGCAAAGAAAACGGCTCTTCTCGATGTACTCCAGTCACTGTCCGAAGTGGCCGAAAAGCAAAGATTTCAAAGACCGAAGATCAACGATAAGGGAGTGATAGAAATCAAAAAAGGACGTCATCCCGTTGTTGAACTTATGCTTAAGCATGACGGTTTTATTGAGAACGATACATATCTTGACAAGGAAGATCACAGATTCTCCATAATCACCGGACCCAATATGGCCGGCAAATCCACCTATATGAGGCAGACTGCACTTATTACGCTTATGGCTCAGATCGGAAGTTTTGTACCTGCGCAGGAGGCAAATATCGGTATCTGTGACAGGATATTTACGAGAGTCGGTGCATCGGATGACCTTTCCTCGGGACAGAGTACGTTCATGGTGGAAATGAACGAGGTTTCAAACATTTTAAGAAACGCAACGGCGGATTCTCTGATAATACTGGATGAGATAGGTCGCGGAACAAGCACATTTGACGGACTTTCAATTGCATGGGCCGTTGTTGAATGCATTTCCGATAAAGAAAAGATCGGAGCAAAGACGCTCTTTGCAACACATTATCATGAACTGACCGAACTTCAGGGAAAACTGTCCGGAGTGGAGAATTTCAGGATAGCCGTAAGGGAGAACGGTGATGACATTGTATTCTTAAGAAAGATCGTTCCGGGCGGCGCTGACAAGAGTTACGGAATACAGGTCGCACGTCTTGCCGGACTTCCCGACGGCGTGATCAAAAGATCAAAAGAAATACTTGAAAAACTTGTAAATAACGATCTTACGGAAAATGCTAAAAATCTTGCAAACGAGTCTGCACAGACCGACGAATATGAAAACTACGGACAATTGTCCTTTAACTTTACCGTACCCCAGGATACGGATCCTTCGGAAAGAGAAGCAATAAAAGAATTAAAGGAAATCGATGTATCCAACATGACGCCGCTCGAGGCTTTGAATAAACTGTACGAACTTCAAAAGAAGGTAAGATGAAATGACGGAGATAAAATTACTTAGTCAGGAAACAATTGATAAGATAGCTGCGGGAGAAGTTATAGAAAGACCTTCTTCCGTAGTAAAAGAACTGTGCGAAAACGCCATAGATGCAGGAGCCTCACTTATAACGGTGGAAACCGAGGGCGGAGGAACTAAGCTGATCCGTGTTACCGACAACGGTACGGGTATACCGAAAGAACAGGTTCGTTCCGCATTTTTAAGGCATTCAACATCAAAACTGAGGTCCGCCGGTGAACT
>JAFOND010000230.1 GCA_017418645.1 Lachnospiraceae bacterium | reverse complement strand
CGTCGAAGAAGGGACAACAATAATGGATGCTGCAAAGATCGCGAATGTTGATATCCCGCATCTTTGCTATTTAAAAGAGATCAACGAGATCGGCGCATGCCGTCTATGCTGTGGTGAGGTTGAGGGCGAGAACAAGCTTATTCCCGCCTGTGACAACGTTGTTACGGAAGGAATGAGCATAATAACAAACAGCCCCCCGCGTACGCAAAGCTTCCCGGACCAACCTTGAGCTTATAATGAGTAAGCATAACGGGAACTGCACAACCTGCGTTCGGAGCGGGAACTGCCAACTCCAGAATCTCTGTATAGACTTTTCTCTGGATACGGATCTTTATGAAAGATATCACGATCCGGAAAAGAAACTTGAATGGAAAGAGGGATATCCTCTCATCCGTGATAACGATAAGTGCATCAAATGCATGCGCTGCATTCAGATATGCGACAAGGTACAGACAATGCATATCTGGGATACCATAGGAACGGGAAAGCACACCCGGGTCGGAACCTTCGACGGACGCAGCATCCATCACACGGACTGTACACTCTGCGGTCAGTGCATAACCCATTGTCCGGTTGGCGCGCTCCGCGCAAGAGACGATACCGACAGGGTAATAGATGCCATAAGCGATCCCGATATCATTACGGTTTTCCAGATCGCTCCCGCGATACGTACCGCATGGGGCAAACCCTTCGGTCTGGATGAAAAGACGGCAACGGTAAACCGCCTTGCGGGATGCTTAAAACAGATGGGTGCGGATTATGTTTTTGATACCTCATTTACCGCGGATCTTACCATAATGGAAGAAGCAAACGAATTCCTTGTTCGGCTTCAAAAGGGAGATCTTGAGAAATATCCCATGTTCACAAGCTGCTGTCCGGGATGGATCCGCTTTATCAAAAAGCAGTTCCCGACGCTTGTGCCTCAGCTTTCATCCGCAAAGAGCCCGCAGCAGATGTTCGGTGCAGTGATGAAGACTTACTTTGCGGAAAAGATCGGTGTTGATCCGGAAAAGATATTTACGGTTTCCATCATGCCCTGCGTTGCGAAGAAGGCGGAGTGCGACATGAATTCCATGAAGGGTGCGACGGGCAAAAATGATGTGGATGTTGTTCTTACGACCCGGGAAGTTACGCGTATCCTGAAGAAGGAACATATCCCTGCGGACAGGGTAAAAGATGCGCCTTTTGATAAACTTATGGCGGAGTATTCCGGCGCCGGAGTTATCTTCGGAACAACCGGCGGAGTTATGGAAGCCGCGCTTCGTACCGCATATTTCAAGGTGATGGGAGAGAACCCGCCGGCAGATCTTTTTAAAGAAGTTAACGGCTTTGAGGGACACGGAAAGTATCCCTGGACGGAAAAGGAATTTGAACTTAAAGGGACAAAACTGAAGATAGCCGTTGTTAATTCACTGGGTCATGCCCGCGCGGTCTGTGATGCGATCCTCCGTGAAGAAGTTAAGTATGATTTCGTTGAAGTTATGGCATGTCCCGGCGGATGTTCCGGCGGCGGCGGACAGCCCATAAACACGGAAGACGAAGAACGTGCCTTTACGCGCGGACTTTATCTTCATGAACTTGATAAGGAAATGCCTCTTCGTTTTTCGCATGAGAACAAGGATGTGCAAAAACTCTACGAAGACTACCTTAAGGAACCGCTTTCCGAAAAATCGGAAGAGCTTTTACATGTAAAACATACATTGGAATTTACTGATTGATGAAGACGGAAAAAGACTTAAAAAAGAGAACACTGCTTTGGATAATAGGACTGCTTTTATGCTTTCTCGGAATTCTTTCCGCGTTCTTTGAAGAGCTTATGATCGCAATGTCGGGACTGGGCGTATTCGGATACGGCGTCGGCATGCTGGTGAACTGGACGGGAAGAAGAAAGACCGGAACGGGAGGAAATCTTTTGCTTGCGGGTTCAATTGTCGGGATGGCCTGCGGCGTCCTTATCCTTGTGGGCGGACAGTTTTCCGTCTTTGCCGGAACGATAGTTCTTTTTGTCCTTGCGGCATGGTTTATTGCGGTGGGAATCTTAGAGATAATTGCGGCAGTGATCTACAGAAAAGCAATGACATCCATCGAACTCGGGGTTATGGCTCCGGGTTCGATTTCGTCTTTTGTTACGGGAATAATCATGGTTTCCGCCGGTGCGATCTTTGCGTTTAATCCATTTTTTGCGGATATTCTTATTCGGATAATGGTATGTCTTTTGACGGTCCTTATCGGCGTCCGGCTGATCCTTTCGGCTTTTTTTACTGACAGATTATGGAAGGCGAAAAAACAATGAAAAGAGCGGTTGTATTAAGCGGAGGCGGGACAAAAGGAGCATTCGAACTCGGTGTATGGAAAGCGCTTAACGAGCTTTCCATAGAATATGATATTGTTACGGGAACATCCATAGGCTCAATAAACGGAGCGCTTATGTGCATGAAGGATTATGATCGTTGTGAAAACATGTGGAAGAGCATGACCATGACGGACATGATGAACGAGCCTTTGGAAAAGAAGGAAGTACTTCGCGAGATAATAGAAAAACCCCCTCTTCCCGGAGACGTCATGAGCGGGACGCTGCTTTCAGGAGCGGTTGACAATTCGCCTTTTCAGAGCTTTGTGGAAAGCCATATAGACGAAGATGAAATGCGCCGTTCCGATGTGGATTACGGGCTTGTAACGGTGCGTCTGCGGGACCGTAAGCCCTTTCTTTTAACTAAAAATGACATAGAGGAAGGGCAGATCTGCGAGTATATAATCGCATCATCTTCCGTATATCCCGTATTTCCCATGCATATGATAGGCGATGATTATTATATTGACGGAATGTATTACGACAACCTGCCCATCGATCTTGCGGTTTCCATGGGAGGCACGGAGCTTATTGTTGTAGATCTTCATACGGAACCACAGCATCCGAACTATCTGGGAAGACCTTATGTTACATATATAACTCCCAGCGAAGACCTGGGAGGTATCCTGGAATTCGATCCGGAAAGAATAGAAAAAAACATAAATATGGGCTACCGGGATGCCATGCGGGTATTCGGAAAGTATGAAGGTTATATCTATTGTTTCGAAAAGGATACCCTTAAGGAGTTTTCCGCCTCAATAGAGAAGTTTAATGCGCTTTGCGCCATGGGAGAGAGCGCAATAAACAACAATATGAAGGGTCGGATCCGAAGGGAAAAGAATCTTTATCATATGTTCCATCTTTTGGAACAATTCTCAAAAGGAAAAGAGGTTCGAAAAGAAGACTATTTCATCCGGGGCGCGGAGATCACCGCGGAACTTTGCAAACTTCCCCATGACAGAGTCTGGGATATGAAAGACCTGGTAAAAGAAGCGGGATACAGACTTGTTTCGGAAAGTTCATATCCGGATATGAAGCTTTTCACATCGGCAGATGTTAATCTTAAAAAGGGAATAAAACAGCTTAAGAAGGAACGGGGCCGGTTGTATCTTGTGGGATGTATGTATTATGCATATAAGAACAACAAAATGGATTACGGAAAAATGCTTTCCGTATTAAAACTTCTGCCGGAAGAACTTGCGGCAACCCTTTTCTATCTTTCCGTAAACTAAGAGAGAGCATCCCTTCAGATGCTCTCCTTTATCTTTATTACTATATCGGTATATTTTATTCTTTTCTCCGGTTCGTTATTGAATATCAGATGATCCATCATTATTCCCAGAGCATAGAAGCCCTGCTTCCTCGGCTCCTGACATATGGTTGCGGATATGATGCCGCGGTTCATATAGTCAAGGGTTGTTGAGGGCGCATCAAATGTTATGACCTTGAATTTCGAAGACCCCATTGTCTGTACAAGGGCTTTGCAGCCGCCGAATACTCCGCCTGCGGTAAAATAAAAGGCGTTTATCGTGGGGTGTTCCGAAAGCATGCGCTGAACTATATTATAACTTTTATAATCGTCGTTATCGCACTCATCAAGGGCGGCCATAGTGATGTTGGGATAGTTTGCGCGTATTATGTCAAGGAATCCGTGAACCCTTTCTTCATGTCCGGTTATGTATTGAGAACCGGTGATGATCCCGACTTCCGTTTCGCCCTGGGCGATGAGTCCCATAAGCCCGCCTGCGGTCTGTCCGGCTTTATATGTATCGGAACCCACATATGCAAGACGGGGGGAATCGGAGATATCGGAGTTTAAGGTTACGGTTTCGATGCCGTGATCATGGAGCCATGCAATCCTGATCTTTATTCTGTTATCGGCAATGGGAACAAGGATAAGTCCTTTTATGCCTTCTTCCGTCAGTTCATCTATTGCCTTAAGCTGCTCGTCCACAGAAAAATGAATCTGTTTTACGATGAGAGTACAGCCGTAGATCTGCATGTCTTCGGCTTTGGTATATATGCCGTTTAAGACTTCGTTAAAGAACGGGTTTGAAAAATCAAAGAGGACAACGCCGATCTTAATTTCCATCTTACGGATCTTAGCGACAAGACTGGGTTTGTTCAGCTGATAGTTAAGATACTCCGCAGCTTCCTTAACCTTCTTTCTGGTCTCTTCATTTACGCCTTCGCGCTCGTTTAAGACACGATCCACCGTGCCTCTCGAAACACCTACCAGATTGGCGATATCCTGCATTGTTGCCATTTTATTCTCCTTTATCAGAGTGAAAGAATGGGGATCATGGCATTTTCGATCTCCGGAGTTTCACGCTTATAAACTTCTCCGGCATCCGAAAGTTTTGAAACCTCGGGATCCAGCGGGAGAGTGCCGAGATACTTAATTCCCAGCTCCGCAGCGATCTTATCCACGTTTCCTTCGCCGAAGGGGAATATCTTTTTGCCGCAATCGGGGCAGGAAAGATATCCGAAATTCTCAATAAGTCCCAGTACCGGAATGTCCATCTGCTTTGCCATGTTATATGCCTTTGTTACAACCATACGGACAAGATCCTGGGGCGATGTTACGATTATAACCCCGTCAACGGGAAGTGACTGGAAAACCGTAAGGGGAACATCGCCTGTTCCCGGAGGCATGTCGACGAGAAGATAATCAAGCTCTCCCCATATTATATCTGTCCAAAACTGTTTTACCGCCCCTGCGATAACGGGACCACGCCAGATTACGGGAGTCTCTTCGTTATCCAGGATAAGGTTTATGGACATTATCTTTGTGCCATCTTCCGCAACAACGGGATATGCTCCGTTTTCATCGGAAACGGCGGGACCGTGTACGCCGTAGATCTTCGGGATGGAGGGACCGGTTATGTCCGCATCCAGGATGCCTACGCTCATTCCTTCTTTATGAAGCATTGTTGCGATGGCAGCGGTAACGGTGCTTTTTCCGACGCCGCCTTTTCCGCTTATTATTCCGATCACATGCTTTATGTCCGACATGGGATTCATATCCTCATGAAAATCCGGTTTTTCGATACGTTTTAAATCTTCAAAACTCATTGGGGTTACTCCTTTAAATGTATGTAGTATTTCGCAATAAAAAAATATGCGCGCTTCCTAAATTTTATCACATAAAGAAAGATATTAAAATAAAAAAAAGTGTGTTATAATCCTAACAAAGTTTTTTACCTCGGCATGAAAGGGGGAATGAAGATGCTGAAGGAATTTAAAGTCGAGAAGACACCTGATAAGGAAGAACTGAAGAAAAAGGTTAAAGCCGAACAGGAACGTCTTGCAAAAAGCCAGATGAAGATAAAGGAAAAGAAACTTCCGATAATGGTTATCTTCGAAGGCTGGGGAGCCGCTGGGAAGGGCTCCGTCATCGGAAAAGTCATAAAGGAACTGGATCCGAGATTCTATTCCGTTGCAACAATGTCCGCTCCGCCCACAGCGGAGAACAAACGCTATCCCTTCCTGTACAGATATGTTGTTGAGATACCGGAAGCGGGTAAGTTCAAATTCTTTGACACCTGCTGGATGGAAGAAGTCACATCGGGAGTGTTTAATAAAACCCTTGACGATAAGGGCTATGAAAAGCGCATCGACTCCATCAATACCATTGAGAGACAGCTTTCCGACAACGGTTATCTTGTCATGAAATTCTTTTTCCATATCGATGAAAAGGAACAGAAGAAGCGCTTAAAAGATCTTAAGGACTGCAAGAACACAAAGTGGCGCGTGGACAAAGGAGACCTTTGGCAGAACAAGCATTACGAGGAATGCTTTGAAGTTTATGACCGCTACTTAAAAGATACGAACCGTGATCATGCGCCCTGGTATATCATTGATGCCAAGGATAAAGACAACGCAACATATCAGGTTCTTTCCTATCTTAATCAGGGAATCGACACAGCTCTTTCAAATCAGAGCAAAGCTGCTCCGATAAGACAGAATATCTTCCCGCTGAGAAAGACTCCTCTTCTTAAGGATATACCTCTTGATAAGGAACTTTCCGATGAAGAATACAAGAAGGAATTAAAGAAGCTTCAAAAGAAACTCCGCGACCTTCACAACGTTCTCTACAGAAAGAAGATCCCGGTAATCATTGCATACGAAGGCTGGGATGCTGCAGGTAAAGGCGGAAACATCAAGCGTATAACGGACGCTCTCGATCCGAGAGGATATATCGTACACCCCATCGCTTCTCCGGAGCCTCATGAAAAAGCAAGGCTTTTCCTTTGGAGATTCTGGAACAGACTTCCCAGAACCGGACATATCGCAATATTCGACCGTACCTGGTACGGACGCGTTATGGTTGAACGTCTGGAAGGTTTCTGCTCCGAGAACGACTGGCAGAGAGCTTATAACGAGATGAACGAATTTGAGCACGAGCTTACGGAAGAAGGCGCTGTCGTTATAAAATTCTGGGTCCAGATAGATTCCGATACGCAGCTTAAGCGTTTTACGGACAGACAGAACACTCCCGAAAAGCAGTGGAAGATCACGGACGAGGACTGGAGAAACAGAGAGAAGTGGGATCTTTACGAGGATGCCATAAACGAAATGCTCCAGAAGACAAACACCAAGTTTGCGCCGTGGTATATACTTGAATCCGTTGATAAAAAATACGCGCGTATCAAAGCGTTAAAAATTGTTATCGATTCAATAGAAAAGGCAATCAAAGAAAAGTGATAATAATCGCGATCGATCTAAAATCCTTTTATGCCTCCGTTGAGTGTGTGGAAAGAGGACTGGATCCTTTGGATACAAATCTCCTTGTTGCCGATGAAAGCAGGACGGAAAAGACCATATGTCTTGCCGTGTCACCTTCTCTTAAAGCATACGGAATATCGGGAAGGGCAAGGCTTTTTGAAGCGATAGAAGGCGTAAAAAAGGAAAATGCAAAACGGCTGTTAAGAGCCCCCGGAAAGAAATTTTCAGGGGCTTCTTTTCACGCTTCGGAGATTAATGCGGATCCTTCGCTCGAGGCAACTTTCATAACCGCCCCGCCCCGGATGAAAAAATATATGGATATAAGTCAGAAGATCTTCGGAATATATTTAAGATATATTGCTCCCGAAGACATTCATATCTATTCCGTGGACGAAGTCTTTATGGACGTTACCCATTATCTGAAGACCTATAATATGACGCCACACGAACTTGCAATGAAGATGATCCGGGAAGTGTTATCCGAGACAGGCATCACCGCCACTGCAGGCATCGGCACGAATCTTTATCTTGCAAAGATCGCCATGGATATCGTTGCAAAAAAAATGCCGGCGGACAAAGACGGAGTCCGTATTGCGGAGCTGGATGAAATGTCATATCGGAAGCTTCTTTGGGACCATACTCCCATAACGGATTTCTGGCGCATCGGCCGCGGTATCGCAAAGAGACTTCAAAAGGCGGAAATATATACCATGGGTGATATTGCCCGCTGCTCTATCGGCGGTCCGGACGATTTTTATAACGAAGATCTTTTGTATAAAATGTTCGGGATAAATGCAGAGCTTATTATCGACCACGCCTGGGGATATGAGCCGACCCTGATTTCAGATATAAAGGCATACGTTCCCGAACAGAATTCCATGTCTTCCGGACAGGTCTTATCACGAGGATATGAAAATGATGAGGCATATATCGTTATCCGTGAGATGGCGGAAGTTCTTTCTTTCGATCTCTTCTCCAAGGGCTTATATTCCGGACAGATCGTACTTGACGTGGGATACGATGCGCTGGAGCCCGGATCCGACCGTGCAAAGAACTATAAGGGAGAGTTTGATGTGAACCGCTATGGAAAGACCGTCCCAAAGGGCGTTCACGGTTCCATAAACCTTAAAGAATATACAAATCTTTCGCACGATTTTATCGATGCGGTTTCGGAACTGTTTAAAAGGATAACGGATCCGACAGTCCTTATAAGAAGGATGTATGTTACCGCAACAAACGTCGTGCCGAAAGACAGGATTCCGAATTCAAAGGAAAGCGGCTATGAACAGCTTTCATTATTCTCCGAAGGCTATATGGCCGAAGACAATACGTTAAGGCTGGACGTGGATACAAAATCCGCGGATGATAAGAAAAAAGAGAAAGAAGCCGCGCTTCAGGGCGCACTTCTTTCAATAAAAGAGCGCTACGGAAAGAATGCCGTGCTTCGCGGCGAAAGCTATCTTCCCGGAGCGACTCAGCGCGAGAGAAACGCGCAGGTGGGAGGACATAAAGCATAATGGGAAAATACGACGACATTATAAACCTTCCGCATCCGGACAGCAAAAAACATCCGCGCATGCCCCGGGAAAACAGGGCGGCGCAGTTTGCGCCCTTCGCGGCTCTGACAGGTTTGGCGGAACAGATGGAAGACGAGGCAAAAGAAAATACCTCCCGTATGTCCGAAGATGAACTCTTCACAGAGGACGGGGAGGTATTCAGAATACTTGATAAATAAGTTTTCTCTACTGCGCCAGCTGGTCTTTTAATGCAGCCGCAAGCGCGATGGAAATTGCCGTTCCGGCAACGAAACATGCGATTGCTTCAACAAGTCCGTTAATTCCTACGAATCCGACAATGAACAGAAGAACATTGCTTGCTCCGAGCTGACCTACAAAACCCTGAATATATTCAGTGTTGTAGAAGCAAAGGCAAAGAACGCTCATAAACAATACCGTGTTAAGAAGCGGGCCGGCAAGACAGGATATGGAAATTGAAACTTGCTTGTTAAGCTTTGTCTGTCTGAGCCCCTTGAAAATAAGCCCGGTAAGATATCCCATGAGCATTCTTGTGGGAACGCATACAAGGAATGTAAAGAACGGGTTTATTGAAAGAAGCGTTGCACCGAAAGCTGAAAGGCCGAAGCACTGGATAAAGCTTGTTATACCAAATGCTGCTCCGAGTATAAGTCCCGCCATCGGTCCGAGAGTTACTGCGCCGACAACAACAGGAACAACGATGAGAGTGATCTCAAGTCCGAGAGTCCTGATGTATCCTATCGGAGTAAATGCCATGACGATTATGATCGCCACAAGAACTGCAAGTTCTACAAGATAAGTTGTGTTTTTTTTCATTACTACCTTCCTTTCCGACGATTGCCGTACGAAAACGTCGCTTGACATCGCCTTCGGTATGATACAATATTCCGTGGAAAGATGCAAGAGTTGAAATTGCTTATATGCGGCTGGAAGTAAAGCCTTTCCGATATCACGCCTATTTTTTTAAAATAATACTGTACATTTTCTTCCTGATGGTATAATATAGAAAAGCACAATATCTTGTGGTTGTAATTTTAGCGCTTATCAATATATAGAAAAATGCCGATCGGAGGAAATAAGGAGAAATGGGCGAAAAGACGGTCGTTAAGACAAAGATCATCAAAAGAAACGGACGGGAAGTAAACTTTAAGATCGACAAGATCATAAACGCGATAGAGTCCGCGAACAAAGAGGTTGACGGCATCCACCAGATGAACAAGCATCAGGTGCAGGCTGTTGCGGAAACCATTGCAAGACGTGTTTCGGAAGCTCCCCACGCCGTTAACGTTGAGGATATCCAGGACATGGTGGAAACAGGCATCATGGAGATGCGCTGTTACGAAGTTGCGCAGAAGTATGTGCGTTACAGATATAAGAGAGAGATCTCAAGAAAGACAAATACCACCGATAACGGTATCCTGGCCCTTATCGATCAGCTTAACGAGGAAGTTAAACAGGAGAACTCCAACAAGAATCCGGTTATCAACTCCACTCAGAGAGACTATATGGCGGGAGAGGTAAGTAAGGACCTTTCCATGCGCGTCCTTCTTCCGGAGGCCGTTGTTAAGGCGCACGAAGAAGGCATAATCCATTTCCATGATTCCGATTATTTTGCGCAGAGAGAACATAACTGCGATCTTATAAATCTTGAAGACATGCTGCAGAACGGCACGGTCATTTCCGAAACAATGATCGAGCGTCCTCACAGTTTCTTTACGGCCTGCAACGTAACAACACAGATCGTTGCCCAGGTTGCATCCAATCAGTACGGAGGCCAGAGTTTTTCTCTTGCGCATATTGCGCCCTTCGTTGATGTCAGCAGAAAAAAGATCCGCGAACAGGTTATCGAAGAAAGAAAAGAATGCGGCGAGCCCCTTGATGATGAGATAATTGAAAAGCTTACGGAAAGCAGACTTTTAAGCGAAGTTAAGAGCGGTATCCAGACGATCCAGTATCAGCTTATCACTCTTATGACCTGTAACGGACAGGCTCCCTTTGTTACGGTTTTCATGTATCTTGACGAAGTTCCGGAAGGACAGACAAGAGATGACCTTGCGCTTATAATAAAAGAAGTTCTTCTTCAGAGAATGCAGGGCGTTAAGAATGAAAAAGGCGTTTATGTTACACCCGCATTCCCGAAACTTATTTATGTTCTCGACGAAGACAACATCCGTCCCGGAACAAAGTATTGGGATCTTACCGAACTTGCCGCAAAGTGCACGGCAAAGAGAATGGTTCCGGACTATATCTCCGCAAAGATACAGCGCGAGCTTAAGGGTGGAAACGTTTATACCTGCATGGGATGCAGATCCTTCCTTACGGTTGAGGATTCACAGAGAAATCCGGACGGATCCAACAAGTTCTACGGCCGCTTTAACCAGGGGGTTGTTACCATAAACCTTGTTGATGTTGCATGTTCTTCCGACGGAGATATGGACAAATTCTGGGAGATCCTTGACGAGCGCCTTGAACTTTGTCACACGGCTCTTCGCTGCCGTCACGAGAGACTTCTCGGTACGGTTTCCGATGTTGCTCCGATCCTCTGGCAGCACGGTGCACTTGCAAGACTTCAGAAGGGAGAGGTTATCGATCCCCTTCTTTATAACGGATATTCAACAATATCCCTCGGTTATGCGGGACTCTATGAGATGTGCGTTCGCATGCTCGGAAAGTCACATACAACGGACGAAGGAAGAGAGTTTGCGCTTTCCGTTATGCAGCGTCTTAACGATAAGTGCAAAGAGTGGAAAGAGGCTGAACGCATATCATATTCGGTATACGGAACACCCATGGAATCCACCACATATAAGTTTGCAAAATGCCTTCAGAAACGTTTCGGAATCATCCCGGGCGTAACTGATAAGAATTACATAACAAACAGTTATCACGTTCATGTTACGGAAGAAATCGACGCATTTTCGAAACTTAAATTCGAAGCGGATTTCCAGAAACTTTCACCGGGCGGGGCAATATCCTATGTTGAGGTTCCGAACCTTCAGGACAACATCAAGGCCGTTGAATCCGTAATGCAGTTTATTTACGATAACATCATGTATGCGGAACTTAACACAAAGAGTGATTATTGCGAAGTCTGCGGTTTTGACGGAGAGATAAAGATCGTGAAGGACGATTCCGGAAAACTGGTTTGGGAGTGCCCGAACTGCGGTAACAGAAACCAGGACAAGATGTCCGTTGCCAGACGTACCTGCGGATACATCGGAACACAGTTCTGGAATCAGGGAAGAACACAGGAAATACAGGATCGTGTACTGCATTTGTAATTACACCACAAAACGACGAGGAAAATGCAAAGCGAGAAATCTTTATTATAAAGGATTGTTAATGAAGTATTCTAATATTAAGTATTATGATATCGCAAACGGAGAGGGAGTTCGCACCTCCCTCTTTGTTTCGGGATGCACACATCATTGCAAGGGGTGCTTTAACCCGGAAACATGGGACTTTAATCATGGAACGGAATTCACCGTTGATACGATATATGACATCGTAAAATCCTGTGAACCGTATTATATCGAGGGACTTACTCTTCTCGGCGGAGAGCCGATGGAACCCGAAAACCAGAGGGCGCTTCTTCCGCTTGTAAGAACCTTTAAGGAAAGATATCCGGAAAAGAATATCTGGTGTTACACGGGATATACATATGAAACCGATCTTCTCGATGAGAACGGTAAAGCACATACGGAGGTGACTGAAGATTTCCTCTCATATATCGACGTGCTTGTTGACGGAGAATTCATTGAAGCGAAGAAAGATATTACGCTAAAGTTCCGCGGCAGCAGTAACCAGAGGATCATAGACGTATCAGGGGGACGGTAAGTCCCCCTGATACTTATAGGAACCGGTTTTCTTCTTTGCTATATTCGTAATTAATACCCTTTAATTTTTTTATAACGTCTTCCGCCACTTCAGGCGAAAGATCTTCCTTCATTGCATCAAGCGAATCATATTTATCCCGGAGCATGGTGTTTACAACGGATAACAGCATGACCGGGTCTTTCGGTAAGTTTTGCATTTTTCCACCTCAAGGCTTTTTGTATATAATATATACTTGCAGAAGAAACGGCAAGTGGATTATAATATTTTTCGGATTTTTCAACTTGACGGAGGATGGTTAAATGAACGGAAGACCAATGATAGATGCTTCGACTTATGTTGCCGAAGGCGCTGTTCTCTCGGGAAATGTTGCAATCGGAAGAAACTGCGGAATCTGGCCCAATGCGGTTATCCGCGGAGATGAGGAACAGATAGCCATCGGAAACGAAACATCCGTGCAGGACAATGCGGTATTGCACTGTGGTTACGGCTATCCCATGACGATAGGAAATCATGTTACCATAGGACACGGAGCCATTGTTCACGGATGCACCATAGGAGACGATACGCTCATAGGAATGGGAGCAATACTCTTAAACGGCGCGAAGATAGGCAGAGGATGCATTATCGGGGCAGGAGCGCTTGTTACGGAAGGTACGCAGATACCGGATTATTCCGTAGCCTTCGGCACACCCGCAAAGGTTATGCGCCGGGCTCAGGAAAAGGACATTGAGCATAACAGAAAAAATGCGGACGAATATGTTGCGCTTGCAAAGGATTATAAAGACGGAAAATTCAAGTACTACAAAAAGTAAGCATTGAATAACAGAAAAGGCTGTAAACAAAACCTTTTTTGTTGTATAATACAAACCTATTAATCACCACCAGGAGGGAAAAGAAAATGTTTGGATTTGGATCAATGATCGAAAAGTTAAAGAAGAACCCGAAGACGATAGTCTTTACGGAGGGAGAGGATCCCAGAATTCTTGAGGCATCATCAAGACTTCTTGCAAGTAACTTCTTAAAGCCGATCCTTCTCGGAGATCCCGAAAAGATCATAAAGGCATCCGAGGATGCGGGCTTTAACATTAACGGAGCGGAGATAATCGATCCGCTTAACTTTGAAAAGATCGATGAGATGGTGGATCTTTTCTGTGAACTCAGAAAGAGCAAGGGTGTTACTCCGGAAGAAGCAAGAGGCATCCTTTCAAAGACCAATTATTTCGGAACAATGCTCGTTAAGATGGGACTTGCGGATGCGCTTCTCGGAGGAGCAACATATTCAACGGCGGATACGGTCCGTCCCGCGCTTCAGCTTTTAAAGACAAAGCCCGGAAACTCCGTTGTATCTTCATGCTTCATACTTGTTCGTCCGTCAGCTACCGGTGATAACGAGGTTATCGCAATGGCGGACTGCGCGATCAATATCAAGCCGACGGAAGACGAACTTGTGGAAATCGCAGGAGAGACGGCAGAATGCGCTAAGGTATTCGGTATCGACCCGAAGGTTGCATTCCTTTCATACTCAACACTCGGCTCAGGAAAGGGAGAGGATGTTGATAAGATGAGAAATGCCTGCGCAAAGGCAAAGGCAAAATATCCGGATCTTCCGATCGAAGGAGAATTACAGTTCGATGCTGCGGTATCACCGCGTGTTGCAAAGACAAAGTGCCCGAACTCGGAAGTTGCGGGACATGCAAATACATTCATCTTCCCGGATATCAACGCAGGAAATATCGGATATAAGATTGCTCAGAGAATGGGTAACTTTGATGCGTACGGCCCGATCCTTCTCGGACTTAACGGATCCATTAACGATCTTTCAAGAGGTTGCAACGCTATCGAAGTTTATTCCATGGCGATCATCACGGCAGCGCTTGCATAATAAAAAGACTGTTCATTCTTACGGCGCGGAAGGGCTTAACCTGCCGCGCCGTTAATGTTATTATCGGGATTTTTCCGGAGGTAAAATGTTTTGGGTAAAATAATAGCTCTTATAATTCTTTTGATAGTCCTTCTTGTGATCTTCATACTTCTTGTTATCACACTTGCGGTTTTTAAAAATTCGTACGGACGCTTTTCCGTGGATCCGGACGTTACCGAATATCTTTACGATCATTTCAGGGACAGGTATCCCAGGCGTGAGGTGTTTTTTCCTTCGGACGGAGAAACTCTTAAGGGTTATGTTTTCGGGGAAGAAAACGAGAAGGCGCTCATTGTTTTTTCACACGGTATATGGTCCGGACACGAGCAGTATCTTTCATTCCTGACATATTTTATCGATAAAGGCTATCGTGTGTTTGCGTATGATTATCGCGGATATAACGGCAGTACGGGAGAAGACGCCAGAGGTCTTCCCGAAAGCCCTGTGGATCTTAAGAGCGCATTGGATTATGTCCGTAGCGATAATTCCATCATAAAGAAAAAGGACGGCACGGATCTTAAGATACTGACCATGGGACACAGCTGGGGAGCATATGCAAGCACCGCTGTTTTAAATCTTGATGACGGAGTTTTTGCTGCATGTGCCATGAGTGGATTCGACGATCCCGTGACGATTTCGGTGGAGACGGGAAAGATGATGCTCGGACCGGTTGCGGGACTTATGGGACCCTTTATAAATCTCGTGAACGGAGTGATGTTCGGAAAGAACAAAAGGCTTATTGCTCATGAAGGAATAAATAAGAGCAATATTCCGGTTCTTTTAACCCATGCGGACAGGGATGCTTTCATTGCCTTAAATGTGTCTTCCATCGTCTGTCATAAAGATGAGATAACGAATCCGAACGTTAAGTATCATATCATAACGGAAAATCCGAGAGACAATCATAACGATTTCTTCCTCACTGCGGAGGCTGCAGCAGAGACGCAGAAGATCCGGGCGGAATTTGAAGAGATTTCGAAGAAATATAAAAAGGGAGAAGTTCCGAGAGACGTCAGACATGAATTCTTTTCAAAGGTTGATAAGGTAAAGGCGAATCAGCCTTGCACGGAGTATTATGAACTGATAGATGCCTTCTTTACTGAGGCTCTTATCAAGGGAAATGCATAGAACGAGAGACGTAAATGGCTTACGAGGAAAAATGGGTAGTCTGCGCTAAACGCGCTGACTTTAAAGAACTGGCAAATAAACTGAACATATATCAGGTTACCGCGAGAGTACTTGTTAACAGGGACATCCCGGAAGAAGAGATGGAGGCTTTT
>JAFOND010000229.1 GCA_017418645.1 Lachnospiraceae bacterium | reverse complement strand
AGAATCTTTAACGGCATCCATATCCACCTTAAAAACAAGATTCTTTTCTTTCATCTGTCCGTCAAAAGTATCCTTTATACCGGATATTTCTTCCAGCAGGTTCATGTTTTCCGGATAAATCTCAATTTTTCCGGATTCTATCCTGCTCATATCAAGGATATCGTTTATCAGGTTTAAAAGATGTCTGCTTGAGTGATCTATCTTTGAAAGATAATCCTGTACATCCTCCGGAGTATCGGGCAGCTCTTTGGCAAGTTCCGTATACCCCACAATGGCATTCATCGGGGTTCTTATATCATGACTCATATTCGAAAGAAACATGGTTTTGGCTTTACTGCTCTCCGTTGCCTTTATCTTCTCTCTTTCCGTTTTTCTTTCCCTTTCATGGAGCAGGGAAAGTAAACGGAAAAGAATGAATAATAAGAATATTACGACCGCCATCTGAAGAATACTGTTTCTTATCAAAACGGCGTCAAGTTCGTTAAGCTGATACCAGAGATAATCCTCCGAGTCGTTCATTTCCCATTTATCGAGGGTAACACCATGTTCGGCCAGTTCTGTTTCGTTAAACTTGTTCAGATTGATAAGTATCTCTTCCGATTTTGTTTTGGAAGATTCCCTGAACCAGAGAAGGGAAACAAAAAGCACCAAAAACAGAAGAACAAGCCATACAACGGTATTCTTTCCGAAGCGGTTCTTCGTATCCCTCTTAAAAACATAGTAGAAAAACACAAAGCCCAGGATTCCCCACAAAATGAATATCAAATATGACTGTTCGGACATTGTGCTTGCTGACCAGAAGTTCGGGACAAGAAAATACATGGTAAACACAAAAGAAATAATAATCCCTAAAAATCCGGTAATGGTAACAAGCAGATTTTTCTCATCCCTGGCAACTTTAAAAGCGACAAAAGATGTTAAAAGATATGCTATGGTTGCACCTATTGTGTTAACGTCAACGATCCAGCTTATGGCAGTCCTTCCGAAAAAAGGAATCACAAGTGAAACTATTGTAATGGCAACTATGATCTTTGTCGGAATGCTGTTTTTGTTAAGTCCCGAAACATGTTTTGGGAGAAGATCATCCCTTGACATGGAATATAAAAGGCGGCTGGCAGCAACCATATTTCCGATCAGACCTGTCATAATCCCGGAAAGAAGTGTAATTCCGAGGATTATAAATCCTATTCTGGGAAGAGCCGTCTGCATGGCATAAAATGTGGGAAGGCCTTCTATTCCGTCAATGTTTTCAAGATTACCAATATATCCTGCCCAGTCTCCGTATCGTTCCGGCACAAATGATATGGCGATTATCGAAAGCAGGGAATATGCAAGTATTCCGGCTATAAGCGAAAATATCATTATCGACAGGGATTTTTTAGGGGAGAACTTGAACTCTTCGGCGGATTGAGATATGGATTCAAAACCCGCATATGCCCAGGGGGCAAGAGCTATGATCCGAAATACCTGCATAGCGGGGCTACCGTTCTTTGAAAATGCAGGTTTTAAACTGATCCCTCCGTTTCGAAGAGTAATGATAAAAATAATGGAAGCGCTTAAGACGATCCCGCCTATAAGAAGGATGGCAAAAACCGACTGAACGCATTGTGTCGTCTTTCCTCCGTGAAGAACGATCGCACCGGCTATTATGAGCGCAAAAACGGAAAATACAGCTTCTAAAATATAAACCTCAAATCCCGCCACATT
>JAFOND010000228.1 GCA_017418645.1 Lachnospiraceae bacterium | reverse complement strand
GGTTTTGTATGCTTTCGAGGAACTGGGATCCGCGCTTCGGGGAGCCCTTGGTGTCTCGCCGATTGCAATCTTTTTCTATATGAAAAAACACTGCCCGGGGAAGAAGGTGGGCTTCCGGCTTAATGCCAATGTAACCCCCGATCTTGCCGTCGCCACGGTTTTCAACGACAAATACAATCTCTTTAAAGCGCTGCACACGGTGTGCATTGAAAAGACGGACAAAGGGTATGTTATCCATAACGCGTACCGGCGGGATTCAAAAGGAAAGTATGTGGCAACAACGCCATACGCCACGCTTAAAGAAGCTATACAGCATGTGACGGCACGGCCGGCGCTTCTTTGCATGACAACAATAGAGGAACAATAATGGCAACAATATCACTTTGCATGATCGTAAAAAACGAAGAAGAAAACCTTGAGAGGTGTCTAAATTCCGTGGTGGATCTTTGCGACGAGATCGTTATCGTGGACACCGGAAGCACTGACCGCACAAAGGAAATCGCGGCAAAATATACCTCAAGGATATTTGATTTTGAGTGGAACGACGATTTTTCTGCGGCGAGAAATTTCGCCTTTTCGAAAGCGTCGATGGAATATATATACAGCGCGGATGCGGACGAAGAGCTTCTTCCGGAAGACCGGGAAAAGTTTAAGATCCTGAAGGAAAACATCGTGCCGGAGATAGAGATGGTACAGATGCTTTATGTTGAGGATGGCATCCGGACGGTCCTTAATTCAAAGGAGGAACTTCGCCCCAAACTTTATAAAAGGGAGAGACATTTTGTCTGGGAGGATCCGATCCATGAGACCGTAAGGCTTCAGCCCGTTGTATTCGACAGCGATATAAGGATCCAGCATCGTCCGAAGGACCTTCACAGCAGGCGGGATCTTTCCATATTCGAAAAGGCATATAAACGTGACGGATATCTTTCGGAAAACATCCTCCAGATGTATTGCAAGGAGCTCTTTAAGTGGGGAGAGGCGGATGAACTCTCCAACGGCGCGGACATCCTCATGGATATGGAATCGAAGGGTGCGATCCCCGTTGATCTTGCAAACGAGGCATATACGGTTATCGCCAAGGCAAAACTTTTGTCCGGCGACGAACCGGGATTCTTCAAATATATAATGAAGCCGGTTTCCACGGGGGACCCGAACAGCGAATCATGCGTCCTCCTTGCACAGTATTATGAGGACAAAGAAGATGATGCGGAAGCATCCGTGTGGTACATAAATGCTCTCTTTGAAACTTTATGCATAATGGACATCGGAGTAAAATCCGAGGCCAACAGAAAAAAACTTATCCATTGCCTGAACGGCGCGGCAGACCTTTGCGACGAAAAGGGAATGGATAAGCAGCAGGAGTATTATCTTGCGCTTGCCGACAGCTTGAAGGACAGAGAATTCAAATACTAAAAAAGAAGGAACACAAAAATGAAAAAGAAAAGAAGCTCATTTAAAGGAACACTGGGATTTGTGCTTGCGGCAGCAGGCTCGGCGGTAGGTCTCGGAAACATATGGCGTTTCCCGTATCTTGCCGCAAAGGACGGCGGCGGACTGTTTATCGTCGTATATCTTATTCTTGCACTGACGTTCGGTTACACGCTCCTTACAACGGAGATCGCCATCGGACGAAGCACCAAGGAAAGCCCGCTTACGGCTTATAAGCACCTTCACCCCAAGTTCAGATGGATAGGAACCCTTGCATGTCTTGTTCCGATGATAATCATGCCGTATTATTGTGCGATCGGCGGCTGGGTTCTTAAATACCTTATCGTATTTTTGACGGGCGCCGGAGAAACTGCAGCGGGAGACGATTATTTTACGGGATTTATAACATCTTCAACCGAACCGATACTAACAACCGTTATCTTCCTTTTCCTCTGCGCGATCATCGTCCTCGGCGGCGTAAACAAGGGAATCGAAAGAGCCTCACAGTTTATTATGCCGGTACTTGTTGTTCTTGTTCTTATAATATCCGTTTTCTCGCTTACGATCTCGCACAAGGATGGAAACGTTGTAAGAACGGGTATCGACGGATTAAAGATCCTCTTCATTCCGGATTTTACCGGTCTTACCATCGGAAAGTTTGTTTCCATCGTGCTCGATGCAATGGGACAGCTTTTCTTCTCCCTTAGTATTGCGATGGGTATCATGGTAGCATACGGTTCATACGTTGATGATAAGGCTGACCTGGGAAAATCGATTAACGAAATAGAAATATTTGATACGGCGATAGCAATCCTTGCCGGTGTCATGATCATCCCCGCGGTATATGTTTTCATGGGACGCGAAGGCCTTGAAGCATCCGGTCCGGGACTCATGTTTATCTATCTTCCGAAGGTGTTTGCGCAGATGGGCGTAACCGGTCGCGTTGTCGGAATCATGTTCTTTGCAATGGTGCTCTTTGCGGCTCTTACCAGTGCAGTTTCCGTTATGGAAGCCGTTGTATCCAGCTTCTGCGACAGATTTGAATTAAAGAGAAAGCACGCCGCTATTATCGAAACAGTGATAGCGCTGGTTTTCGGAGTTATCGTTTGTCTCGGCTATAACAGCCTGTACTTCGAGGTTAAGCTTCCGAACGGAAGTACCGGACAGATCCTTGATATAATGGATTACATCAGTAACTACTTATTCATGCCGATCGTTGCGATTGCAACATGTATCCTTGTCGGTTACTTTGCAAGTCCGAAATATGTTATCGACGAAGTTGAAAAGAACGGCAGCCGCTTCGGAAGAAAGAATCTTTACGTTGTGATGATAAAATACATCGCTCCGGTGCTTCTTATCATCCTCTTCCTGCAGTCGTTCTCATTGTTTGGGTAAACCTTCAAAAAACGTCTTCGTAAGCATCCTCATAACTTCAACGGGATGCTTGCCGACAGCGGTTTCGTTTGTAACCATAACCGCTGACGCTCCGCAGTATGCAGCATGGAATATATCCGAAACCTCCGCGCGGGTCGGGCGTTCATTTTCTATCATGGAAGAAAGCATCTCCGTTACCACAAGGTAGGGGATGTTTTTTTCTTTGCATTTGTTTTCGATCTTCTTCTGCACCGCAGGAAGATGATAAAGAGGAACATCATTTCCAAGGTCACCGCGGGCAATAACGATCATATCGGAAACGTCCGCGATCTCGGAAAGATTCTCCACACCCTCTATGCTTTCAATCTTTGCAAAAAGCCGAGCATCTTCCAGACCGAATTCGTTCATTTTCTTTCTAACGAATGACACGTCTTTTGCATTTGTACAAAACGGCTGCATGACTGCAGTGACACCGTATTTTGCGGCGCATGAAAGATTGTTGATGTCTTCTAAAGTAAGTGGCGAAAGATCGGTCTCGACACCTTTTATCTTAATACTTTTTCCTCCGAAAAGGGTTCCACCCCGGGAAATCCGGATCATGACCTTTTTCTTTCCGCCGGAAGGATAATCGTTTTCTTCATTTTCGGAAAGGATGGGAATTATTTTTTCTATCTTCCCTTTAAGCTTTCCATCATCAAAAAGCAAAGTCTGTCCTTCTTTTAACAGCGGAAGGACATTCTCTTTAAAGGGTATCTCGTATAATTCGTCCTCAAGAAGCTCCTTTGGCTTTGTCATTTCCGCTACACGAAGTTCCGGACCGTTAAGATCTATAAGAAGATCGAGGGGCTTGCCTCCCTCATCAATCAGCATTTCGTTTGCGGCTGTTAATTCCTTTAGCATCCCTTCCGCCTTTGGGAGAGAAATATGCGAAAGGTTAAGACGCATGCCGGTCATTCCCGCATCCGCCATTTCTATTATTATTACTCTGTCCGCACAGGCGGGTCCCAGAGTACCGAAGATTTCGTAGTTAATGGTCTGCATTTTTGTATATCACCCTTTCGTTCTCAGATTGACAAAGAATAAAAACCGTGGCAAAGGCCAACCGCAGTCTTGGCAACGTCTCTTAGCAGCATATTATACTACAAAACGACGAGGAAAATGCAAATTTATTTGCATTTGACGACCGTATGCGATAACAGGCGCTCTGCGCCTGTTATACCACGCGAACAAATGTTTGCAATGCCTTTTTATAAAAAAAGTGTTAAAATTTCCCGTGTATGAAAAAACGAGAAAATGAGGATTTAACAATGTATAACACAATACTCTTCGACATGGACGGAACCCTTATAGATTCCGGCCCCGGAGTTATGAGATGCATAAAACATGCGCTCACATTTTACGGAATAAACGATGCCCCGGAAAGCGAATTAAAAAAATGTGTTGGCCCGCCTTTGTCCGATACTTTCGGAAACAGGTTCAAACTCCCGGAAACGGAGATTATGCGCGCGATAGAGATATACCGCGAGGAATACCATAAGGGCGGAATTTTTGAATGTACGCTCTATCCCGGAATTGTCGACTGTTTAAAAACTCTTAATGATAAAGGCTTTAAGTGTTTTGTTACATCTTCAAAGCATGACAAGGCATGCAGGATAATAACGGACCATTTTGGCATAACTGATCTTTTTTATGATATAGTGGGCTCCAGCGCGGATGCTTCCCGCGAGACAAAAACGGAAGTTCTTGAAGCCTGCTTCACGTTGCATCCGGACATAAAAAAAGAGGAGTCGGTTCTTATCGGAGATACAGTTTATGATGCCAAAGGCGCTGAAGAATGCAATCTTGACTTCATTGGTGTAACATACGGCTTCGGAAGCAGGGAGAGTCTCCTGGCCACGAATCCTATAACGCTTCTCGATACCACTGAAGAAATTACGAATTACTTGCTGGGGTAAAATACTATGTCAAAATCTCAGAACAGAAACACAATAAAGAAAAAAAGAATGAAGATCTTCAGAAAGGTAAAGAACAGCGATTCCATCGGATCGGTGATCGCCAGCTTTTTACTTCTTTTCTCTGTGAGCGCCTTGTTTGCTTTTATAGGCGGATTCTTTGTGGAGTATGTTCTTGAATCGAAGTTTTCTGAAGAATACAGTAAGATATACACGGTTGCAAAGATATATGAAGAAGGAAAAACATACGGGGATATATTGACGGTTCTTAACAAAACACCCGGAGACTTCATTATCGAAGATGCATCGGGAAATCGGATTTTCTCGAAAGGCAAAGATACCTGCAGTACCGAAAAAAACGACCTTGTCCTTTCAAACGGAACAGAAGGATACATTGTTTATAAGGATACGGAAAATGATTTCCTGTTTCCGAAGAATAATGGAAACATAAACCTTAATCTCCGTGAATTATGGGACATGCTTGATAAAGCAAAGGAAGACAGCCTGAATCTTCCGTTATGGATCTCTGTTGACGCCGGCGGCGGAGAACAGCTTATCGGAAAAGCGGTTTTCTCTTTCAGAAGGAGAGATATTGTCCTTATGGGAGAGATTGTTGCTGCGGTAGCTACCGTGGTCGTTGTTCTTGGTATTATAATGCTTATAAGCATCATAACCGCCTTTGTTAAGTCAAAAAGAGTTAAGGCTCTCTTTTACGAAGACTTTGTTACAAGAGGTAAAAACTGGAACTATTATCTCGTATACGGGGATAAGAGAATCCACGGCGCGTTAAGTAAAAAGAAAAACTTCGCCGCCGTAAATCTTATCTTTAACAACTACAGAAACTATTGCCTCTGTCATTCCATCGCAGAAGGAGAGGAATATCTTTCTAAGGTTAACATTGCGATAACAAGGGAACTGGGAAACGACGAAATCTGCGCGCATGCAACGACATCGAACTTTGCGCTTCTTTTAAGATATGAGGATGAGGACAGCCTTATGCGCCGCCTTCGGGGGCTTGTTGACAGACTGACGCATATCGAGGATGGTCATAATTTCAAATTCCGTGCGGGAGCGTGTCTTTTACCGGCGGACGGAACCCGAAGAAAAGATATTTTTGTGGATGATATCTATAACAATGCCTGCGCTGCGCAGGCAGCAATAAGCGATTCCGACGATAATCCCGTAAAGATCTTCGGAAGCAGTCTTTTGGACGAGCAGAAATGGGAAAATACCGTTCAGGAAAGACAGTGGGCAGCTCTTAAGAACGAAGAATTCAAAGTATATTATCAGCCGAAATACGATCCGAGAAACGATACCTTAAAAGGCGCGGAAGCGCTCATCAGATGGCAGTTCTCGGAAAACGAGATCATACCTCCGGGACGTTTTATCCCCCTGTTTGAAAAAAACGGTTTTATCACTGAGATCGATCATTACATGATTGCGCATGTTGCAAGAGATCAGAAGGCATGGCTGGACAAAGGCTTAAAATGCGTGCCCGTTTCCGTTAACGTGTCGAGAGCGCATTTCGTTGAGAAGGATCTTGCAAATCAGATAGCAAGGATGGTGGATGAAGCCGGATGCCCGCATGAACTCATAGAGATCGAGCTTACGGAGAGCGCATTCTTTGATGATAAGGATGCGATGATACAGACAATAAACCAGTTGAAGAGTAACGGATTCTCCGTTTCCATGGACGATTTCGGAGCGGGATATTCTTCACTTAATTCTTTAAAGGACATGCCGCTGGATGTATTAAAACTCGATGCGGAATTCTTCCGGGGAGAGGATGCGGGAGAGCGGGGTGAGATCGTTGTATCGGAAGCTATTAATCTTGCAAAAAAATTAAAAATGCGTACCGTTGCCGAAGGCGTGGAAGAAAAGGAACAGGTGGATTTTCTTGCCGGCCAGGGCTGCGATATGATCCAGGGATATTTCTATTCAAAGCCGGTTCCGAAGTCGGAATACGAAACTTATATGTAAGTATCATGCTTACATAATTCCACCGGCATAAGAAAAATTCCACTTGCGTAAAAAATCCCCCCATGATATAATGGAAACGTTTCCAAAACAATTTTTGTTATATTTTCGGAGGGGGAAGCATGAGAGAAAGCGGAATTTTACTACCGATTTTTAGCCTGCCGGGCAAGTATGGTATCGGTTGCTTCGGAGAAGAAGCATATAAGTTCGTTGATTTTCTGTATGCAGCGGGACAGCGTTATTGGCAGATACTGCCTCTCGGTCCCACATCTTACGGCGATTCGCCGTATCAGTCGTTTTCCACTTTTGCGGGAAATCCATATTTTATCGATCTTGAGAAATTAAGAAAAGAAGGTCTTCTTACAGATGAAGAGTGTGAGTGGACGAACTTTGGCGGAAGTCCGGAAACCATCGACTACGGCATCATGTATAAGAACCGTTTCAAACTTCTTCGCGCCGCATTCTCGCGCGTGAACCTTTCCGATAACAAAGCATATCATGAATTCATAACAGAAAACGCGGACTGGGTTAATGACTATGCAAAATATATGGCAATAAAGAACAGTTTCGATGACGTTTCTCTTATGGAGTGGCCGGACGATATCCGACTCCGCACTCCCGAAGCAATGGAAAAATACGAAAAGGAACTTGCGGACGATATTGCTTTCTATCTCTATCTCCAGTATGAATTTTATGCGGAATGGCATGAACTCAAGGCATATGCAAATCAGCACGGAATAAAGATCATAGGGGATATTCCCATCTATGTTTCCCTTGACTCGGCGGATGTATGGGCGAATCCGAACCTCTTTGAACTTGATAAGGACGGACATCCCACAGCTGTTGCGGGGTGCCCGCCGGACGGCTTTTCCGCAGACGGACAGCTCTGGGGAAATCCGCTTTATAAATGGGACGTACATAAAAAGACGGGCTATGCATGGTGGCTTAAGCGCATGCAAAAGAGCGAGGAACTCTATGATGTTATCCGTATCGATCATTTCCGCGGATTTGACGAGTATTATACGATCCCCGCTAAGGACAAGACCGCAAGAAACGGCAAATGGGTAAAGGGTCCGGGCTTCGATCTTTTTGAGCATATGAAAAAAGAACTGAAGGATGTGGAGATCATCGCGGAAGACCTTGGATACATGACGGACAGCGTAAGGAAACTCGTAAAAGACACGGGATATCCGAACATGAAGGTTCTTCAGTTTGCTTTTGACAGCAGGGATACGGGAGCGGCAAACGATTATCTTCCCCATAACTACAGTCCGAACTGCGTATGCTACACGGGAACCCATGATAACGATACAACCCTGGGCTGGCTTTCCGCAATAAAACCGGAAGAGCTGGAGATGGTTGCGGACTATGTTGACGGTGAGGCAATGGACAAGGAAGAGCTTGTAAGAAAACTGGTTCGTTTTGTGCATATGTCCCCTGCGAACATGGCAATAATACCGATGCAGGATTATCTTATCCTGGATTCGAAAGCAAGAATAAATACTCCGTCCACCCTTGGAAAGAACTGGCAGTGGCGAATGAGAGAAGGTGTCATCACCATGGCGATGGCAAAGAGAATCTATAAGCTAACAAGACTGTACGGACGCGCACCGGAATGGAAACTCGAAGAAGAAAGAGTTGAGCGAGAGGCTGCGGCGAAGGCAGAAGCGGAAAGAAAAAGAGCGTTAATGGAAAGAGCATCTGCAAAAAGAGTAACAGATAATAAAGATGACAATTAAGGATATAGCGGAGCTTTGCGGCGTCGGAACCGGAACGGTATCCCGTGCGCTGAACAACGATCCGCGCGTTAAAAAGGAAACAAGGGAAAGGATCCTTTCCGTTGTAAAGAAACATAACTTCATACCGAACAGCTCCGCAAGAAACTTAAAACTGATGGACACCAACACGGTGGGACTCCTTTGCATGGGTATTAACAACCCTTTTTTCCAGAGCATGTTCCACCCCATGGAATCGGAACTTGAAAAGCTTGGATATTCGGCGTTCTTTATGGAGGTCGGAGTCGATGAGGACGAGGGCGAAGCAGCATTAAAGCTTATCCATGAAAAGAACATAAAGGGAATAATCTTTCTTGGAGGAATGATGAAAGATCCGGATGTCGTGCTTCGACATGTTACCGTTCCGTACATTTTATGTTCCGTCGGGATCGATATGTCGAGCACTCCGGACTGCATCGCGATTTCAGTTGATGACGAAAAGGAGAGCGAAAAAGCCGTATCGTATCTTATAAAGGAAGGTCATGAAAGGATAGCGATAATCGCAGGTCGAAAGGACGATAAGGCGGTCGGTGCATTAAGACTTTCCGGATATAAAAAAGCCCTGGAAAAACACGGCATAAAATATGATCCTAAATTAGTATTTCATATGGAAGACGGCATCCCGGATTTCTCTGCGGAAAACGGATACAAGACCATGAAAAAGGTTATAAAAAAGTGTCCGGACATCACAGCCGTTTTCGCAATCTCGGATGTGACAGCCCTTGGCGCATATAAGGCAATATATGAGGCCGGATTAAGAATTCCGGAGGATATTTCCGTCGTGGGATTCGACGGGATAGAATACAGTAAATATCTGCATCCGCCGCTTACAACTATGGTTCAGCCCACGGATGAAATGATACATGAAGCCACGGAAAACATCGATCTTGCCATAAAAGGAGAGGGCAAGGCAAAGATGATATACGTCGGCGCAAAACTGGTAAAGAGAGATTCTGTAAAAAAGGAGAGGGAAAATGGAACAAAGGTTAAACACACTTCTTAAAGACAGCTTCGGACATGACTTGAATACGGCGTCCGAAAAGGAAATCTATGAAGCGCTTTTAACACTCACAAAAGAGGAAATGCAGGGCAGACCCCGCATTGCCGGAAAAAAGAAATTATATTATATTTCGGCGGAATTCCTTATCGGAAAGCTTCTTTCGAACAATCTTATAAACATTGGACTTTTTGATGAAGTATCATCCGTCCTTAAAAAGTACAATAAGGATATTACGGAAATCGAAGCGTATGAGCCGGAACCTTCCCTGGGAAACGGCGGACTTGGTCGTCTTGCGGCATGCTTTTTGGACTCCATCGCATCACTTGATCTTCCGGGAGACGGCATCGGTCTTAACTATCATTACGGTCTCTTTGAACAGAAGTTTAAGAACAATCTCCAGAACGAGGTTAAGAACCCCTGGATCACTGAGAAGTCCTGGCTTACAAAAGATCCGGAAGGAAAATTCGAAGTTCCTTTCCGTCGCTTTACCGTAACGTCGACCCTATATGATATCGATGTTCCGGGTTATAACAGAGAGGGGGTAAACAAGCTTCATCTTTTCGATCTTGATACGGTTGATGAAACTCTGGTGGGAGACGATACCATAGATTTTGACAAGGAAGAGATAGAAAAGAACCTTACTCTTTTCCTTTATCCGGACGATTCCGACGATGCGGGAAGAAAACTTCGTATCTATCAGCAGTATTTTATGGTAAGCTGCGGCGCTCAGCTCATATTAAAGGAAACAAAGGAGCGCGGCGGAGACCTTCATCGTCTTAATGAATATGTTACCATCCAGATAAACGATACCCATCCTTCCATGGTAATTCCGGAACTTATCCGTCTTATTCAGATCGAAGGCTTTACCATGGACGAGGCAATATCCATCGTTCGTAAGACATGCGCTTATACAAATCATACTATCCTTTCCGAGGCTCTTGAAAAGTGGCCCATGGATTATATGGAAGCGGTTGTTCCCCATCTCCTTCCCATAATCCGCGAGCTCGACAACAGAGTAAGGAAAGAGGTTGCGGATCCGTCCACATATATAATCGACGATGACAACCGCGTACACATGGCGCATATGGACATCCATTACGGATATTCCATAAACGGTGTTGCGGCGCTTCATACGGAGATATTAAAGAACTCCGAACTTAACAATTTCTATCGTTTATATCCGGGCAAGTTCAATAACAAGACAAACGGAATCACCTTCAGAAGATGGCTTCTTCACTGTAATCCGGCTCTTGCGGAGCTCATTACGGAAAAGATCGGAGACGGCTTCAAGACAAACGTAAACAAGCTTACAAAGCTTCTGGAATATAAGGACGATCCCGAAACGCTTATGCGCCTCGGCGAGATAAAGAAGAAAAAGAAAGAAGAGCTTGCGGCGTTCTTTAAGGAAACACAGGACCTTACCATCGATCCTAATTCCATCTTCGACGTACAGGTTAAGCGTCTTCATGAATACAAGAGACAGCAGATGAACTGCCTTTATGCGATCTATAAGATCATGGAGATCAAGAAGGGCAACAAGCCGAAAACTCCGCTTACGATGATCTTCGGGGCAAAGGCTGCGCCCGCATATATCATCGCAAAGGACATCATTCATCTTATCCTCTGCCTCCAGGAATATACCGCGAACGATCCGGAGATCGCACCGTATTTCAGGGTTGTTATGGCTGAAAACTATAACGTTACGAAGGCTGCAAAGATAATCCCCGCAGCGGAGATTTCCGAGCAGATCTCACTCGCTTCTAAAGAGGCATCCGGAACTTCCAATATGAAGTTCATGTTAAACGGCGCGGTAACCCTCGGTACGGAAGACGGCGCGAACGTTGAGATAAAAGACCTTGTGGGCGATGACAATATCTATATCTTCGGAGAAAAATCCGATACCGTCATCGATCTTTATGATACTGCAGGTTACTGCTCGAAGGATTTCTATGAAAAGGATGAACTCATAAAGAAACTCGTGGATTTCATCGTCGGAGAAGAGATGATGAAACTCGGAGACAAGGAACATCTTGAAAGACTTTATAAGGAGATCCTTAACAAAGACTGGTTTATGACGCTTCTTGACATCAAGGATTACATCCGCGTGAAAGAGAAGATGCTTTCCGACTACGAAGACAAGACGGCATGGAACAAGATGGCGCTTGTAAACATCGCAAAGGCCGGTTTCTTCTCAAGTGATAGAACTATAGAACAGTACAATAAAGAAGTTTGGCATCTGAAATAACAGGCAAAAAGAGAGGGGGACGGCGTCCCCCTTTTTTGCTTCTATTACAGTTCGTTCGCTCCCATTTCCTGCTTCGAGATTGAGATCTCAAGGTTCCCGTTTCTGCAGCGGAGGGCATCCATAAATTCCTTTTCTTTGGCTGCATCCTTCATAAGGATGTTATATGAAAGTTTGAAGAGACTTCCCATATTTGTTGTTTTTACGGAGATGTTTTCGCATTTATCCGTATATTCATTGAAAAGATCGTCAAACTCGCCTGCAAAATCAAGGTCTTCCGGTATCGTGATACGAAGGATTCTTTCTTCACTCTTGTCTTTTCCGAATCCTGTTACGGAAAGGATAATGAATACTATCTGAAGGACCAGTGTGAATAATATTGCATAACCAAGGTAGCCCATTCCCGTTATAAGTCCTGCGCCCATTGCAAGGAAGATCTGCGCGATCTCTTTTGCGCTTCCCGGGGCGGAGCGGAATCTCACGAGGGAGAAGGCTCCCGCAACAGCAACGCCTGCACCGATGTTTCCGTTTACCATCATGATGACCACGCATACTATTGCGGGAAGGATTGCCAGTGTGATCAAGAAACTTTTTGTTGTTATGTTTTTAAAGTTGTATGTGAATGCAAGGAATGCGCCGATTAAAAGCGAAACCAATATGCATAACATAAACTGTGAAACTGCTATCGAACTTGCCGTAGCATCGAATATACCCTGAAATACTGTACTTAACATTTTATTTTCCTCCTTAAACTCTTACGCTCTTAACGAATATCTTGCGGTCTCTCCCGCGGGCTGCTTGTCTGTTACTCTTACTCTTGACCTTACTCTGCTTAAATTGTGGGATCTCTGAAAGATCGTCTTATAAGCCGTGCCGTATTTTGAAAAACTTGTCTTATATAACTTCTCTTCGGAAAGGATGTTTACGAACCAAAGAGGGATTGCTCCGCCGGCCTTTACTTCCATAAGAACCTGTCCGTCTTTAAGAAGTGATTCACCGTATACACCGCTTGTAAGGTTAACGTTGTCCTCTCTCCAAAGGATGTTTCTGTCAAAGGTTACGCGGAATTCATGATCGTCTTTTGCGTAAAACGCTTCTCTTTCATATGACAGAAGAACCCGGGGTTTTATGCCTTTATATCTTTCTTTTGTGTGATCTATCTCCGCCTCGATCTGGTTGTTTAAGACCTTCCTGTCTCTTAAGAGATAATCCATGGCTTCCGTTTCCTTCATTCCGATCCTTCTTTTGTAAACAACTCCGTCATATTTTTTCTTGAGTTCGATAAAGACTTTTGTGTCGCTCTTTGCAACGCCGTAGCTTCTTAACCGAAGTTTCTCTTTATATTCCGGATGTTCTGCGGATCTTCTTGCAAGCAGGTAATCCGGTGTATCGAAGTATAGTGAAAGGATCGTGCTGTTTCCCCATTCATCCGGGACCATATGATCGCTCATTTTTTTAACAACCGCTTCAAACTGTTCTTTAGTAAGCATGTATTTGACTTCGTATCTTTTGAATATCATCTGCTCAGCCATTTTTCTTTCCTCCGTTTCCTTTGATGGTTCGTATGATACAGGACGAACCTTAAACGAACTTTAAAGTTGAAAATTTTTTTAAAAAGATGCAACAAAATTCGAAAATACTTATACTGTATAGACAGAACCGGTTCATTTTTTCGAGAGGAAGCATTATGACAGAACAGGAAATATTGATAAATAACGCAAAAAAGGGCGATGCGCATTCGTTCGCGGTCCTTTACGAAAGCGTATATAAAGAAATGTATCGTGTTGCATATTATTCTCTGGGTAACCCCGATGATGCCGCCGATACCGTTTCGGAAGCCGTTACGGATGCTTTCGCGGGCATAAAGAAGTTAAAAGAGCCCGCGGCATTTAAGGGGTGGATCTTTAAGATCCTTTCCGCAAAGATAAGCAGGCAGAAAAAGGCTTATGTCAATAAGACGGCGGATATTGATGAGATCGCGGAACCCGCAGACGAGCGAGCATCTTTATTGCAGGAGGATCAAAGCGTCAGGGAACTTTTCTTCTCACTCCCGAAAGAGGACAGGCTGATATTATCACTTGATATCTTTATGGGATACAAAAGTGAGGAGATCGCGGAGATATTGAAGATGCCTTCCGGAACCATAAGGAGCAGGAAGAAGAGGGCACTGGAGAGGTTGAAAAAGGAGTTATTATGAACGATAACGAATTAAAAGATTTAATAAAAAAGGATGCGGAGGATCTTAAGATCCCGGATCGGATCAGTCCGGAGAACATCGAAGCGGAATTAAATAAGAAGAAGGTAACAAGCTTTGCAAAGTACAGGAAGTATGTCCCGGTTGCTGCGGCGATCCTTGTTGTTCTTATGATCCCCATAGTGATCGCAAACACAAAGATGGGGCGTTCGAAGAACGATATGACAGGCTCGGCGGACAGCGCAATGATGGAAGAGGCTTCAACGGAATCTGCGGAGGCGGACTATGGGGCAGACTTTGATTCCGAGAGCGTAGCTACCGGCGAGCGTGAAGTTTTCAGCGGGCTCTTTTATCATCCCAAAGACGAAAAAGAGATAGAAAAGTACATCAAGGATCTGAGCAAAAAAAGAGTTTCGTATGAAACCGAAACCGCAGTGGAAGAATCAAAAAGAGAATCCTCGGCGGACTATGTGGAAGAAGCAACGGCGCCGGAGATGAATTCGGCCGATACCGCAACAAGCGGGGCAGGCAAGGGCTCAGACAGTGAAGTGCATTCCGAAACAAATACAAGGGAAAAAGGAATTGACGAAGAAGACATCATTAAAACCGACGGAAAGTATATCTACATATTAAAGAACGATGGCAGGATAAAGATAGTCGATATTCGTTCAAAAGAACCGGTTATTGCATCGGAAATAAAGTCCGCCGAATATCAAAAGAGCTTCGGAGAAGAATATGGAATATACATTGAAGACGATACTCTTATGGTTCTTTATAACTTCCGCGATAACAACTTTAACTATAAGAATAACAACACGGATACCATCCTTTGGGGAGAACAGAACGGAAAGACGGGAGTTGCTTTCTTCGACATAAAAGACAGGACCGCCCCGAAACTCATAACAACCGTAACCCAGACAGGAAGCTGGCAGAGCTTCTCACGGTTAAAGGACGGCATACTGTATATCTTTTCCCAGGACCGGGCAGGAAACCTTCCTTATGTATGCGATGATGTTATGGTTCCCGAAGATGTATACTTAAGCCGGGGAGATGAATATTATGACGGCTGTTTCATAATCACTTCCGTTGATATTAAGAACCCGAAAAAAGTCATAGATCAAAAGAGCATCTATGCATGCATAAACGATATATATGTTTCCCAAAACTCCATATATCTTGAACGCAGCGGATATGACGGCAGTGAAGGAGAATACACGGATCTGTTTAAGTTTGAATACGAGAACGGATACATAACTCCGATAGAGACCGCAGCCGTTCCGGGAAGCATCGACAGCTCCTTCTCCATAGACGAAAGCAGTGACGGCACGCTTCGTGTTGCAGTGTCGACCTTCGGAAGCAAAAGGAGTAATTACAGAAGAGATAATGCGGTTTATACATATGACCGGAATATGAATCTTCTGGGAGAACTGCATGATATTGCTTCCGATGAAGAAATAAAGTCGACGCGTTTCATCGGTGATATGCTCTATCTTGTCACCTTCAGAAACACGGATCCGGTATTTTCCATCGACCTTTCGGATCCATCGGACCCGAAACTTCTCGGTGAACTTAAGATTCCGGGATTTTCGGATTACCTGCATCCCTGGAGCAAGGATAAACTTCTCGGGATCGGATACACCGCGGATGAACAAACGGGACAGGTAACCGGGCTTAAGCTGTCAATGTTTGATATATCGGATCCCGCAAATGTAAAAGAAGAGGATGTGTCCGAATGGAAAAACGACGGCACCACATACCTTCCGGGAATGGATAATTATAAGGCGATACTTGTGGATCCGGAAAAGAACATCATCGGTTTTTCAATAGAAAACAATGTGTATTATTACCAAAGGACAGGTGACGACAGGTTTGACGACAGACAGGGCTACGGAATCTTCTCTTACGAAAAAGACAGATTCGAACTGCATTATGTGATCGGGCTGGACAGCGCATGGTCCGCCAGAGGAATATTCGTAGGGGACAATCTGTACATACTGGATAATGACAAACTCGTCAAATACGATATGTCCGCGGGAGAAAATGCGGACAAGGCCGTGGCGGAGATAAATCTTTAAAAAAAGGGGGGACCGTACCCCTCTTTTTGAATACTCTCGACAGAACAAAGCAAAAGTGTATAATAGGAATAACATGTTGCGTGGACGTAGCTATGAACGGAAAAGATATGCTATGATGATAAAACGGGAGGAGATTATAAATGAACAGCGAATACATGGATTTTATCATTAAAAACCGTATCAAGGTAAACAAATATTTAAACGTGGTAATGTGGTTTTTTGTTATAACCGGACCTGCCATAGCAATCGGGGTGCATGCCGGGATATATAAAAATATCACATACGGCGCCTGTGCAGCGATATCCGTGACGATGATACTGCTTTCCGCGGCGCATCTTATTATGTTAAAAAAGATCCCAACCTCGGCGGCCACGGGCATCTTTGCCCTGACAGCGCTGGATTTTCTTTTGGTGTACATGGCTTATTCCCATGTGGCGATCAGACTAACCTGGTTTTTGGTTCCGATGCTGTCTATTTTGTTCTGCAGCAAGGGAATATTCTTTTATTCGGTTGCCATTAACTATATACTGATGTTTGGGGCAACATGGATCACTGCAACGTATGAAAATGCGTCCAGTACGCAGTTCGGAAACGTCGTTGATTTCTTTACCAACGTGATCGGTGGATATACCATAGAGACCGTTGTCATGACGGCTTCGGGATATATGATCGGGAAGCTTATCGTGGGCTTTTTTAAGAGTCAGTTTGAACAGTACGAGCAGCTTGAAAAGGTCGAAAAAGAAATGGAGAAGAGGATGGATATTCTCGACTCCATGGCGGAGATTTATGACAACGTTAACCTGATAAGCTTTGTAAACAGGACGGAGATGAACCTTCGTGAGGAAGAGCTGATTGAAAAAGACATCGATATGGTAAACAAAAAACAGACAAGAATGGCAAAAAAGCTGACGGAGAGCATTGTTGCCGATCAAAGGGACGAGTTCAGGGCCTATACGGATATAACGACGGTGCGTTCCCGCCTTGCCGGCAAAAAGCTTATTTCCTCGGATTTTATCGATGTCGTAAAAGGCTGGTTCCGGGCTCAGTATATTCCGGTTGATTCTACGATAGACGGGATTCCCAATGTTGTGATCTTTACTACGCGAAGCATTGACGATGAAAAGAGGCGGGAGGAACATCTGATACGTATCTCCATGACCGATGAACTGACGAGACTGTATAACCGCAGGTGCTATGAGGAGGATCTGGCGGAACACAGAAAAAAAGAGCTGGACCCCGGATTTGTTCTCTTTTCAATAGATGTTAACGGACTTAAGACCGTAAACGATACCATGGGACATGCTGCCGGAGACGAGTTGATAAAGGGAGCCGCAGACTGTCTGTCCCTTGCGGTCGGACATAGTGGCAAGGCGTACCGTACAGGCGGAGATGAGTTTATGGCAATCTTACATTCCGACAATCCGGAGGCTATGCGTGAGAGAATGATAGAAAAGGCAACCGAGTGGCGTGGGGTATATGTTAAGGAACTGTCCATGTCCATAGGATTTGCGGCAGCGGGACGGTATCCCGGTAAATCCATAGATGATCTGGAACATCTGGCCGATGCCGATATGTATGAGCAGAAGGAAAAGTATTACGAAGCGCGTGGCATTACACGAAGGAAGTAATAGACTTTCCTCCCGTTTTTTAGTAAAATAACATAGGGTTATGGTTTTTTACGGGGGAGAAGTAATATGATTGAAATGACAGACCGTTATTACACAACGGTTTTTGTGGACGTTGCAGCGCTGTTTTTGATTTTCGGTATAATGATCTATACCGGCAGGTTTGTTAAGCGCGGAAGGCTGGACGATAAACTGTTTCGCCTGATGCTTTGGATTGCCGCGGTCTGCGCATTCTTTGACATTCCGTCAAACCTTTCCATGTCCGATACGTTTCCGGCTGCACGGTTCGTTCAGCTTACCTGCACCACGGTATTTTTCATGGCACTCCTTTTGATCTCCTCAATATGGATCGTATTTTTGGATTTCAGGCTTTATCGGGATATGGATTATATCAAGTCCAGGATAAAGCAGATTCTGGCACCAATGGTGATCACAGAGATACTTTATGTATTGAATCTGTTCTTCGGATTTTTCTTTTCCGTCGATGAGGCGGATATCTATCACAGGGGACCGCTTTATGTTGTTCCCATCATTGTTATGACATTCTATTTTATCGCGTCCTTCGGTTTCCTTTTCTCGAAGAGAAAAAGGGTCGGCGGTATGGAAGGCGGATTTTTCATAGCCTATATTGTTCCCATCGTGCTGTGCTATGTCATACCTTATGTTTTGGGCGGGGTCGGAGTAACTCCCATAGGACTTGCCATGACACTGGCATATTGCCATATGACAGCCATGAATGAAGAGTTTTTCGGGGAGGAACAAAAATGATAATACCACTTTCTGATCTTACAAAGACCTCAATATATGCCGATGTCTCCGCAATAATTCTTTTGCTGGGGCTTTTACTTCTTACAAACCGGCTCAGAAAAAGAGCGGGGTTCGGAGAAAAACTTTTCTCCAAACTTACCCAGTTATCGGTCGTCTATGCGGTTTTCGATATTATCTATATGATAATAAGGAGCGGTGATCTTGGGCAAGTGAACGGTGTACTCGCCATGACCGCGGTGACGGTTGTGGAATTTGTGACCCTTGTGCTCATTTATACATGGCTATTATATGTAGATTTTATGCTCTATCAGAGCGAGGACCATGTGTTAAGGCATTACAAAATGCTAGCCATACCCTTTTTCGTACTGGCGGTGGTCCTGTTCCTTAACTGCTTTTTCCAGTTTATGATAGAGCTTGATCCGGACGAGATATATGATTTCACGGGCCCGTATTTTGTCTATATCGCATTTGAATATGCGTTCCTTATCGTTTCCATTGTAATGATTATAAGATACAAAAAGAACAACGGATCCATGCACTATACAAACTTTGTGCCCATGGGAATCCCCGTTCTGGTCGGAGCGCTGGTTTCCAACACCACACCGTATTCCGCATTCGCATTGGGACTTGCCATCGGACTCGTATTTTTGCATTTTTCCTTCATGGAGGAGGCCTGCTACAAAAACGAGGAAAAGGGTTACTTCCATAAAGAGTATTTTGAAAGGCTTATCGAGCATACGAAAAACGGTGAATATGATCCCCGCGGGGCGATATATTTCAAAGCCGAAGGAAACAGGGAAGCTTTTGAAGAGATACTCTTGGAGTGGATCCCGGATGACAGCGAGCTTTTGAAAATCCACGACGGAAGCTATCTTTTCGTAAATGAGCACGGCAGATCAAGGATAACCGACATGCTGATCACGGATATAAGCGAAGATACGGAGAAGTATAAGGATGGTCCCATAAGTCTTGAGAACGAGTTGATCGTAAGAAATGAAAATGAGAGTGGAGTGGAGTTTTTGAACAGGCTCATGGAAGAGACGGACAGGAGATAATATATGGCTGTTATAGATATCACTGAAGATAATATCGGACGGTACGGCAGTCTCCTGGGGAGTTTTGCGGACTCTGTCGGCAGAGAATATTATGATGCCATCTGTGTTGAAGAGGGAGGTAATGTCCTTTCCTATATGCTCTGGCAGCTGATAGATGCAGACGAGGAAGCCGATACCAAAAGCGAGATCAAAGGGTTTTACTGCACGGATAACACGGCTGCCGCGGAAATGCTCGAGGTTTATAACACCAGAGTTTCAAATGCAAAGGTGGTAAGCACGTATTTCGAATTTCCCTATGAAACGGTCTCAGCTTATTCTTCGGCTTTTGAAGCTGCCGGCTTTTCCGTGGAAGAAGCGGAAGGACAGACTATCACCGTTACGGTGAGAGAACTTGAGAGACATCCCATTGCAAAAAGGAAAATGCCGGAATATATCATGCCGGTTTCAAACCTTATGGTACGTTCTTTCAGAAAGGGTATAACAAACTGTATGTTTCGCGGATGCACGGGCGGACTTTTGCCGGATGTATCCCATTTGCCCATAAGCTGGTATGAGCCGGAAATCTCCTGCTATGTGGAGACCGACGGAAAGCCCAACGGTTTTCTGCTTGTACATAAGGATAAGGATAGCATTCTGGAAGTACAGATGCTCTTTGCATACGGTCCGGACTATGTTCTTAACGTTGCTCAGATGACGGGTTTTGCCATGGCCGCAGCCCTGGCGCTGTATTCCTCCGAAACACGGATAAAGATTAGGCGCCACAACAAGGCAACAGCGGCATTGGCGGCAAAACTTTTCCCCGGGAAAAAAGGAGAACGGGTGCTCAGAGGAATTAAAAAGTAGCAGAAAGGCAGGCTGATATGACAGAGACATTTTTTGTTATCGGAAAAGAACTTGAAAAATACAGAGAGGTTATCCCGGAGGATATGTTTTCCACGGGACTTATGTTGTTGGGCGCAAAGTCGGATGGGGTTATGACAGGCATCCTGCTGGCGGAGCCGACAGGTCTTAATGATCTTGTTATAAGGTATGTCTTCGTACCGGAGAAATATCGTCGGACCGGCGTTGGACGGGCGCTTGCAGAGTTTTTGAATGAGACATCTTCTGCCATGGGCATGGACAGGATTGTGGCAAGCTTTGTCAGGGATGAGGATGATGATCTTGCCGGATTTTTTACGTCTCTCGGTTATGAAGTTATGGACGAAAGCGGGCTGTATGAACTGAATATGGCGGATACTGCGGAGAAGATCGCGGAATTCACCGAGGGCATGCCGGATGTGAGGACAGTGGCCCTGGGGGAGGTATCTGCCGGTGACTACGATAAACTAAGATATATACTTGCGGAAAAAAAGAAACAGTCAAAACGTGGCGGGGACCTTTTTATGGATCCCGGACCCATGGAACGCTTTGATCCCGATATAAGCTTTATGGCTTTTGATAATAAGGGCGAGCCTACGGGCGCCATACTCTTTAAGCCCCTTGACGGGGACTATGTGCTGGATTATATCTGTGTACTGAATACCGGCCTCGGGGAAGTGATGTTTGATCTTTTGGAGGCAGCTTCCAACAGGGTTTTGGATGAAGTGACCGCCGGAAAGAAAATGTTTTTCCACGGGGTAAACCGATCTGTTTTGAATATTGCAAAAAAACTGGAGCTCAGGCCGAAGCGCGTTATGGAACTGGTGTGGATGGAAAAGTATATATGATGGGGGATAGATATGGGCGATCTCTTTAAAAACAAAACCAAAGAGTATTATATTCAGGAATGGGGAGAAAAGGCAGATAAGGCCGAATACTTCCAAAAAATGAGGGATGCTTCCCAGGATTTGGAAGAGCAAAAGAGACTTGAGGTTGAGGTTAAAAGCAAAAAGCTGGAAGCGGAGTCTTCCGCTTTCCGTTACAGGCTCCTGGATGAAAAGGAAAGCATGACAGCTTTTTCCCTTGACGATATGCGTATGCCAAAAGTGCCGGATCTTTCGGAGATGAAGGAAGCCCATATCCAAAGATACCAACTGGTCGAAAAGAAAAAGGGCTATTTCAAAACGGAAGTGGAAAGCGTGCCGATCCAAAAGCCGGATGAAATGCAGGTGGAAAAGAAGCAGGAGAATAAGACAAAGCTTACGTCCGTCGAGTTTCAGAACAGGGATTATATCCGAAAAGCGGAGCAGAAGATTTCCATGGACAGCAAAAAGAAACTAGATTTTCACACGGTCATGGACATTTCCGCTTTTTATGCGGAGTTCGGTGACAACATGGAAGCAGCGGTTAATTCCTACAGCGAAAGCATTGATGGGAAAAGGGCGGTGCTTGATAAGATGACGGAGAGCATTCTTTCTTTTGATATCGGAAAATTGGATCTTTCGTCGGATGATGCCGTTATAAAAAACGGTATGACTCTTGAGTGCCTGACGAACAAGGTGAAGTCATATAAGAAACTTTTGGACGCCAATCCCGAGTATGTTTCCGATATGGGATCCCTGCATGACGAGATAAAAAAGAAATTAAGCAGTCTTACGGATGTTACGAATTACTACCGTATCAGAAAGTGCATAATACAGGATCCCACTTATGCTTCGCATAAAAACAGTGAGCTGCCTCTGGAGATCAATCAGGATGATGATTTCGCTACTGCCCATATAAAAAAGCTTCTCCGGGCTTCGTTTATTCTGTCGAAGCGACTTAATATCGCAAAAGGTAACAATTCCGATATGCCGGAGCTTTCCGCCGTTCTTATGGAGACGAAGGAATACCAGAACAAGTGGGATAAGATACTGGACGAGAAGGACAAGTCGAAGGTGGATGCCGGTATAGAGGATGAAATCAAAAACCTTGAAAGGGAAAGCGCCTATGTGCCTCCGGAGTACATGAAGATAAGACTCGACAATATCCCAACCGAGAATAATGACAAGCATCTTGCCAAGTTCTTCAGTCATACTGGAGAAATGAAAGTCGGTATGGAAATGGGTAAGGAAAGGGAAGGCTTTGACAAGCTTTATAAGAATCTCACAGACAATATACCCAAATCCGTAGATGCTTCTTTCAATGATGCCACAACCTTTAACGGGCATCTTAAGGTGGCCAACGGTTTATCCAGAGATTTCTCCAATTTTGTTAGTATTTTCAGGGACTTTATGAGCGCGGATGAGGTCTATGACTTGGTAAATGCTTTGGTTATAAGCCGGTCCAAAGAATACCTGGAAAAATATAAGAATGATCCCGATGCAAAACGCTACTGCGAGGAAAAGTATAAAGATGCGGTTATGCGTTATTCCGAGGTGTATTATAAGATGGCAAAACAGATGGAAAACGCCATGGGAGATATAATCTATCACATCCATCCCGTGGATTTCATCATGCAACTTAATTCAAAGCTTGTAAACGCCATCGCCATGGTTTCCGGAATTGTAAACCTGGGCGATAGACAGTTTGACGAGTGGAAGGACTTTGTGAACAAAGAAAATAAGGATAAACGCTATAATATAGATCCGGATGAAAAAAAGAGGGTAGAGAACATGACGTCTTCTTTGGTGATGATGTTCAACAATTACAACGGGGCTATGGCCGACGCCATCATCGAGGGATATGTTTCGGAGGAAAAGAAAAAGGAGTTTATAGCGGAAGCAAAGAAAAAGACTAACGTAAAAAGCGATGGCCAGCGCTTAAAGCATTATCTTTTGGAACATCCGGAATTCTTTAACAAGGCCGGAATCTATAAGGAAAAGAGGCCGGACGGACGTTATTGGCTGGGGAATGCAATAATAGATTCAAAGATGCGGTTTTTTCAGTCTCCCAAGGCGGTTTCGGACGCCATGAAGAGAAAGGGTTTAAGGCATGTTACAAAGGAGCAGCTTGATGCATATGAAAAGCATCTGAAGGAATCCGGATATCCTCCCGTAGGACCTCCCGACGATCCCTACCTCATGAAGGAGATGCGCGAAGGCATGCCAAGAATCTTCCAACAGAAGGGGAAATTCTTCGATAAACTGAAAGATGAAGACTGATTCTTCATAAAAGGGGAACAAGATGCGAATACTTCTTGCGGAAGACGAGGTGGAGATGTCAAATGCTCTCGTCACGATATTAAAACATAACAATTATTCGGTGGATGCGGTATACGACGGACAGGATGCCTATGATTATCTTTCGTCGGAGCTTTACGATGCCGCGATCCTGGACATCATGATGCCGAAGATGGACGGAGTTACCGTTTTAAAGAAGATAAGGAAGGAAGGCATTAATCTTCCCGTTCTTCTGCTGACCGCAAAATCCGAGATAGACGACAGAGTTGAAGGATTGGATGCCGGTGCGGACGATTATCTTACAAAACCCTTTGCGATGAAGGAACTTCTTGCCAGGGTCCGCGCGCTTACAAGACGTACGGGTGATGTTACGGATAACGTGTTAAAATTCGGCGACATAGAGCTTGACCGCGGAACCTTTAGCTTAAAGTGCGGCGATAAGTCGGAGAATCTTTCCGGAAAAGAATTCCAGATGCTTGAGATGCTTTTAACAAATCCGGGACAGGTTATATCCGCGGATCTCTTCATGGATAAGATCTGGGGATATGACACGGAAACGGACCAGAGCGTTGTCTGGGTATATCTTTCCTATGTCAGAAAGAAACTGACTGCCGTGGGCTCGAAGGTTTCCATAAAAGCAACCCGTGGAGTCGGGTATTCCGTGGTCGAAGGGTAAAAGAATATGATCAGATCGTTACGCAGAAAATTTATAGCGATAACCATGGCCTCGGTTGCTCTTGTCCTGCTTCTTATCATGTCCATAATAAACGTGATAAACTATAGGAATCTTGTTGAGCGCTCCGATGCAAAAATAAACATGATATTAACCGGAAACGGAGGCTTTCCGGTGCGCGAAGATAAATACGAGAGAACCAAGGGCTCAACACCGCCGGGGGCGCAGCCTCCCTTCAAAAACCCGGACTTCATGACGAAGGAAACTCCGTTTAATACAAGATACTTCATAGCAACATTTGATAAGGACGGAAACGTTACGGAGATAGAGACGGAATTTATTGCCGCACTTACGGAAGAGGAATCGGAAGCCCTTGCAAAAAGCATTCTCGCAACCGGAAAAGAAAAGGGTTTTACATCAACATACAGATTCATGAGACAAACGGAAGAGGATGATTCCATTCAGCTTATTTTTTTGGACTGTTCCGAAGATTTTTACAGTTTTAAAACCTTCTTAAGAACAACGATAATAGTAAGTCTTATCGGCGCAACCCTTGTATTCCTGCTTGTTCTTACGGTTTCAAAGATCGTGGTAAAACCCATTGCGGAAAGCTATGAGAAACAGAAGAGATTCATAACGGATGCAAGTCACGAGATAAAAACTCCCCTCGGAATAATATCCGCGAATACGGAAGTTATGGAGATGGAAAGCGGAGAAACGGAGTGGACAAAGAGCACAAGACGTCAGGTGGAACGCCTTACTGCCCTGACGGAAAAACTTGTCTTCTTATCAAGAATGGAAGAGGAAGGAACGGAGCTTAACATAACGGAGTTTTCACTTTCCGAGGCACTGGAAGATACGGTGTCCGCGTTTCTTCCCGTTGCGGAGCAGAAGGGACTGTTCCTTGCGGCGGATATAGGATCCGAGATCAGATATAAAGGCGATGAGGCGATGATCCGCCAGATGTTCTCGCTACTTACGGATAATGCAATAAAATATTCGAAGGAAAAGGGTACCATAAAGATAAATATGAAAGAAAACGGAAAAAGAAAGCAGATAACTTTCTGGAATTCCGTCGAAGAAATAGAAAAGGGCGATCTTTCGGTTTTATTTGAAAGATTTTACAGAAAAGACAGCTCAAGAAGTACAAAAACCGGTGGCCACGGAATAGGCCTTTCCGTCGTAAAAGAGATAGTCCGCGCCCATAAAGGAAAGATATCCGCGGAGAGCAAAGACGGAAAATCAATTCTTTTTACCATTATTCTTTGACTTTAGCGCTTTAAAGTGTTATACTACACTGACGTTGCGCAGATAAATCAGAAAACGTAACAAAAATCCCAATAATGAAATATAAAGATTTCAGGAGGACTTATTATTATGAAGAAGAAGTTACTTGCGATAATGCTTACGGCAGCCATGGCTGTAACAACAATAACAGCCTGCGGCGGAAACACCGGCAGCAGTACCGGCGGAAGCGATGCAACACAGAACGTTTCGAATCCGAACGCAAAGTATAATGTGGGCGTGTGCCAGCTCGTTCAGCATCCTGCGCTTGATGCGGCAACGGAAGGTTTTACTGCTGCACTTCGCGATTCACTCGGAGAGGATGTTAACATCACGATCCAGAACGCAGCGGGAGATTCCGCAACATGCGCAACGATCACGAACACATTTGTATCCGACGGCGTTGACCTTATCATGGCAAACGCAACACCGGCGCTTCAGGCAGCGGTTTCATCCACGGGCGATATTCCCATCGTGGGAACATCGGTTACGGATTATGCTACGGCGCTTGAACTTGACAGCTGGAACGGAAAGACCGGCATCAACGTAACGGGAACATCCGATCTTGCTCCTCTTGCGGAACAGGCTGCAATGCTTAAGGATATCTTCCCGGCAAGCACATATAAGAATGTAGGAATCCTCTACTGTGCAGCGGAAGCAAACTCCAAGTATCAGGCAGAAGAGATCACAAAGGAACTTACGGAGATGGGATATGCCGTTTCCGATTATACATTCTCCGATACAAACGATGTTGCGGCAGTTACAACGAATGCATGCCAGAACTGCGATGTTATCTACATTCCGACAGATAACACGGCTGCTTCATGCACGGAGACGATCGACTCCGTTGCACGCCCGGCAGGTGTCCCCATTGTGGCAGGCGAAGAAGGTATCTGCAAGGTTTGCGGAACCGTTACTCTTTCCATCAACTATTACGATATCGGATATGCTGCAGGCGAGATGGCAGTACAGATCTTAAAGGACGGCAAGGATCCGAAGGATATGGAAATCGGCTTTGCAAAGAATGTAACAAAAGAATTCAACCCGGAAATCTGCAGCGCACTCGGCATCACTGTTCCGGATGATTATAAAGAGATCGCAAAAGACTGATAGAAGACAAAACAGGAGACATTTTAAAAAATGGATATTACAAGCTTGTTTGCTGCACTCCCGGGAAACATCGCCCAGGGTATCATATGGGGGGTTATGGCTCTCGGAGTGTACCTGACATTCAGAGTATTAAACATAGCGGATCTTACGGTTGACGGCTCCTTTGCTACAGGGGGAGCCGTTACCGTTGTTTTAATAACAAACGGTGTACCGGTACCCGTTGCAATCCTTGTGGCTGTTTTGGCCGGAGCTCTTGCGGGACTTTGCACGGGAATACTTCATACGGTTCTCGGAATTCCGGACATACTTGCGGGAATTCTTTCGCAGATCGCACTGTATTCCATAAATCTGGACATTATGAGCGGCTGCGCGAATATGGCAGTAAACGTTATGAAGTACAAACTTCTTCTTTCGTTGAGAAACGTGCCGGGAGCAATCCTTGTATCACTCATATTTGTTGTGGTGATAATAGCGCTTATGTACTGGTATCTCGGTACGGAACAGGGATCGGCCCTTCGTTCGACGGGTAACAATCCGGCAATGTCAAGAGCCCAGGGTATAAACATAAACATGATGAAGGTAATCGCACTTTCACTTTCAAACGCGCTTGTAGCGCTTTCCGGCGGACTTATCGCACAGTATCAGGGCTTTGCCGATATTAATATGGGCCGCGGCGCCATCGTTATCGGTCTTGCGGCGGTTATCATCGGAGAAGTTATCGGAAACGCTATATTTAAAAAGAAGATGAATTTTGTGCTCCGTCTTTCGTTTGTTGTTATCGGAGCAATAATATACTACATAGTTATCGGTATCGTGCTTTGGCTTCATATGCCCACGAACGACCTTAAGCTTTTTACCGCGATCATCGTTGCGATCTTCCTTGCGGTACCGTATCTTAAGGGAACCGCGAACAATTCCTTCAGAAAAGCGGCAAAGAGGGGGGCAGGAAAATGATAAGAGCGAACGATATACATAAGACCTTTAACCCCGGAACCATAAACGAAAAGGTTGCTCTTAATGGAGTGACGCTTGAACTTAACGACGGCGAGTTCGTTACCGTTATCGGCGGAAACGGAGCCGGAAAAAGTACATTCCTAAACGCTCTTGCGGGAGTATGGCCGGTTGATTCCGGATCCATAGAGATCGACGGAGTTAACGTTACCGGACTTTCCGAACATAAAAGAGCAAAATATCTCGGCCGTGTTTTCCAGGATCCCATGACGGGAACGGCTGCGGATATGGAGATAATAGAAAACCTTGCCCTTGCAAACAGGAGAGGAAAAAACAGAGGCCTTTCCTGGGGGGTTACAAAAAACGAAAAAGAAGAGTATTATGAACTCTTAAAGGAACTGGATCTTGGTCTGGAAGAGAGAATGACCGCAAAGGTCGGACTTCTTTCCGGCGGACAGAGACAGGCGCTGACCCTTCTTATGGCAACGCTTCAGAAACCGAAGGTACTGCTTCTTGATGAGCATACCGCGGCACTTGATCCGAAGACCGCAAAGACGGTTCTTGAAACAACGGATCGCATTGTATCAAATCATAAGTTGACAACTCTTATGGTAACGCATAATATGAAAGATGCGATAAATCACGGAAACAGGCTTATCATGATGAATGAAGGAAAGATAATCCTTAACATTTCCGGTGAAGAAAAGAAGAACCTTACCGTTAAGGATCTTCTGCAGAAATTTGAGGAGGTCTCCGGGGAAGAGTTTACCACAGATAAAGCTATACTCGGAGGATGATATTTAAGAGTATGAACGATTTTCCATTTAAAGACGACAACGGGCAGGACAGAAAAGATCCATATAAAAAAGATGATAACGGCATGGGCAATAATGGCGGACCGGGCAACAACCGGTTTTCGCCTTTTATGCTTTTTGCGCTCTTTTGTCTTTTGGCGCTTCTTATCACAACAATAATCTACGGTACAAATTCCGGAAAGACTTCGGAGCAGATAAGCTATACGGAGTTTTATAAACTTGTGTCGGAAGACCAGGTTAAAGCCATAGAGATAAACGGCGACCGCATCAACATTACTCTTAAGGATGATTCCACATATAAGGGTGACGGAAAAGCGGAAGAGGCAAGAGACTATGTTTACCGTACAACGGGACAGAATCTTAAGGTTACATATTACACTGCTTATGTAAACGATGAGGATCTTATCCCGCTTTTAAAGGAACATAACGTTGAGATAAAAGCAAAGCTTTCGGACTCCACCGCCAGCATCATCTATTCCATACTGTCCTTTGTTGTTCCGCTTGTAATCTTCTGGGCACTCTTTGTGTTCATGATGAGACGTATGGGCGGCGGCTCCGGCGGCGGTATATTCGGAGTGGGAAAATCGAATGCAAAGGTATATGTTGAAAAGAAGACCGGCGTAACCTTTAAGGATGTTGCCGGACAGGACGAAGCAAAAGAAAGTCTTCAGGAGGTTGTTGACTTCCTTCATAATCCTCAGAAATATACGGCTATCGGCGCAAAGCTTCCGAAGGGCGCGCTTCTCGTTGGCCCTCCGGGAACGGGTAAAACCCTTCTTGCAAAAGCCGTTGCGGGAGAAGCGGGAGTTCCCTTCTTTTCACTTGCGGGTTCGGACTTTGTAGAGATGTTTGTCGGCGTCGGCGCAAGCCGTGTCCGCGACCTTTTCCGTGATGCGGAAAAAATGGCTCCGTCCATTATATTTATTGATGAGATAGATGCTATCGGAAAGAGCCGTGCTTCAAGATTCGGCGGCGGAAACGACGAACGTGAACAGACACTTAATGCGCTCCTTGCGGAGATGGACGGCTTTGATACATCAAAAGGTCTTCTTGTCATCGCTGCAACAAACCGTCCGGAGATCCTTGATAAAGCGCTTCTTCGTCCGGGACGTTTTGACAGAAGAATAATTGTGGACCGTCCGGATCTTAAGGGACGTGAAGAGACTCTTAAGGTTCATTCGAAGGATGTGCCCCTTGACGAAACCGTTGATCTTCATGCACTTGCCCTGGCATCTGCGGGACTTGTGGGTTCGGACCTTGCGAATATCATAAACGAAGCTGCGATCATCGCCGTTAAGGCGGGAAGAAAGACCGTTAATCAGGACGATCTTTTCGAAGCTTTCGAACTTGTGGCAGTCGGCGGAAAAGAAAAGAAAGACCGGGCGATGTCCGAAGAAGAGAGAAAGACGGTTTCTTATCACGAAGTAGGCCATGCCCTTGTTTCCGCACTCCAGAAGAATGCGGAACCCGTACAGAAGATAACCATCGTGCCGCGAACAATGGGTGCGCTTGGATATACGCTTCAGACTCCGGAAGAGGAGAAGTTCTTAGAGACAAAGGAAGAACTTCTTGCAAAGATCGTAACCTACATGGGCGGTCGTGCCGCAGAGGAGATCGTCTTCGGAACAATAACATCCGGAGCGGCAAACGATATAGAAAATGCAACCGCCATCGCAAGAAATATGGTGACGCGTTTCGGTATGTCTGACAAGTTCGGAATGATGGGACTTGCCACCGTTGAAAGCCAGTATCTGGACGGACGCGCATCCCTAAACTGCGGAGAAAAGACGGCGTCAAAGATCGATGCGGAAGTCCTTTCCATGATAAACAAAGCCTATCATGATGCAAAGGAAATGCTTATAGAAAACCGCGAAGTTCTGGACGAGATTTCCGAATATCTTTATGAGAAGGAAACCATTACCGGAAAAGAGTTCATGAAGATGTATCGTAAGCTCAAAGGTATTCCGGAACCGGAGGAAGACGAAGAAGAATCCGACAAGAAGAAAAAGAAAAAAGACAAAGATAAAGATAAAAAAGATAAAGACAAAAGCAAGGATAAAAAAGAGAAGTCTGACGGGTCGGGGGATGAGCAGCCCAAGCCCGTTATAGACATCAGAGTCGGAGATGACGACTGAAGTATTTGATTTAGAAGAAGAACTTAAAAAGATCCCGGATTCTCCCGGGGTATATATCATGCATGATGCCGCCGACACCATAATCTATGTGGGGAAGGCGGTATCGCTTACAAAGCGTGTTCATCAATATTTCCAAAAGAGTCATAACGAAGGAATAAAAAAAGCGCGGATGGTTCAGAACATCGCGTATTTTGAGTATATCGTAACGGATACGGAGCTTGAGGCCCTTGTGCTTGAATGCAATCTTATTAAGGAGCACAGACCAAAGTATAATACAATGCTCCGGGACGATAAGACCTATCCTTATATCAGGGTGACGGTGGACGAGAAATATCCGCGTGTTATGTTCTCGCGCCGCATAAAAAAGGATAAGGCCAAATATTTCGGACCATTTACCAGCGCAGGCGCCGTTAACGAGACCATTGACCTTATACAAAAGGTCTTTCATTTACGAACGTGTAACAAGGTGTTCCCCAGAGATTTTAACAAGGAACGTCCCTGCCTTAACTATCATATGAAGCAGTGTCCGGGAATATGCACCGGAGAGATTTCCGAAGAAGAATACGAAAAAAGCGTGCGCGGCGCTCTTGAAGTTTTAAACGGCAACGATAAGACCGTTGTTGCGGAACTTGAAGAGAAGATGAAAGAAGCCTCCGATAATATGGATTTTGAGGAGGCCGCAAAATACCGTGATCTTATTGCTTCGGTAAGACACTGCGTAGAAAAACAGAAGATAACCCAGCATACGGATACGGACAGAGACATTGTTGCAGTATCTTTGGATGATGAGGATGCCGTTGCACAGGTATTCTTCATAAGAAACGGAAGAATGATAGGTCGTGAACATTTCTTTATTAACGTTCGTGAGGACGAGAATTCTTCCGATGTATGCGAGGCTTTCATAAAACAGTTTTACTCAGGAACCCCCGTCGTTCCGCGGGAGATCCATGTTTCCGAGGAGATTAAGGATTCCGCCCTTTTGGAGGACTATCTATCCGAAAGGCGCGGCGGAAAGGTTTCGATAATTGTTCCGAAGATCGGACAGAAAGCCAAGCTTGTGGATCTTGCAAAGAAAAACGCTTCGCTTGTTCTTTCACAAGACAAAGAGAAGATAAAGAAGGAAGAAGGAAGGACCATCGGAGCCATGAGGGAGATTGGAAGGCTTCTCGATCTTCCGGACATTCAAAGGCTTGAAGCCTATGATATTTCAAATACCAGCGGTTACCAAAGCGTCGGATCCATGGTTGTTTTCGAAAAAGGAAAACCGCTGCGCTCGGATTACCGTAAGTTCCGCCTAAAGACTGTGGAAGGGCCGAACGATTACGCCAGCATGCGTGAAGTGTTAACACGTCGCTTCACCCACGGAATGAGCGAGATGGAAGAGGACAAGGAAACCGCTTTTACCCGCTTTCCGGACGTTATTATGATGGACGGAGGAAGAGGGCAGGTTAACATTGCGCTCTCCGTTCTTTCGGAACTTGGGCTGGATATTCCCGTTTGCGGGATGGTAAAAGACGATCACCACAGGACCCGGGGCTTATATTATAATAACGTTGAAATACCGATCGATAAAAGTGGAGAAGGCTTCAAACTTATAACGAGGCTCCAGGACGAGGCCCACCGTTTTGCGATAACCTATCATAAATCGCTGCGCGGGAAGAACCAGACAAAGAGCTTCCTCGACGACATAAAAGGGATCGGACCCGCCCGCAGAAAAGCGCTTATGCGGCAGTTCCCGGGGCTGGAAGAGATAAAAGCGGCTTCCGTCGAAGACCTTGCCGCAGTCCCCTCCATGGACCGCCGGTCCGCAGAGGAGGTATACAATTACCTCCACCCGGAAG
>JAFOND010000027.1 GCA_017418645.1 Lachnospiraceae bacterium | reverse complement strand
GTATCGTAATCTTCCGACGTAAAATTAAGGGGAAGCTCGTTGCAAAGGTCCTCAAGATTCACCGAACCCAGAACGTCATACTCGCTCTCCTTTTCACCGTCCGTGCAGACGATGTCGTCTTCTTCGTCGGAATCATATTCGTCACGGATCTCTCCCACAAGTTCTTCCAGAAGATCTTCCAGCGTCACAAGGCCCGCAACCGCTCCGTATTCGTCCAGAACGATGGCCATGGGCTGGGAATTGTCCCTCATCTCCATAAAAAGATCCAGGGCGTTCTTCTGCTCATATGTAAAGAACGCGTCTCTAAGATAGTTTCTTATGGAGAAATCTCCTTCCCTCGGAAGAAGAAGGTCTTTCATATTAAGAATGCCGATGATGTGGTCCGTGTTTTCCTCGTAGACCGGCATACGGGTTATCATGTCTTCCTTAAAGATCTCAATCAGCTTATCGTATGACGCATCCACGTTCACCATGGTCATATCGATACGCGGGATCATGATCTCCTTTGCAGTCGCGTCAGTAAAGTCGAACATGTTATGTATGAACTTCTTTTCTTCCGGTTCGATAACGCCGCTCTCATGGGAAACATCAACTATGGTCCTTATCTCTTCTTCCGTAATGACTTCCGGAGGAGTGTTGGGATCCAGTCCGAAAAGCTTAAGGATTGCCCATGCGATATGGTTTATAACGAAGATTATGGGCGTAAGAACGATCATCAGCGTGCGGATTATCTTTACATATCTGAGGGATATGACTTCCGCCATGTATGCCGCCATGGATTTCGGAACGATCTCTCCGAATATCAGTATAAGAAAGGTTAGTATACCGGTGGCGATACCTGCGCCGTATGAACCGAGAAGCCGTATCGCGATGGTTGTGGCAAGGGACGATGCCGAAAGATTAACGATATTGTTTCCTATAAGGATAGCGGATAAAAGCTTCTGCTTGTCTTCCGTCACCTTTAAAACAAGTTCCGCCCTTCTGTTTCCTTCCTCCGAAAGTGTGCGCATTTTAATGGCGCTTACAGTTGTAAGCGCCGTTTCCGCAGATGAAAAGAACCCGGATAAAACGAGAAGAACTAAAAGTATGATAACTTCTATGACAGTTGCTGTCATCCTACTCTGCGCTGCCTCCTATACGTTCGAGGAATGCAGGTATTTTTCCTGTTCCGGTGTTAATATATCGATATTTATTCCAAGGAAGTTAAGCTTTCTGTGTGCAACTTCAAGATCAACCTCTCTCGGAACAACAATAAGTTTTTCTGTCATGCTGTCTTTATGCTCGCAAAGATATTTTGCGGAAAGCGCCTGGATGGCAAAACTCATATCCATGATCTCCGCGGGATGTCCGTCACCGCATGCAAGGTTTACGAGACGTCCTTCTCCGAGAACGTAAACGAACTTTCCGGGAGTAACCTCATAACCAACAATGTTCTGTCTCTGATCGATGGAGGAGATCGCCATCTTTCTGAGGCCCGCCATATCGATCTCGACATCAAAATGTCCTGCGTTGCAAAGGATCGCGCCGTCCTTCATGGTCTTCATATGTTCCGTTGTGATAACGCCCGCGCATCCCGTAACCGTAACAAAGAAGTCGCCCACTTTTGCCGCCTCTTCCATGGGAAGAACGGTAAAGCCGTCCATAACAGCTTCTATGGCTTTGATCGGATCCACTTCCGTAACATAAACCTTTGCTCCGAGGCCCTTTGCGCGCATGGCAACGCCCTTGCCGCACCAGCCGTAACCGGCAACGACAACGGACTTTCCGGCAACGATAAGGTTTGTGGTTCTGTTTATTCCGTCCCAAACGGACTGGCCCGTACCGTAACGGTTGTCGAAAAGATGCTTGCAGTCCGCGTTATTTACCATTACCATGGGGAACTTAAGCTCGCCGGCTTCGTTCATGGCCATAAGACGGATGATACCGGTTGTGGTTTCCTCGCAGCCGCCATATACATACTGAAGTTCGTCCTGCATCTCTGTATGAAGCATGTTAACAAGGTCGCCACCGTCATCAATTATGATGTTACAGTGATGCGAAAGCACCTTCTTTATATGATCCGTGTATTCCTCTTCAGTCGTGCCGTGCCATGCAAAAACCGAAAGGCCGCTCTTTACAAGAGCTGCGGCAACATCATCCTGTGTGGAAAGAGGATTCGATCCCGTGATATACATCTCTGCGCCGCCCGCCGCAAGCACCTTGCAAAGATATGCGGTCTTTGCTTCAAGATGTATGGAAAGCGCAACGCGAACACCCGTGAAGGGCTTGTCTTTTATAAAGTCCGCTTCCAGAGAGCGAAGGATATCGCAGTTCTTTCTTACCCAGTCAATCTTCTTTTCTCCCGAGGGAGCAAGGTTAATATCTTTAATTTCGTATTCCATTTTATTCTCCTTTATTCCAATCTTCCTTCCAGAAAATGCTTTCTGCAGAGCGCCACATAACTTTCGTTTCCGCCCATCATAACCTGTTCGCCGTCTCTTATTATAACTCCGCTTTTAACTCTTGCGTTATGAGTGGCCTTCTTTCCGCAGAAGCAGACGGTCTTAACTTCCTCTACCTTGTCCGCGACCTCCAGCAGTCTTTTGGATCCCGGAAAAAGGTGACTCTGAAAATCCGTGCGGAGTCCGTAGCATATAACGGGAACATGATATTCATCCACTACCTTAGCAAACTTATCAACCTGTTCTTCCGTTAAGAACTGTGCCTCGTCAATAATAACGGCATCATATTGCTTAACGTATTTCGGATCCTTTTCCATGTTTGCAAGGAAGTCTTCCACAAACTCGCATTCCCAGGAAAGACCGATGCGGGATTTTATTATCTTTTCTCCGTCCCGGTCCTCCAGCGCCGGTTTAAGCATTATGGGCTTTGCGCCCCGTTCAAAATAGTTGTAGTTGACCATCAGCGCGTTTGCGGTCTTAGAGGAGCCCATTGCCCCGTATCTGAAGTATAATTTTGCCATATAGTTTTTCCCCTCCGTAAAACAGAAAATACTATAACATAAAAGGCGCCAAAAATCATCCGAAAAGTTGACAACTTTTATATAAGATAGTATCTTTACGTTATTATGAACGCTTTAAGGGATCCGGGATTTATAATCGCAGGAAAATACATTCTTTCCGCAATAGTCTTTGCGGTTATTTTCAAGTTACTCCTTAAACCTAAAAAAGAAGTGTTCAGGAAAACCCTTCATCTTGTTGTTCTCGGATTTTATTACATATGGGCGTTCTATTTCACGACCTGGCAAAACGCCTGTTTCGACATGCTGTTCATAATCCTTATGGTCCTTCCCTTTCTACTCATCATTGAATTTCTGCCCTTTATGCGGCAGATTTTCCCCTCAAGAAAACAGGGAGAGTTTTCCTCCTCCTTTGTTCTCATGGGGTTAACGCTTATAACCGTGACCTATGTTTCATGGGGAGTCTTTAACGACAGATATCTTGTGATACTTTCCTTCTTCGCCTGGGGCTTCGGGGATGCCGCAGCCGCCCTTATCGGAAAGCGCTTCGGAAAAAGGAAGATCGGCCCGGGACATCTTAAAACCCTGGAAGGAAGCATTGCCATGTTTTGTTTTTCACTGGCGGGCACTGCTGCCGCTCTTATCTTACGCGGTGGGCTGAATGCCTTTCAGTTTATCCTTGTTTCCGTCTTCGTTGCCGCAATATCAACGGTTACGGAGCTCTATTCCAAGAAGGGTTCGGACACCTTTAACTGCCCCGTCATGTCCATGCTTTCGGCAATCTATATGTTCACATTGTTAAATCTAATATAAAAAAACAAAAAGAATCCACAGTTATCCACCATTTTGGGGATAAAACTGTGGAATGTTTCACAATGTTTTACAATTTTTCAGACAATTCGACGATTTATCCACAATTATCTGCAGATATGAGGTCAAATTCGGGGGTATGAGGATAAGTTTTCCACATTTATAGTAGTTACACAGTGTTTCATGGTTTTTCGCGGTAATTGTTGTGGCTAATTTCAACTTTTCACCGATCAAGCTTCAAAAAATCCAAAAAACCTTCAACTCCCTCGATCGCATCCCGGTAAGTCGCGTCAAAATCCCTTGTATACCAGGGATCCGCCACCGCCCGGGGCCGGTCCGTATAATCCATTATAAGGGAAACCTTCCCCTCCGGATCGTTGTCGAAGATCCGGAGGAGGTTATACCTGTTTTCCTCATCCATCCCGATTATATAGTCGAATTCGTCATAGTCCGCCTTCGTTATCTGCCTTGCGGCATGTCCGGAAGGGTCTATCCCATGGGCCCTTAAAACCTTCTGCATTGGCGGATAGATCGGGTTTCCGATCTCCTCCCGGCTCGTCGCCGCCGATTCAACATGGATCTTATCGGATATTCCTCTTTTCTTTGCCATGTCCCGAAGCAGGTACTCACAGAGAGGACTCCTGCAGATTGAACCATGGCAGATAAATAGTATTTTTATCATATCTCTTAAACCTTTGTAAAATCCTTGATTTTCCCGTATTTTCCCGTATTTTTTCGGTCGTTTGGGGTAAATTCGTCCGACACTCTGAAAAACTCGTCACGAACATTCTTTTCACGCTCCAAACGTTCCATCTCGGTCTTGGCCTCGTCTACTCCGAAATTAAACTGGAAGTGCAGGTTGCCTTCTGCGTTCAGCTCAGCGATCTTTTCATTGATCTTTTGTACAGTGTCCGGATCTATTTTTTCCGGTCTGTAGTTCCGCACTGAATGGCGTTCTTTGATTGCTTCAATTTCTGACATTCTAAAGGTCCTCCTCTTCCTCTTCT
>JAFOND010000227.1 GCA_017418645.1 Lachnospiraceae bacterium | reverse complement strand
TAATTCCAACATTACATTATATGCAAAATGGACTCCGGTTCCCGCGGGAACGCATACCGTAACATATGACGTTCAGGGAATAGGAACGGCGCCTGCGGCACAGTCCGTTCAGCACGGAGCTCTTGTTACCGCTCCGACTGCTCCCTCGGCACAGGGATATGCTTTCGGCGGCTGGTATCGTGACAGGGAGTGCACACAGGCTTGGGATTTTGCCACAACTCTTCTTACGGGAGATGTTACATTATATGCAAAATGGACCGATGCGGCGACAGGACAGCAGGTTGTTGTCGATCCCGCAACGGGTAAAGTTATAAACGGACAGTCGGGACAGGCAATTTCCGGCGGACGTTCGGGAAGCACGGGAAGGTCCGGCGGACATTCGGGTTCCTCAAACGGTTCCACGGGAAGCACACACGAGCTTGACCAGACTCCCACAACAGCAGACGGGGATATTGACCCGAGATTCGTCGTTATCTTCCTTGTATTCCTTATGGGTGTAGGACTTGTGATATACGGACGTTTCTCACGCCTTCAGTACATGGCTTCCCGTCGGAACAGAAGATAAAAGTATGGTGTTAAAAACAATCGGCCTTAGTGCTGTTATATATATACTTCTTTTGACTGTTCTGGTACGGGTCAGCCAAGACGACGAAAAGAAGAAAAGGCACTATGTGCCCGTGAAAATGCTCTGTTCGGGGGCATTTTTGCTTTTTATGGTCCTTTCGTTCTTTCTTTTTCCGATGAACGGCAAGGGAAGGATCATCCTCCTTATAGCATTTGTTTTCTGCTTTCTGGGTGATCTTTTCATGGGACTTTACAATATAAAGAGAAAGAAAAGATTCATGATCGCCGGGGTTATCGCCTTTCTTTATGCCCATGTATCTTTCCTTGTCTTCCTTTTTCATGCGGATATGAGGCTGACGGTACTTAACATCCTTATACCCGCAACTGCCATCGTGGCACTGGTAATGTTTTCAAAGAAGTTTCATCTGCATTTCGGAAGGCTTCTTGTTCCGGCATGTGTCTACTCGTTTTTTGTCACATCCTTTATGGTAAAAAGCATTGAGTGCGTTAAGATCACAATGCTCTGGCCGGTGGCGGGCATACTCTTTTTCCTGTCCGATTTTTCACTGATATTTTTGTACTTCTTTTATTTCAAAGAAAAAAAGCATGAGAAACTTGTCCATGCTTTTAATCTCTTAACCTATTATGTTTCTATATTTCTGATCTATTCGGTTGCCATCCTCTTTACATAGGAAAGCGCCTTGTTAACTGCCGGGATAATGACGATAACGATGGTTAATATCATCTCCGGAAGGATGTATGCATAGTTGTATACTATCGGGTATACGGCTGCAAGGCTTTTCGGGAAATCTTCCGGCATATAATCCATATAGAAGATATATCCGCCGATGGCGTGGAATACGCCGCGAAGTATTGCGCCGATGGTATATCCGATCAAAAGACCGTGCTTTTTCTTATAAAAGAAACCGGTCACGCCCAGTGCCGTAAAGGCGAAAAGATAGTCCATACATATCTGTACGGGGTGGACGTAATAGGCACCCTGGATCATCTGTAAAATTCCGTAGATAAAGGCAGAGCAAAGTCCGGTAACCGGTCCGAAAAACCAGCCGGGCAGACTTGCAAAGAACATTGAAAGCAGTGTAACACTGCCGCCCCATGGCATATGATACAGCTTAACATACGAAAGTACGAAAGCTATTGCTACGGATACGGCAGAAAATGCCAGCTGCTTAGCGCCGAAGCGCTTTTTTGTCTCATTTGTTTCAGGCATAAAAAAACCTCCCTTCGTAGTTGCATTTTTGGACATGCACTCGCCGGGAGTAAAAACTCGCTTCCTTCCGCCGGTACGAACCGGATCAAGTGGGACTCTCCTTATCACATTTGTCACGTCTGACCCGTAACGATCCAAACGATCAAATTCAAGCCTAAGGGTTGACCTTTTTCTTTTGTCTCTCAGCACGGAACAACACTCTGATATATCTTCCTAAGCAATGATGTCTGATGTTGTTGCCGGGCACCCCCAGCTACAATGTTTTATTAATCACGCAATATTATACTGAAATCAGTTTAAAAGTCAAGCGATAAATTATAACTAAAAATACAGGGTATATATGCAGATAAACACCACACCTGACAAAACTGCATAGGGAATCCATTTATAGGATTTTGTATTTCTCAGCAATATATTTGTTCCGAAAGCAAGGGGCAGCAGAATGATCATATAAAGGAACAGTAATACCGGTCTTGAAAAATCCATGTTTATGTTGAAACACGTTCGTATCACCGAAATAAAAAGCTGTACCGGGAAATGCAAAAGGTAGATCTCCATGGATATTTTTCCGAGGAAGGAAAAGGGCGTCAGTGAAAGAACAAAACTTAAGGGCTTGAAGAACAGGACGGAGAGCACAACAAGGGGCCCGATGAGGATCATGAAAATGTATTGCAGATTTCCCAGAGCGGACATATTCCCTAGTCTCATTGTTATGTAAAGAATGACAAGCGTTGAAAAGGAGACTATTCCGATGGGGAGGTTTTCGAATCTTTCCCTTGAATCATAGATGAAGTAAAGCATGACTCCCACGGAGAAACAAACAAGCCCGCGGGACGTGGAGTTGTTTATGAGAGGGAGGTTGATCGCATATGTAAGGAATCCCATTCCCGCACAGAAGAGAGCGAAAAAAGTGACAAAAACCTGTGTACGGTTCTTTGCAAGGGAACAAACAAGATAGAAGACAAGATACATAAGAAGCATAATGGTCAGACACCAGGAGGGTGAATTAAAGGACCATTCGTTGTCAAAAATGCCGTTCTGAAGGCAGAGCGCGTTTAAAATAAAGTGGTATATGTCGTAATTCGGATATACAAAAGTTACACCGTTTTTTGCAATATAAACAGCCTGCAGAAGAGTGACCGCAAGAAGTGCCACAAGATGAAGAGGATAAAGCTTTTTGATACGTTTTATAAAATAGCTTTTAAACTCTGTCTTTTTATTCAGGATCCTGTCCATATACCCAACGGACATGCCGAAACCGGAGAGCATGATAAAGATCTCCACCATAAGATATCCGTAGCTGTAACTCCAGGGGATAATTTTGAAAAAGGGCTGGTCGGGACCGGAAACACCGAAATGTTGGTAGTGCCAAATAAAAGCTATGATGCATGCGGCGATCCCCTTTACGCCGTCAAGACTTTTAAGATGATTTACAGGGGCTGTTTTTTCTTCTGACATTTTGTTCTCCCGACTTGATCTTTTTGTTGGATTATAGCCTAAAAACGCCTGTTGTTCAAGATTACTTTGACACCGGGTTTTAAATGTCATATACTCATTTTCATGAAATATTTAAAGAATAAAACTCTGCAGAATATCATATATTTCCTTATAATTTTCACGGTGTTCGTGATGCGCTGTCCGAAGGATCTTTTTACTCCCTATCTGTGGGGAGAGGACGGAACCATCCTCATCACGGATTCCGCAATGGAAGGAATATTCGCAATAGATAACGTGACGAACGGCACCCTCTGGGTCATTCAAAAAACCGTGGGGGTGATAAGCTATTATATTGCCGTTTTATTCCGTTCGTTTTCCTCTCTTCCCATGATACAGGGAGTGATCACAAAGTTTTTGGAAGCCCTCGGGATCTCGTATTTTCTTTCCGATAAGTTTTCGTTTCTGGTAAAGGAAAGGTTTGTCCGTTTTCTGTTTTGCATTATGACGATCCTAACCTTCCCCACGAATTCCATAGATGTCATTACCTGCGACACATCTCTGCCGTTTATTCTTATTATCCCGGTCTTCCTTATCGGGGTTTATCTTTTTTGCGGGGGAAAAGACGAAGAAACGGGATATTATGTTAAGCTTCCGACGGTATTTCAAACGGTGTTTTTATGCCTTATGGCAATATCTTCCGCGTCCGCGCCTCTCATCGGCGGGATGTGCGCGCTCTGCGGCCTTCTCTGGCTTTTCGAACGCATAAAGGCGAAGAAACTGACGATGAAGGAATTTGCTCCGGCGGCGGTCAAGATGGCCTGTGTCGGCTTATCGGTTCTGATACAGCTTATAACCGTAATGTCTTCCGACAGGGCACCCACGGAACTTGCGTTAAAGGACAGGATATATCTTACCGTAAGAAATTATGTGTTCTGGCCAAAGTGGATGATATCTTCATCGAAGTGGCTTTTCGCGGAAAGGCTCCGCGTCTGCGACGTTCCGTATAACAGCCATCTTCCGGCCTTATGCGTATTCCTGTTTTTTGCGGGGATCGCTTTTTATGCATTCCTATTCATAAGTAAAAAAGTGGACAGGCGCGTTATGGCATTTTCCGTTCTGTCCAGCTACCTTTTCTTCCTTCTCTGTTCCTTCACGGGAGAGATAAAGGAATTTCTTGTAGGGTTAGCGGTGGGACAGAGGTTTGTCTACCTGCCGGTTTATATATCAATGATGCTTATCCTTCTGTTTTCGTATAATCTTTCGAAAGAGGAAGAGAAACTTAAGGTGCCGGTGAAGAAGATCTTTTCCGCGGGCGTCGTTTTATTGTTTCTTGTACTGTACATTCCCGACTATATAATGACTCCGGCCAATGACTATCTTTACGAGTATTGGGAAATGTCCTGCGACGATTTTTCCTTTGAGGGAGACGATATCATATCCTGCAGGATCGGACCCTGGGGAAACTGGAGAACGGATTTTCCCGCGGACTTTACAAACGCATCGGATGATGTGTCCCTTACTCCCGTATATGCATCCGGATCAACCGACGGCGTATCACAGATCGTATCTTTGGATGCAGACATAAACGACGGAAGGGAAATCGAAAAGATTTATGTAAAGAACAGCGAGGAAGGAAAGTATTCCCTTGCGTTCTATGAAGGCGAAAAAAGCGAAAAGATGGGAGAGTTCGGAAACGAAGGGATCTTTACGTATCAGGACTATTACGGAAGGGAATATGAACTGATCGCCGTTGACTATGATGGGGGCTACCACAGAGCCGTTTTCGCGTATGAAGAAGAGGGGCTTCAGAAGCGATAAAAAGTCCGTGACTAATCGGCAGACCTGTGGTAAACTGAACACAGAATTTCGTTCATTTTTCGGCGTGTGCCGGAATTTAATCAGAAAGAGGGGGTAAACACTATGGGAAAAAGTATGGCTGATTGGAAGATCGGCGATCCGATGATCAATGAAAATGATTATTGGCAGGATCCGAATTATGTTGCGCCGGATCCCGAAAAAGAAAAGCTTGTTCTTAAGCTCGCAACACTTATCACAGACCGTTACGTAAAGAAATTTACGGGAAAGATCAATAACAGGGATCCGGAGTACTGGATGCTTGATATGATCTTAAAGAAATCCGAAGTTCAGTTCTGCTTAAACTTCAAAAAGCTTCGTACACCTTATACGATTCCCGAACTTGCAAGAATGAACAACATGACGATACCCGATACAAAGAAGATGGTTGAACATCTCCGTTGGATCGGTATCATCGAGCAGACACGTTCAAGCAGGGACCCGAAAGATTTTGAGTATCGTTACGAACTCCCGATCTTCGTTCCCGGTTCCGCGGAATTTATGATGATGCAGGAAAAGCTTACGGACGAATTCCCGCAGCTTGCAACATTCTTTAACCTTATGACACAGCTTCCGCTGGGCGGCATCACACAGATGGTTCCTCCGGGAGGAAACGGCATCGGTATGCATGTCATTCCGGTTGAGAAAGCCATCAGCATGGAAAACACAACGGCTCCCGTTGAGCATCTTTCACGCTGGATCGATATGTACGACAAATACGGTATTTCCGAATGCTCCTGCCGTAAGCAGCAGACAATGCGCGGCGAAGGTTCCGGCCAGATCCGCGGCGATTATTGTATCGGTATGGGCGATATGGCTGAATACATGGACGACCGCGGTATCGGACATTACGTTACAAAAGAAGAGGTATACGAGATCCTTGAGCGCGCGGAGCGTCACGGATATGTTCATCAGATAACGAACATCGACGGTGAAGGAAAGATCGTTGCGATCTGTAACTGTGCGGCAGGCGTATGTAACGCTCTTCGTACATCACAGCTTTACAATACTCCGAACATGAGTGCATCCGCATATCGTGCACACGTTGAAAAAGAAAAGTGCGTTGCCTGCGGAAAGTGCGTTGAGGTCTGCCCGGTAGGCGCTGCAAAGCTGGGACAGAAACTCTGCAAGAAAGACGGCTCGGAGGTTACATATCCGAAGACCGAGCTTCCGAACCCGCTTAAGTGGGGTCCGGAAAAATGGAATTATAACTTCCGTGACGATGCAAAGATCAACTGCTACGACACGGGTACCGCTCCCTGTAAGACAGCCTGCCCGGTACATCTTTCAGTTCAGGGTTATATCAAGATGGCTGCAGAGGGAAGATATGAAGACGCGCTTAAACTTATTAAGCAGGACAATCCCTTCCCCATGGTCTGTGGCGCAGTCTGCAACAGACGCTGTGAGGATGCTTGTACAAGAGGAACGATCGATCAGCCTCTTGCAATCGACGAGATCAAGAAGTTTATCGCATCACTGGATCTTAAAGCGGACAAGAGATATGTTCCGCTCTGCGAGAAGCATGACGGCGGATTCTGGAGCGATGATTATAAGGTTGCCGTTATAGGTTCCGGTCCGGCCGGAATGAGTGCGGCATACTTCCTCCGCCTTGACGGATATCCCGTTACGGTATTCGAAAAAGAAAAGAGACCGGGCGGAATGCTTATGAACGGTATCCCCAGTTATCGTCTTGAGAAGGATATCATCGAAGCCGAGATCAAGGTTATGGAAGAGATGGGCATCGAGATCAAGTGCGGTGTGGAAGTCGGAAAAGACGTTACCATAGAAGAATTAAGAAAGCAGGGCTATAAGGCATTCTTCGTTGCGATCGGTATGCAGGGCGGCCGTATGGCAGGCGTACCGGGAGAAGACGCTAAGGGTGTTGAGACCGGTGTTGATTTCTTAAGAAGAATAAATCTTGATCATTCCGTTAAGCTTAAAGGCGATACCGTTGTTATCGGCGGCGGTAACGTTGCCATCGACGTTGCGGGTTCCGCTCTTCGTGCGGGATCATCCAAGGTTACCATGCTCTGCCTCGAGTCTCCGGAAGAAATGCCGGCGGCAAAAGACGAAGTTGCGGAAGCAAAGGAAGACGGAATCGAGATAAAGAACGGCTGGGGCCCGAAAGAAGTTGTTGTTGAAAAGGGTCATGTTAAGGCAGTTATATTCAAGAAGTGTACGGCGGTATTCGACAGCGAACATCGTTTCAATCCGCAGTATGACGAAAACGATACAATAGAAGTTCCCTGCGAGAATCTTCTTCTTTCCATCGGACAGAGCGTTCAGTGGGGAGACCTTCTCAAGGGAACAAAGGTTGAATTCAACAGAAACGGAACCGCTGTTGCGGATCCTCTTACAAGACAGACGGCAGAGCCGGATATTTTCGTTGGCGGCGATGTGTTCACGGGCGCAAGATTCGCAATAGATGCCATCGCAGGCGGACGCGAAGGTGCGGTTTCCATCAACCGTTTCGTACATCCGGGTAACAGACTTGATCTTGCAAGAGACCGTCGGGACTTCGTTGAACTCGATAAGAACGATCTTGAAGATCTTACTAAGAGAGAAAGCTTTGACAATGCTCCGCGTCAGATCCCGGGCAAGAAGAAGGGAGTTGCAAAGGATACCTTCGATGACCTTCGCCTCTGCTTAACGGAAGAACAGGTTAAGACGGAAGCAAAGCGTTGTCTCGGCTGCGGCGCAACCACCGTTGACGAAAACCGCTGCATTGGCTGCGGACTCTGTACAACGAAGTGCGAATTCGATGCAATACATCTTTTCCGCGAACATCCGGAAGCATCCAAGATGATCAAGGCTGAAGACAAGTTCGGACCGATGATGAAGTACATGGGTAAGAACGCCGGAAGCGTGGTTATAAAGAAGTTTACGGGCAAGAAATAAAAATAAAACATAAACGGGCGGTTGGTAAACCAACCGCCCGAGTTATAGGGGGAGAAAAAGAAAATGTACGAAGAAGGAAAGATTGTAGTAGGTGAGAATGCTACAGGCGAAAAAATAAGCATAATTCCGAAAATGGCTAACCGCCACGGGCTTATTGCGGGAGCTACGGGAACGGGAAAAACAGTTACGTTAAAAACCATGGCGGAGAGTTTTTCCGCGGCAGGCGTTCCGGTATTTCTGGCGGACGTAAAAGGAGACATTTCCGGAATAGAAAAGTCATGTCCGGTAACGCTCTTTGATCTCTACGGTGAAAACGGCATCCAGCTTAGGACAACGGTCTCGGAAATGGGACCCCTCCTTCTTTCAAGGATAATGGAACTTAACGACCTTCAGAGCGATATCCTTACCATCGTCTTTAAGATCGCGGACGACGAGAGACTTCTCCTTCGGGATACGAAGGACCTCAAGGCAATGTTAAACCATGTGTCCGAATGCAATAAGGACTACGAAGCGGACTACGGAAAGATGGCGCCCCAGAGCATTGCGACCATAATCCGCGCGCTTGTCTCCTTAGAATCCGCGGGGGCGGAAACTTTCTTCGGAGATCCCGCCATAAACATAAACGATTTCTTCAGGCTCGAAGACGGTAAGGGAATGGTCAATATCCTTGATTCGTCCAGTCTTATAAATAACGGAAAACTATATTCCATGTTCATCCTCTATCTTATCTCCGAACTTTTTGAGACACTTCCGGAGGTGGGAGATCTTGATAAACCCAAGATGGTATTCTTCTTTGACGAAGCACACCTTCTTTTTGACGATGCTCCGAAAGCCCTTGTTTCAAAGATCGAGCAGGTTGTAAAACTTATCCGATCAAAGGGTGTGGGAATCTATTTTGTGACACAGAATCCGAAAGACATTCCGGACGGTGTTCTGTCACAGCTCCAGAACAAGATCGAGCATGCCCTTCATGCATATTCCCCGGCGGAGCAGAAAGCTGTCCGGGCGGCAGCGGATTCTTTCCCGGTAAATCCGAACCTTGATACCTATGAGACCATAATGGCTCTCGGAACGGGAGAGGCGGTTGTATCCTTCCTTAAGGAGGACGGAACCCCGACACCTGCGGAAAAGATAAAGGTATATGCTCCGGAAGCGGGCTTCGATTCCATCGATCCCGCAAGAAAGGAGCAACTGATAAAGGGAAGCGTTCTCTATCAGAAATATGCCGAAAGCACGGATATCGATTCCGCATACGAATTCTTTATCAGAAAAGGTCTCGAAGAAGATGAGGCTCGTGAGGAAGCAGCTCGCGCGGCGGAAGAAGAAAAGCAGCGCATTGCGGAAGAAAAACAGGCGGAGAAAGACAGGATAGCTGCGGAAAAAGCGGAAGCAAAAGCGGCGGAACAGGCCGCAAAGCAGGCAGAAAAAGAGAAACTCGCTGCCGAGAAAGCAGCTCTGAAAGAAAAGGAAAAGGCGGACAACGCGAAGAAGAAAGCGGCGAAATCTGTAGGAAACACGGTTGCCGGAACGGTTGGACGCGAGGTCGGAAAAACCGTGGGCGCGAACTTCGGAAAATTCGGAAAGACTCTCGGAGGAAACGTTGGAGCTTCCCTGGGACGCGGTCTGTTGTCCACACTTTTTAAGTCATGAAAATATTATTTGTAAAACTATTCAAATCTTACACAGAAACCTACATCTCCCGCGAAATGAAAGCCGCGGGACACGAGGTTACGGAAATAACATACTATACCCCGGAGGACGTCTATAACGACGAGGCCCTCCGGGGCAAAGTTTATGCGGATATAAAGAGCCATGATCCCGGGATCATATTCTCCGTAAACTACTGGCCGGTGGTGGCCCGGGCCTGTAAGGACGCATCCCGTCGTTATGTCTCCTGGAGCTATGATTCTCCCCAGAATCTCCCGAAAACGGATACGATGGAATATGATACCAACACCATATATCTTTTCGACCGCGAGGAGGTTTCGATCTACAATAAAAAGGGGATTAATACGGTTCACCACCTTCCCCTCGCCACGGTGGCGGAAAGCCTTCCCCAAAAATCCTACACCCACGACATCACCTTTCTGGGTCAGTTCTATGACTCCATGCTACCCTCCTTAACGGAGATCATGTCCCCCTACGACCGGGGGATGATAGAAGCGTATGTATCCGCCCAGCAGAAGATCTACGGCGCATACATCCTGGACGAACTCATAAACGAAGAGCTTACGGACCGCATAAACGCCCATTATCGCTCCCTTTCGGAAAAAGCGATACAGATAACGCCGGCGGAACTTTCGTATGCCTGCGCAACATACATCACAAGGCTGGACAGACTGACGCTTAAGGAAGCGCTTAACGTATACTGTCCAACGGGCATAGACTACGAAAAAGACATGCGCCCCCTCTTTCATTCCAGTAAGATAAACTTAAACCCGATCCTTAGGATCATCCGCTCCGGAATACCCCTCCGTGCCCTTGATATAATGGGCTCGAACGCTTTCCTGCTCTCGACCTGGCAGCCGGAACTTGCGGAGCACTTTACGGACGGGGAAGACTGCGTTATGTATGAATCCCTTGAAGACGCGGTGCT
>JAFOND010000226.1 GCA_017418645.1 Lachnospiraceae bacterium | reverse complement strand
GAAGAAAAAGGCGAGGACCTTTCGGATCTTAAACAGGATCTTTCATATTCGAGGGGAATCCAGAGCGGGGTTACGAACCTTCTTATAGGATTGTTTTCACTCATAATGCTTGCGTATTGCATCGTTATGAATTCCCAGGGTTGGCTCAGTGCGGAGAAGGCAGTGCTGGTTATGATAACGCTTATGAGTTCCTTCGGTCCCGTTGTGGCGCTTTCGGATCTTTCCAGTACCTTAAATCAGACTCTTGCGGCGGGAGAAAGGATCCTTCTTCTCCTTAAGGAAAAGCCGGTTGTACGTGATATCAGAAAAGGAAAGAATGTTGAGTTTGAAGGCGCGGAACTTCGCGACGTGGACTTCTTCTATCCGGGACAGAATCAGAATCTTATTCTTTCCAAGTTTAATCTTAAGATAGAAAAGGGAGAGCTTATCGGAATATGCGGAGACAGCGGAAGCGGAAAGAGTACGGTGTTCAGGCTTTTGATGAGATTTTACGATCCCGTTAAGGGCTATGCCATACTTTCCGGAAACAATATCCGCGGAGTAAACACCGCATCCCTTAGAAAGAATGTTATCCTTATAACTCAGGAGACGGAACTCTTTAATGCAACCATCGCGGAAAACATTGCGGTTGCAAAACCTTCCGCATCCCTTTCGGAAATAAAGACCGCGGCAAGGAAGGCAAGGATAAGCGATTTTATCGAGGCCCTTCCGAACGGTTACAACACGAACCTCGGCGAGCTTGGACAATCCCTTTCCGCGGGAGAGAGACAGCGTATCGCCATAGCTCGCGCATTCTTATCCGATGCGCCCCTCATCCTTTTGGACGAGCCGACCTCGAACCTTGATGCGTTAAACGAAGGAATGATCTTAAAGTCGCTTAAGGAAGAAGCGGAACACAGGACAATCGTTCTCTCCTCACATCGCGAAACCTCCCTGGGCATCTGCGACAGGATTGTTAGAGTATGGTAGGACTCCAAAATATTTTTTCCCTGTCATATTCTTCCGTCATAGGGCAACAAATAAAAAAACCATTCCCTCATCTTTTACGGATGAGGGTTTTGTTTTAGTATGTATTTTTCTTTGAATTTTTTTCCTCTGTTTTGTGTTATGATGCCTTCGTGTTCCAGCCTTCCTGCAACGATACCGGGATGGATTCCGATATCGTTTGCAAAAGCAATGATTTCATCATCGGTTGTATCTTTTGTTGGCGAAAATCGCTTATAATCCTCAGGCGGAATAAGGACGTTAGCTGCGAACCTGTCGGCATCGTCTTCAAGTTTTCTATTAATCTCTGCGAAGTTTTCTTTACTGCTTATAAAAACGGTTTTGTTTTTCTTCTGAAGGACATGCTTTATCTCGTGAAATATGGAAAACCAAAACGTATCAACATAAAGATCTCTGGTGTTAATTGCAAGAAGAACATGTTCCTCATTTAGCCATTTTACTGCACCGTTTATTCCCGAATTCTTAAGGTGGGGCAGCAGAACAAAGGCAACTCCGTTTTCTGAAAAAATTTTTTGCATCTTTGGGAGAAACAATTCCGGTTTTTGAATTGTCATACTTCGCAATTCGGGGAGGTGTGTTCTAATCTTTTTCGAATCAAACGGAGATGTCTCTATACTATTCGCTATATTAAGCGCGGTCTGG
>JAFOND010000225.1 GCA_017418645.1 Lachnospiraceae bacterium | reverse complement strand
GCTCTTTAATTTATACTTAACCGTAAGGGTTTTGTTATTTGAAAGCTGCTTCTTTGTTCCGTCGGTTGTCTCCGCATAATAATAGTCGCCGTCTTTTCTTAAGGAAAAATACGAAGATGTCTTTGCCATTGTCAGGGTCTTCGTATCCGTCAGCAGCGAATCTATTGTCCTTGTGGCGCGCTTAACCTGTTGTGAATACAGGCTGCTGACAGACATCATAATAGCCCCGGTCATAACCAGCATTATGGCCAAAACAACAACCATTTCAATTAACGAAAAACCTTTATTATCCCGTTTCATAATCTGTCCCGTCTTACTCTCTCGACCAGTTCTCATATGTTATATAATCAATCGCAAGTTTTTGATCCGTATCGTCCGTTTCCTCTGTGGAAGCATCAACCGTGGAGATACCGCCCATTCGATAATAATCCGCATCAACAAAGAAGTCCGCCGCAGTGAAATATTCATCCGTATTAGGCTTTTTCGGTCTTGCGTTAAGAGCCGTAATAACTTCGTCCGGAGCGCTCTTTATTGTCATACCCTGATCGATAATGATCGATCCGCCTGCAAAGATAAGACCTTCAAAAGTATTGCTGTGTCCTCCGAAGAAGGTATTAATCCTGTCTTCATCCGCTCTCTGTTTTCTAAGGTCAACATTGCCCGTGCAGATGATAAGGTTCATGCTCTTCCCGCCGAAAGCTTTAAGCTGTGACCAGAGGTTATCTATAGTATCTCCGGATTTTCCCGCAGGTACGGAGTTTCTGTACAGATCTTTTTTCGTAATGATCGCTCCCGCGCCCGTTGCCTGATCCACAAATATGATGGGATCGTCGTTAAGGGGTTCATGGGTATAATCATTGATACCGAGAAGAAGATAGCCGATCCTCTTCTTCTTGTTTTCTTCAGACCAGCTTTCGGATTTAACGTTCTGGTCGTTAATTATGTTATAGAAAAGACCATTATTCTTTTCCGTATCCGTCAGTCCGTCATAGGACTTTACAGCCTTCTTCTTTAATGCAAAGAACCTGTTCTGATATTCCGCTTCCTGTTCAGCAATCTTATCCTTTTCAGCCTGATCTTTTACATTTGTATACCCCATTGTTATGGTCCGGATTCCCTCAATACTTGTAACGTCATCCGTAACAACGTTTCCGTTGAAATAGAACTCGGCACTTCCGGTTCCCGCCTGTTTTGAAAGGTTATATCCGCCATTAAGATAACGGTCAAGGTTATCCGCAAGTCTTTCCGCATTGCCCTGACGCTTTCCGTCCTTTGTGTATTCCATGTATCTCTGGAAATATTTTGCCGCATTTGTTTCGTTATCAAATGTCAGGAAATAGTAACACATATTTCCACCGGTAACCTGATAGAATACACTCTTGGCGCCGACAACACCCACACTTCTTAATGTATCTCCACCAAGAAGCGTAAGCGGAGTATCGAGGGAAACAAAGTCCTCAACCGGAATGGTTGCGCCATCGGCATACCCCTTCTTCTCACGGATCTGGGCACAGAGTCTTGTGTACTGATCTTTTGTCATCGGATTAAGACCGCCATCCTTATATCCCACGCCAAAGGCTTCGGAAGGAACAAGATATGCCCTCTGATCGCTCTTTAAGGATATGGAGTTGCCCATCATTACACCTGTTGAATTCTCGGCATTCTGCGGCAAATACTGGGTTGATGCATCTTCGGGATCCGGGGTGGGATTTGTTCCGCCGTTTCCCTTTTTAAGATCAACATAGGATGTACCCGCGATGGAAAGAGAACTTAAACCCGAAAGATCGAGGGTGCTTCCCGCTCCGTTTATGATTATAGAACTGCTAAACTGCGCAGGATCCGCAGCAACGGCCGTCCTGAATGCATTGGCTATATCCGTAAGTTCATGGGTTTCGGCATTCTTCTCTTCGTTTGCAACCTTACTCTGTAAGGCGCTGTTTGAATTACCGTACGCATAAAAGCTTCCCGAAAGTTTTGAATGCGATGACTGTCCGAGAACAAGGTCATCGTGAAGATACAACTTACTGTCGTCATTCGTATTAAAAGTTCCGTTATCAAGAACGATATCTTCTGCCCAAAGTTCCATTCCGTTCATGTTGATTGAGTTGTTCTTTATAGTTGTCGGAATGCCCCAGATTGCATAATTATCGCCTTCGTTGGGGCTGAAGTTAACGTTCGTGTTATTAAACTGATTGTCTGCCGTTTGATTGTATCCGCTTCCGAAAAGGGTGTTTCCTATGATCTCTATGCCTGCGGTTCCGCTGGTTTCAACATGGTCCTGGGCAATAAGCGCATAGGTATAAATATCTCCGATGGAAGATTTTCCCGGGAAGGAAACATCCGGAACTTCAAGTTTTATGTCCGTTGTGATGGTCGTTTCAAAATTATCGTCATCAAGATATCGTACGGAAACGTTTCTGAAGATGATGTAATCACCTGTTTTTACAAGCATATTCTTTCCGTCTTCGGTTGTGATCTCCGCTCCGGTTTTAAGATGCGCGTTGCCTTCGTCATCAACTTCATATTCCGGTTTTGTTTCCCTGAAGAAAGATGACAGTGCAATGGGCGTTCCCGTACCGCCGGGAGCGGGATTTATCTGATACTGCTTGCTTCCGTTTACCGTTTCGAACTTCTTAACAAGATCATCCTTAAAGTTAGTTGCAAATGCTCTCTTCTGTGCCGCCGTATCGTTGGATGCGGTATCATTTAAAGTCTTTAAATATGCATTTCTGAAAGTGTTCTCATATTCGATCGAAAGTCCGAGACGAATCTCTTCCACTGCGGATTCAGCATCATAGAAGTTCTTGTTTGCCTTAACATCCGTCGCCTTCATATAATAGTTTATGAGCACAAGAAGAAGGATCACTGTTATGATCGTGGAAATAATGGCGGTAACAAGCATTACCATTACAAGACTTGCGCCGTCTTCGTTTTTAAGTTTTTCTCTTACGACGTCATGTAGCCTATTCAATCGCCGATGTGAGGTTCGTAAAGAGTTCTGCTCCATTTGATCCGTCCTCATTTCTTTCATATACCGTAATTCTTACTCTGTAAACGCGCTCAGCACCCTCTGCTTCCGATGTGCCGAAGGGGTCACCCATAGTTCCCGAAGCGGGAACCGAGCCGGCTCCTACAACATAAAAATATCCGAGAAGGAATACCGGGTAATAACTTGTGGCTGATACATTCTTAAACACCCTGTTCCCAACTTCATTGGTATCGTATTTGTCGGATTTTATATATCCGCCGTAGGTAAAGAAATCATTAAACCATGAGGAGTCCACATATCTTGTGCTTCCGTATCCTCCGGTGGAGATATTCCAGTTTCTTCTTGTTATTCCCGGTGAAAAGCTGTCATAAATGGCGGTAACGTCATCATGACCCACAAGCCCGTAATACTTTCCGGATGTAACGCTTATCTTTGCAACATGCGTATCCGTTACCTTTGTATCATAAGTGATTCCCGCTATGTAATTGTATTCCTTTCCGCGTTCTGCGGCATTCTCCGCTCTTTGCTGCCATACAACAATGTTTACGGGAATATCCGTCCTGTTTATAACGGAAACATTATCCGCCATCTTGTTAACGTTTTCGGTCTTCTTAGACGGAATGGCTTTATTTAAAATGTAAACGGTCTGAAGATCCGTATCGTTTCCGGCTCCGCGATAAATACAGCGCTTAGTTGTGGCATATTTATACACCGTTGTACCGGAATCCCTTTCGCCGTAATTTACGAACTTATAAAGAACCTGCGCATAGGCAATAACCCTGTCGACAGTCCTTCCCTGAAGCTGGACTTCCTGTTTATC
>JAFOND010000224.1 GCA_017418645.1 Lachnospiraceae bacterium | reverse complement strand
CGAAGCGAACTCTATAAGAAGGATAAAAACAGAAATGACCTCTTAAAGAATATCTACCCCGAAAGTAAAAGCTTCAGAGAGGATGGATTGTCCGATGATGAGGAGCTTTATAACGAAGTGAAAAGCTATCTCAGTTTAGCTACTAAGGATATCGATCTTTCCTCGGATGAAAAGGTTGTTGAAAACTCCAGACAGTTGGAAAAAATCCTGGGAATGCATCGCAGGTTCCTTTACAATGTTCAAAAATATCCGAATTTTATCAAGTCATTACCCAAAGCTCTTGGGGAAAAGATAATGGCTCACGCAACAAAGATCAATTTGCTTACAAACTATTACAGGATCTGTCGTATGATAATAACGGATCCTTTATACAGCACCCGTGAAAACAAGGAACTGGGCTTTTCCATAAAGAAAGACGACAGCCCCGAAAGGCAGAGACTGTCCAACCTCCTTATGTTAAAGATGCAACTTGAAGGAAAAATGAGAAAGATCACGGGAGAAGATGTTGCCAATGCAAAGTCCGCAGACGGTATTCATATAGAATCAAAAACCCAGCGGGGTTTTGACGGCGTGCTTTTGGACATCAAAAGCGCCATTGGAAACAAGGAATTTAATAAACTTACGCCTCATCCCGGTACGGAAAACACAAAATTCGGTAAGGTTCTTATGGAGGCATACAGAAGCGCCCGGGGAAACGGTAATGAAGGAAATGAACTTTATAAGATATTGTGCAAAAACAAAGATATCAGGGTCGATGGTGAAAAAATAACCGAAACGCTTTTCAGAGAACCGTATATCTTAGCGAATTTCCGTGCAATGCAAGGCGATGATATGACGGAAGACAGATTCAATGAAATGATAAAGAATCTGGGCTCGAAAGAAGAGGAAGAACAGCTTTTGGGAATGAAAGAGGTTTACCGTCTTGTTCTGGATCAGGCCCGTTATATCAAAAAGAAGTATAAGGGCAGCTTTGTGTTTATGAACCATGCGGAATCGAAACAGCATGCACTTGAGATCCAAAGGGATCTTCAGGGAGTAACAAACATATACGAGTTCCTAAGATTCTTTATTAAAACTCCTTCTCTTTACAAGGATGAAGAAGGCTTTAACGAGGTTATGGAACTTTCCGAATACTTTGCGGGAATAATGCAGCATAATGGTGCGCTTGCCTTCGCATCTAATTTTGAGCAGGTTACAAATAACGAACCGGGATTCGGAAATTATATGCTCTACAAGGCACAGCTGCTTGCAGGATCTCTTGACAGCAATGACAGGATCGACGGACTTGTAAGTTCAAACAGTATTCTCTCCTTGCTGGAAAAGCAACAGGATATGCAGGCTGAATGGGATGTTGTAAAAGAAGTTGTTGATACGAACAAGCTGTTTCCGAAACTTAACGAAGGGATAAACAGTTTTATGGAAACATGCAATATGAGAAAGTATAAGGATTCCGAAGGATTTTACGTAGACCGGGAACTTGGCGCGCTTACTTCTTCTATGGCAACCCTGCAGGTTCTCTTCCCGCTTCTTGATAAAGCAGTGAAGGATAAGAACGCTGCTGTGGCAAAAACATACTATGGCGCCGCAAAACCCATTTTCTATAACAGTATAAAGGGAAAGTGCGAAGAGTATTTAAAGAACATTAAAAAATCCACGGAAAGTTCGAAACTTATAAAAAAATTCTCGGATACTTATCTGTCGGATTTAACCAAATATTTTGACAGCATTGATGCTCAGGTCGAAGAGCTGGTTAAGAATGCGCCGAAGGTAGAAAGAAAGACAAGAAACAGGCAGTCCGTAAAGGTTGAGGAACAGGATAACGGGTTTAACGATAAAGAACTTCGGCTTCCGTTCCCCATTGAAGCGCGCCTTGTTGAGGATGATCAGATACCCAAAGAGGAAAAAGAGGCAGAGACCGGATATAAGAAGCTCCGTGACGATGCCGAAACACAGATGGAAAAGGACCTTCAGAGCGGTGCGGTAAAGGAAGAAAAATTTGACGGTATAAGCTATAGAAGGGGAAGGATCGAGAACCTTAAGAATGAGCTTAAACTCCACAGGGAGAAGGATCGTTCAAAACTCGACGCAAAGAAGATTGCGGAGCTTGATAAAAATATTGCCCGCTGCGAACAGAGGATAAAGGATCATGAGAGGATGATACCGCTTCTTGAAAAGAGAAAGGCGGATAACAAGATCCCGCAGATCACCGTACATGACAACAAGTTCGATAAAAGCGGTCTTGATGTATACGGCAAAGTGATCGAAAACGGAGAACTTTATCCTTTTGAGAACCTTATGGACGGTATCAAACAGGGGCCCAGCACCTGTTATTACACATCCCTTTTGATAGGCCTTATAAAGCAGGGAAATACAGACTTTATTAAGAACGAACTTGTAAGAGAATATTCTCCCACACAGGCCATCGTTAAACTTCATGACGAGGATGGAATGCCGGTTGAGATCATCGTTGACAAGTCTAGAACCAAAACGGATCACAGACCTCTCTGGATCGTATGCCTGGATAAAGCCGTGGCGGTTTTACTTAACAAGGGCGGATTCGATGCCGAAAAAAGAGACGAGCTTGCCAATGCCGGCTCACAGGCGGGTTATGCGGCAGACGTCGATTGGGAAGAATTCAGCCGGGACGAGAATTATTGCAAGGACGGTTCCGTTTTCCTGAAGGATGTTTCAAAGGGCTCGGAAGATCTGGCATTTAAGATGATCTTCGGGTCGGTGCCCATCAAGTTTTCCACACGCGGATCCGAATATGTCGACGGCGTGGTGGCAAAGACGGAACATGTCGATGAAGGGGATATTGCCATAGGAAAGATAAAGGCTCTCCTTAAACAGGGAAAGGTTGTCAATGCGTCTACCTGTTCTCATCTTATGCCTGATTTTGTTCCGGCGAATCTGAAAAAATATGAGGACAATTATTTCGGTGCATATGATGCCGTGAAATTCAGGGCAAGCTCCCATCTTCAGGCAGAGCACACATACCTTGTGTATGCCGTGGACGAAGACAGACACGTTGTTAAGATGGTTAACCCCATTATGGGAAACGAGATAGAAGTAACGTTTAAGAATTTCCGACGCCACTTCACGGACGTCCGTGCCGGCGCTTAAGGAGGTATACAACATGCAAGAGCATAACCAGCAAGTAAAAAAGAATCAGCCCATAAATCAGCAGGTGAATCAGCCGCCGATCCAGGAGAACGACCTTCTCCTCCAGCCGAACCTTAACATAAACATGGAGGAGATGACCGAAAGCGATCGTATGATGTTAAACGATCGAAAGGTCAATAGAAATTATATAGAGAAGATGGAAGGCGGCAAGGAATTCTCCTGTTGGGATATTCCTCTTTCCCAGCGTTTCTATGATGCCGCTATAAGAATCGCGGAAGATACAAGGGACGCTTCGAAGGATTTTTTTGCGCCTCTTAAGCTTGCGGCAAACAGCTTCATACATGCAAACAATCCGGAATATGCGGCGGAACAGCTGGGATCCCTTCTTGAAAAGGCACTTCTCTATGTTGATAAGAGAAAGGGCTTCCGTTTCGGCAAGGGCAGCAGCAGAAAGGAAGCATGTTACGACATAATTTTCGAGTGCGGCGATTTCCTTGAAAAAAATGCTCCGGAACGATATCAGAGAGCAATAAAAAAAGCCATCGATAACGCAAATTATCCGAAGGACGTTACTCCTACGGAATTAAACAAATTCAAGAAGTTTTACGGTCCGTATCTTCTTGACGATGAGGAAGAATATCAGGCTAAAAAGAAAAAGACACTTGAAGAATGGGAAGAAGTCAATAAGGAAGAACTGACGGAAGAGAAGAAAGAGAAAAAGAAAAAGGCAAAGAAAAAAGCGGATCCCGAGCCCGAGCCCGATGTACAGATAATAGAGGACGAGATCCCTCAGGAACTTAACGAGGCCCGCGACAATGTTGAGCAGAAGATGCCCGTCCATCTTACGGATGTTTATGACGAGGAAAAACTAAACGCCCTTTTGGGACGTCAGGACCGTATGGTTTCAGATCTTAGCAAGATGAACAAAAAGGATCACAGGTTTGATGCCATGAGACAGTCCGGGGACATCCAAAAGACAAAGGAAGAGCTGGACGAGATAAACAAGATCTTAAGGGATTATGCAAATATCGGGGGAGAGATCTCCATGACCCGGGACGCAAACATTAATGCCCTTACATATAAAAAGACTCTGGACCTTGCCCATATTCTTGTTAACGATAAATCCGGAAGTGATTTTACGGAGATAAAGAATGTTAAGATTGAGCTTATAAAGCTTTCCATGGCCCTTGAGGGATATAAGAATGTTCAGGCTTCAAAGCAATCCATAGACGAGATCTGTGCATGCTTTGCCCTTTCCTTAAAGTGCCTTGAGGACTATCTTCAGTCTCCGAAATCCGAGGGCACAAAAGAAAGAGAAAGATATGATGTGGCACTGGATCTTCATTCAAGTCTTTCCTATATACAGTATTATGTCCATCTCTACAGAGAAGACGGGGAAGCGCTTGCCGGAAAAACTCTGGGAAGCATCCTCGGGATGAGAGAGAACAAGGAAGATGATGTTGTAAGAGAATATGTTTCCGAGGAAGATAATGTTCCTTATGAACTCAGCGAAGACGGCAAGTTTGTATTAAAGCTCTTTAGCCAGAACTTTGATTTCTCTGCAGGTTTTTCCGGCGCGAAGGTTGGCGAAAATAAGAGAAAAACGGAGTCCGGCAAGGTGGTTTCCTTATATAACCAGCTGGCCAGGTTTAAACCCGGAACAACACAGATTGAAGACTGCGAGATCTACGGAAAGAAAGTCCGCATAATTCAAAAGGAAGACAACAGGCTTTATCTTGTGGAGAACCATAACACGATCCTTCTCGGAAAAACGGCAATGCTCCTTCATGACCAGATCGAGCGTGATATGTTCAAAAAATCCGCGGCATACGGTGGGGATAATCTTCTTCCCGTTTTGGAAAAATACAAAGATAACAGACAGGTTATGACAACCGGTTATATCACCGCGATGCGCGCGAACCTTATCGAATTCTTAACGGTCAAGCTGAAAGTCAAAAGAGACGAATTTAATACCATAAGCCGCCGTAATATGATCACATATGTGGAAGCCCTTGTTACGGGGGAAAAGACCGCTGAAGAGATCAAAAATAAGATGCAGGCGGATAAGAAGCTGGACGAACAGAGGCTGATAAACGGCGTCGAGCTTGTGGAGATGATGGAGCTTGACGAAACAAGGCAGCAGGAGATCGACCAAAACGTTTCCTATAAGATCGAATACAGATCCAGGCAAAGGGGATGGACGGAAGAGGAAAAGTCCGTACAGAATCTTCTTGCGGATTTTGTATACACGGACGATACCCTTATCATGGATAAAAACGTGGATACGCCGGAAGAATATGTCCGTACCGTTCTTCTTAACAACGTAAAGGCCGTTGCCACACTTATAAAAGAAGGAAAGGGCGAAAACGAGGATCTTATCTCCTCCATAATGAAGAAGATGTCTCTCGATTCCATTATGGGTGAGGGAAACGAAAACTTTGCAAAGGTTATCGCGGAAAACCTTCGTGATTTCTGTAATTATCTTAAGGGGAAGATAAACTTTAAAGAGGATGCAGGCGTTGAACAGATAAGCGACCTTTTAAAAGATGTTCTTGAAAACAAAAACGATGAAGGCATGACGGGACTTCTGAAGTCTTCATATGAAATAATGAACGAAAGCATCAAAAAGTCATGTGACATTCTTCAGGAGAATGTTACAAAGATTACAAACAGTATCTTTGCGGAATCCGCAGCGGATAAAGAAACCAATCTCCAGGCAATATTAAAGAACGCAACCCGTACAAAGAAAGGCCAGGGCAAGTTCACAAGAAACGTTCTGGAAAACTATTTCAAATCCGTTCCGGAGATCGACAAGAGAGCGATGCTGTCCTCCGTTCTTCGAAGTTCAAAGAAGGTGGAAGATAAATTATACACGAGAGATGAACTTATAGAGGATCTTAAGGTCAGAAAGCTTAAAGGATATGAGAGTATCTGGAAGGATGGACGAAACTTTATTAAGGAGCCTCTTACCCCTGCGGAAAGAAATAAACTGTTGAAGTATCGGACGGAAAAGCAAAATCTTAATGTGGGAGCAAACTACCTTGGCGGTCTTATCCGCGGCGCAGGTCCCCTTTTCCAGAAGATGATACAGGGACTTCCGGATGAATCCCTTCCGGAGGAGATAAAGATCGCAAAGCGGGATGTTAAGTCAAAGCTTCCGCCGATCCCTGAGCGCGTTGTAAAGTCCCAGCTTAATGCCATGATACAAAAATCCCAGGGAACCATAACAAAGATCGAGGTGTTAAAAAACCTGGGAGCTGCATCCGTCGGCCAGACTTTTAAGTGTAAACTCTACGGACCGAACCTTCCCGCGGAAGGAAAGGGCGTTGTTATCAAGCTCTTAAGGCCCGATGCGGCGAACCGTATGGCCCGGGAAGAAGAGATATTGTTAAACTGCGCAAAGACGGTTGACGGCGAAGGAAAGGGTATGCATCTTACCTTCCAGGGCCAGCTTGCGAATCATAAAGCGGAGCTTGACCTTACGAAAGAAGCAAATAATATTGAAGCCGGAAAAGTTTATGACGGTAAGTTTAAGGATGTGGAGTGCGAAAAGATAAACACTCTTATTGATCCTACCGTTAATTCCCTTGTTCTTGAAGAAGCGGAAGGAAAGACGTTGGACGATATCCTTATAGAGACCGAGATTTTCAGACAGGATATCAGGAGTGAATTGGGCGACGAATATGAGCTTACGTTAAAACTGGAGGACTACGATAAGACAAAGGAATGCAGAGACAAGCTCATCGATAAGGTAAACGAGCTTATCAAAAAGCGTGATATGATGGCAAACGTCACCCACAGATGGGTTGAAGAAGCCATCTTTAAGGGCGGATATTATCATGCGGATCTTCATGCCGGAAACATTCTTATAGGCGATGATAAGGCAACCCTTATCGACTTCGGTAATGCCGTACAGTTTACCGCCGACCAGAAAGCCGCAATAACAAAGATGATACTTGCCGCATCAAGTTCACATGAGGAGAATTTCTTTGATGCGTTCTGCGAAATCCTCCTGAAGAAGGAAGGAGAAGAAAAGACACCGGAAGATATCGCTTTCGAAGCGTTCTTTAACGAAGAAAAGAAAACCGCGTTAAGAAACGAGATCGATAAGATATTCGATATGTCGGAAGGGTCCGAAGCAGGGGAAAGGATTTCCGCGGTCCTTATAAAGGCGCAGCAGCTTGGAATCAAACTTCCGCCGGAGATCTTCAATTTCTCACAGGGACAGCTTAGACTTCAGCAGTCCATAAACGACATTAACAAGATGGTCACAACCTTAAAGAAGGATATTGAATGGATCGAAGATGCATGTGACAGACACAACCAGGTAGACCCGGTATCCTATGTACAGATAAATATATATGAAAAGAAGGTTTTGCCTGTCCAAAGGGGAGAAGTAGACGAGACTAATGTTGAAAATAAGGCCGTATTCAAGTCCTACGTTGACATGTTTGAGGATATCGACAAGGAAGAATTTATAAAAGAACTTTTGGACAACAAAAAGGTTAAACCGAACCTTGCAAAGAACTTCGAAGGAATTGATAAGAGAGACGAATTTGACAAGAAATACCTTGGGGATATCAAGGATATTGCAGAAAAACTTAAGATCCAGAAGACGAATAAGTACGGATTTTATCCTGAGGACAGAAGAAAGAGAGAGATGATCGTCCCGGATTTCACGAGGCCCAGAAGATTCTGGAATCTTTTTAAGGCCATATGGGCAGATGCCGATAAACCCTTTGAAATACCGAAAGAATACTCGATAGAGGATCTGTTCAGTTTTATGCAGTGCTTTTCGTATTCAATGCCGAAGGCGAGCGGTGTCCCGGACCTTGTGTCCAATCTTAGTCTGGACCGTAAGGAAAACGGTTTAACGGAAAAGGACAGACCAAAGCTTGTTAACGCTCTTAATACCATAAGGCAGGAATGCATAAAGAGACTGGGTGATAATGAAGTGAAGTCAAAGGCTGCATGTAATATTATCGGATACTGGTATCAGGGAGAACTTAACCAACCTGTTTATGACCAGTTCGGCGGATTCACAAGGCTTTCGGTTGATGCCTATGATATACTTAAGAGCCTTGATGAAAAAAAGATCGATGAACTTATAAAGATCTATGACGTTGATATACAAAATGCGGTTCTCCTCGATCAAAAGATCAAGGAATTAAGGGAACTTCAGGACAAGAGTTCGAGCAAGTTCAACAGCAGAAAGGAAGAGCTTACAAACGAAATCTATACTATTTACAATGATCTTCACAAAAAGAAGAGGGAAAGCAACCCCATAACGGGAATGTTTAAAACCATGATCCAAAGAGTGCACGGATTAAACGGAAAGGCCACCAGGGATAATATGGCCATTATGTTTAAGATCGATAAACCCATAACCCTTATGGAAGACGGAAAGCCTGTTACCCACGAGAAGGGCGGGGAATACTTTAAACAATTGTATGATGACTATGAAAAAATTGCGCTGGAAATAACGGAAGAATATTCCGGAGATTTCAAAGAGGGCGTTTCGGAAGAAAAGAAAGCCGATTATGAGAAGAAGAAACAAAAGGTTATCGATGCACATGTTGAGATCATAAAGATCGAACTTAAGGATTACTACGAAGGTCATTACGCAAGAAAACCGGATGTTAAGAGCTATGACTTCTCCAAGGTCATGCTGGATGTCGTTAAGGCAAATCCGCTTACTTTCATTATGAACGTAGGCGCCGGAAACCTTGCTAAACAGTTCGGTCAAGGTATGTTCGCCATGATGAAGAAAATTGCCAATCTGGGAGAGTAGCCGGATGAGCAGCAAGGATAAAAAAGTAAAGTTGATTAAAGTAACGCCTTCCCCTTGAGGGGAAGGTTTTTTTATGCTTTTTTGTTTGTAACGCTTATCTTATAAAGGATGTGTTTTTTACTAGAGGTAACAGCTTCTGCGGTTTGTTTCCTTCCTGCTTGGCTGAATTATATCTGCCTTCGGGCGGTTGTCAAGGGCTTGCCCTTTGGGTGCTTCGCACCCTTGACAACCGCCCGAACGGCAGATGCTTTGTAATCAAGCAGGAAGAAGTAATTATGTACCCGGAGGGCACCATCTTCTAAGGGGGGATATGTTTAAAAATCCATATTTTTATCAAAATAAGCAGGGGAGCAATGATTATTGCCATTATTCGCTCAAAACATTGCTTTTCCTCTTAAAAATTCATTGGAGAAAGGAGGGAAAGCAATGTATTATGCCATTATCCCCCTAAATCATTGCTTTTTCACCTAAAAATCAATTGAATAAAGCCTGAAAAGCAATGTATTAAGCCATTATCCACCAAAAACATTGCTTTTTCACTCAAAAAACCAATGAAGAAGGGCGGGTCAGCAATGAATTTCCCCATTTCCCCATTAAAACATTGCTTCTTCCACGCAAAATCCAATGAAGAAAGGTAAGAAAGCAATGATTTCGGTCATATATTCCCAAAATCATTGCCACAGGGCTTACAAAATCCCCAACAATCAATTTAGATAGAAATATGAGTGGCAACAGCTGTTGCATTTCAGATAGAATTCAGTCAAGCAGGAAGGGATTAGCACACTTTTTCTTTTGTAGGACTTTTGTAGGACAGCGTATGATAGTATTGTACACGGTATAATGAAACGAAGATTCCTCGTCGCTTTGCGACATCGGAACGACAAGTAAGGATAACCTATGTTTCACGATGTTAACATACAAACAATTTTTGCCTTAGATCTGGCACTAATATTGCAGCTTCTCGGTGTGGCGCTTGTTGCTCTTGTGGATCCTTACATAAAAAAGGAGAATAAGAGCAGGTTTTATATCATAATCGCATGCGTCACCTTTCTGCTGGTGGAACCGCAGATAAGCGAGGCGTTCGGGGATGTACTTTATAAGAGCAACCCTATATTCTTTTATACCTTTATTTCCGCTATAGACTATATCATAAGGCCCATTGTTATTGTTCTGTTTATCAGGATTGCGGGAATAGAGAAGGGAAAAACGATACTCTATATTATGCTGGGTGTGAATGCCTTCGTAAACTCCATGGCATTTTTCAATCACTGGGTGTTCTTTTACGATGACACACTGCATTGGCACAGGGGTCCTTTGGGATGGGTAAGTTTTGCTATCAGCGGGATCTTAGATCTTTGGCTTGTTGTCGGAGCGGCCCTAAAATACAGAGGGCTTAGAAAGAGGGAAGCAATTGTTCCGACCCTTATTTCCATCTCGGTGGTAATAGCGGTCATATTGGATGTGGAACTGTATTTCAGCCCCAGGGTTTCCTTCCTTACGGTGGCAATGACGGAGGCTTCCGTGTTCCTTTATATCTGGCTCCATCTTCAGTTCGTCCGCGAACACGACGAGGCATAAAAGGCAGAACAGCGTATTAAGATCATGGTATCCCAGATCCAGCCCCATTTTATGTTTAATACACTGACGACGATCCAGGCGCTTATAGATATCGATCCGGAACAGGCATCCGAGGTCGTTGAGAAGTTTGCAAATTATATGAGACAGAATATCGATTCTCTTTCCCAGTCGAACCTTATTTCCATAAAGACGGAGATCGAACATACAAGGACTTATTCCGATATCGAGAAAGTCCGTTTCCCGTCCATAAAGATCGAATACGAGATAGAAGATGACGACTTTTTACTTCCTGCCCTTACGATCCAGCCCATGGTTGAAAACGCAATAAGACACGGTGTTCGCGGGAAAAAACACGGGTGGGTAAATGTTAATACCTTCCGTGAAGGTGATTATCATGTTGTTACGATCCGTGACAACGGAAAAGGTTTTGATGTTGATCAAATGATAGAAGAAACGCAAAAAGGCGGACATATCGGTATTAAAAATGTCAGGGACAGGATAATCGACATGACGGGCGGCACATTCTTCCTTGAAAGCGAAGTGGGAGAAGGAACCGCTGTAACGATGAAGATACCGGTGGAGAAATAATATGAAAGCAATCTGTGTGGACGACGAGGAACTTGTACTCTTTCGTACGGTCTCCCTCGTAAAGAAAACTAAATTATTTGACTCGATCGAATCTTTCACGGATGCATTCGAAGCGCTTTCGTATCTTGATGAAGATACGGCGGATATTGCGCTTCTTGATATCGACATGCCCGGAATGAAGGGGATCGATCTTGCTTCGAACATGAAGGAAAAATGCCCGGGAATAAAGGTGATCTTCCTTACGGGATATTCCGAATATGCGGTGGATGCATATGCCCTTCATGCATCGGGATATCTTTTAAAGCCCATTGCTTATGACAGACTTCTTTCGGAGATAGAATACGCAATGGAATCCGGGACTGGTTCTATCGGCGGAACTTCGAATGGCATGGAAGAGAAACTGGAAGCGGCCCGTGTGAAGGTTGAAACCTTCGGATATTTTAATGTTCTTGTGGACGGAAAGCCGGTTAATTTCAAACGCTCGAAGGCAAAGGAACTCTTTGCCTGCCTTGTGGACAGAAGAGGACAGTTCATAACAAGAAAGGATCTTTTTTACATCCTTTGGGAAGATGATGATTATGACCGGGCAAAGCAAAAATATTTCGATACGATAATAAGGTCCTTAAAGGATACCCTTGACGAATACGATATTTCAGATGTCTTCGAAATGGAAAACAGACAGATGCGGATCATCCCCGAAAGGATGGACTGCGACCTTTTCCGTTTTCTTGATAACGACGAGGAAGCGATCAAAAACTTCCACGGCGAATATATGAACTCCTATCCGTGGGCGGAAACCACGGAAGGGTATTTAACTATGAACTAGTTAGAAAGGAAAAAATATGACCTTCAGCTCAGTAACATTTCTATTCATGTTCCTTCCCATCACTTTCATTCTTTACGCATTAATTAAGAATCTGAAAGTCCGGAACGCGATCCTTATTATCGCGAGTCTTATTTTCTATGCCTACGGCGAACCGGTTGCGGTAATGATAATGGTGGTATCCATTATCTTAAATTACCTCTTCGGACTTCTGGCATCCAAAGAAGGAAACGGTGCGAAAAACGCGGTGTTCCTTGCCGTGATCCTAAACATAGGACTCCTTATCGCATATAAGTACACCGGCTTTTTTGCGGAGATCTTTAACAACGTGACAGGGCTTTCGATCCCGGTCCCGCAGATCAGACTTCCCATCGGAATCTCATTCTTTACATTCCAGGGCTTAAGTTATGTTATAGACGTTTATCGCGATAAAAAAAGCGTTCAGAAAAACCTGTTTTCCGTAATGCTTTATATCGCCTTCTTCCCGCAGCTTATCGCGGGCCCCATCGTTCGATACGAAGACATTGCAAAGCAGCTTCATGAAAGAGAGTTTTCCCTTGACCGTGCGGAGCGCGGATTAAGAAGATTCATTCAGGGTCTTGCAAAGAAAGTTCTTATCGCAAACCAGATGGGATTTATTGCGGATACGGTTTTCGGTTTCTCACCGGATACCATCGGAGCGGGTCCCGCATGGATCGGCGCGGTATGCTATACGATGCAGATCTTCTTTGACTTCTCCGGATATTCCGATATGGCCATCGGTCTCGGCTGCATCTTCGGTTTTGATTTCAGGGAGAATTTCAATTATCCCTTCATCTCCGGAAGCATTCAGGAATTCTGGAGAAGATGGCATATATCCCTTTCAACCTGGTTTAAGGAATATGTTTATATTCCCATGGGCGGAAACAGAAAGGGAAATCTTCGCACAACCTTAAATAAACTTTTCGTTTTCTTCCTTACGGGATTCTGGCATGGAGCGAACTTTACCTTTATTGTCTGGGGTATGATCCACGGTATCTGCCAGATGCTTGAAACCTATCAGATAATCCCCACAAAGAAGAAATGGTTTAAGCCCATCGGACATGTATATACCATGCTTGTTGTTATCCTTGCATTCGTTTTATTCCGTGCGGACAGCCTTACACAGGGCTTTGGAATGATAGGAGCGATGTTCACGTTTGCCGCAGGAGATGCTGCCGTGGATGCTAAGATATTATCCTGTGTAACGGCACTCTTCATCGTATCATTCATCTTTGCGGTAGTCCTTTCCGCACCGGTATTTCCGGCGCTGGAGAAGAAGGCGATGGCCTCAAAATATAAAAAGCCGTATATCTATACGGCCCACGTTGTATCGATCCTTTTGTTCCTGCTTTCGATCCTTTCACTGGTATCAAGCAAGTACAATCCGTTCATTTACTTTAGATTTTAAGGAGGGAAAGCGAGATGAAAAAAGGGTTTAAAATGTTGTATTGCTTTTCAATCTTTATCATATGCATAATCCCGGTCTGCCTTATGCCGTTCTTTAAGAACAATGCACAGATTGAAAAAAGAAAGCTTGCGGAATTTCCCGCCTATATCGAAAGCGGAAAACTGAACATCGATTTTTCAACGCAGTTTGAATCCTGGCTGAATGACAGGCTTCCGTTTAGAGCATATATCCTTTCCGCATCGAATCTTATAAAGGGAGAATTCTTTCATGCCCCCACATCAAACGTTATCGTGGGAAAAGAAGGATGGCTGTATTTTACGGAAGAGGGCGATGACTTTATGGATACCACCGCCATGACGGATGACGAGATTCGTTCCGCGGCTATCACTTTAAGGATCATACAGAATGTGGTCAACGATAAGGGCGGTGCCTTTACCTTTGTTCCCATTCCCAACAAGGCATCCGTATACGGAGAATATATGCCGACAGAATATATTGAAGCACCGGATAATAACCTTAAACGCCTTATGCGTGCGGCGGACGAATATGATGTTAATTATGTTGATATGCTTTCCGTTTTAAAGGCAAAAAAGACGGATGCAGATCCCGTATATTTACGTCGGGACTCCCATTGGAACAACAGGGGAGCGCTTATCGGATACAACGCCATTATGGACAGTCTCGGAAAAGAGCATAAGACATATTCCGATGCAAATTATACCGTGGGAAAGACATGGGAAGGAGACCTGGATAAGCTTTTATATCCGTCGGGATGCGGCAAGGACGATCAGTATAAATATGACATAAAGATCTCGAACTATTCCTTTACGGAACCTGCTCCCATGGGAAGCACGGAGAATATGTTAAGTATCTTTATGAGCGATCTTGAACAGAACGACATGAAGATCATCTCTCATAATGATGACATAAATGACGGAAGTTCCCTTTATATGGTCCGGGATTCCTTCGGACGCGCGGTGCTCCCGTACTTTATCGATAACTATGAAAATGCGGAGTTCAGACGGACGGATGTTCCCGATGTTGCAAACCTTGCGGACGATACGGATGTCTGCTATGAAATCGTTGAGAGAAACTTAAAACGCATTATTTCAAAGACACCGTATATGTATGCACCCATTGCGGACGGCCTTGATCCTTCGGCATTTAAAGACGGCGGAAGCATTACGGTAAACATTAAGGAAGAAGGTTTCGGAACAAAGATCTGCGGCATCATTCCTGACGGTATTGTTTCGGAGGACGGAAGAGTATATGTTCTGGTGAAAAACGGCAAAAACGAAGGCATATACGAAGCTTTCCCGATCTATGAAAAATCCGTTTTCGGAGAGCAGGAGAATAAGAGAGGTTTCTCCATGATGCTGGAAAAATCCGAAGACAGCGCAAACTATGAAATTTCCGTAATTTACGGGGAGAATATATTTAACCCATAGAAAGGAGTAAACAATGAAAAAAGTAACAAAAGCATTATCACTTGCGCTTGCAGCGATCATCACACTTACAGCCTGCGGAGGAGCGGGAAAGTCCGGCGGAAGCGGAGCGGGAAGCTCGGACGGATCCGGAGCGTATGTAACCTATGAAGGAACAAACGTAACCGTAGGCGGTGAGTTTGAAGGCATAAAGGATAAACTCGGAACGGAAACAAAGCCCATGGAAACCATCGAACCCTGCGACGGCGGAGATTATATCCAGATCATGCATTACTATGACGGCATAACCGTTACAACCTTAAGGGACGAAAAGGTAATAGGCATTGAACCCGCTGAAGGCGGTTCAAAGGAAATCCTTATTCAGGGCAAGGTAAAGATGGGCGACTCCGCTGATGATGTTAAGAAAGCCCTGGGCGACCCGGAGAACGAGAGTGACGGCATGATGTCATACACAGTCGAGGGAACGTCGGTAATGATCTACCTTGAAGGTGACTCTGTTTCCGGATTTATGTATATGAATATGGGCGCCTGATGGATTTGAACTTTCTATAGAAGAAACAAGCTACTAGGACATTAACTGAACATTAACTGAATAGTAACTGCATAGTAACTGCATATACAGCAGGTCTAAAAAGAGCTTCGGTTGCGCGAAGCACTTTTTGTGAGTAATTCGCTTAGAAAGCAATGATTTTTGCTAAATATTGATGAAAACATTGCTACAAGGCCGAATTTTTCTTTGAATCAGGCTCGAAAAGCAATGATTTTTGCTAAATATTGATGAAAACATTGCTACAGAGCCGAATTTTTCTTTGAATCAGGCCAGTAAAGCAATGTTTTTTGCAATTTGCTTGGGAAAACATTGCTACATATACTGAATATTGCTAACAACAACCATAAAAAGCAATGATTATAAGCATTTAGTAGCAAAAACATTGCCGCAGAGCCGAAAAATCCTTTGAATCAGGCTCGCAAAGCAATGAATTTAGTAATTTGTTGAGGAAAACATTGCTATAAAAAAAGAGCTTCGGAAAACCGAAGCTCTTTTTATGATGATCTTATGATTTTTTAGTCTGCCTGCATGATATAGAAAGATGAAATGTTTCCGGAATCATCCTTTGACATACCAAGCACCGATCCGCCCACATGAATATTAAGAACAAATTCCGTATCCGTCATTGCTTCACCGTAAAGCTCTTTTGCCTTATCTGCAGGATCTCCGAGCTTAAGTCCCTTATCAGTCTGTGCATTTGCAGCAGCATCGCCTCCTTCGGCAAGATTTATGCTGTCGATCTTTCCGGATTCATCAACGTTGATCGTAAGCGAATCATAGGTATAAACCGTCATTGTATCGCCTTCGCCGTCGCAGGGAGGAATTTCCTGTGAGGGCATTGTCTGTTCGCCGAGTTTGCTTTCGTAATCGGAAAAAGTATCACCGAGTTTCATCGTAACTCCGTTATATGTAAGGCTTACATCCGAAGATCCGCCGCCCGAACTCTTTCCCGAACCGCCGCAGGCCGTAAGCGTCATTACCGCACATAAAACGATTGCCAAGATTGTTCCTGTCTTTTTCATTTTGTATCTCCTTTCACAAATTAATATCTAAATGAGAACGAATATGAGTCACCTGTTTTTACAACAGAACCGTCGGATTCCGTTACATTGAAATCGCTGCCGAGCACATCATGGCTGACTGTTCCTTTTACTTTTCCGTCTTCGCTTGTAAACAGAAGATATGTATCACTGTCCGCGGCGTCTTCAACTTCTCCCGTACCGCTTATCACCTTGCTGTCGTCGATATGGATAAGGATGTTATATGTTCCGTTTTCCATTCCTTCAGTGATTATAAGATAGCTGTCTTTGGTGTAATCTCCGTAGAATCCGCATCGTGTGGAATCCGGGAATACAAAGCCGTCTTCCTTAATAATTCCCGCAAGCGCGCTTGCAAGACCGTAGGCTTCGTTTTTACATCTCATAGCTTCATTATATGCAACCATTGAAGGATATATTGAGCCGCCTTCATATGTATAGCTCATCTTTTCCGCCATATCGGTAACATAATCTTCCCATTCCTGATATGTAGGATAGTTCTCTTCGTAATAGGTAACATCCTTTTCCTCTATTCTTTCGAGAAGACCTTTGATCTCTGTCTTCCATACCAGTGTTCTCCACTGACTGAGTTGATTCATTTCCGTCTGATTTTCCGCGTTTGTGCAGAGCTCATCATACTTGTCATAAAGTTTATTTACGCCCACAAGTTCTTCGCTTAATGAAGCGGATTTCTGTATGATGTCACTTACCTCGCCCTGAATCTGTACCGTAAGATCCTCATCGGATGATGTATCATCCTCAGCTTCTTCCGTATCTTCCGAAGAAGTATCTTCGCTCTCTTCGGTTACCGTTTCCGCGTTGTCGTTCGATGCCGTGTCCGTCGTTGCTGCCGGAGCCTTTCCGGAACATCCGCCGAGAAGCATAGCTGCCGCTACCAATGCCATTACCAATGACTTTTTCATTTTGTTTTCCTCCAAAGCTTTAACTTTTGCATTGAGTATTTTTTTTACATGCGGAATGATAACACAGCATGTCCATCAAAAGTTCTACTAGACAATTCCGAAAAAAAAAGAGTTTTCGTGTGGAATTTTTGATGGACAAGGAGTAGTATATTATAACGGTTACAGTATAAACTTGAAGGGAGGCTTTATAATGGGACTCGTTAAAACAAACGATAATTGTATCGGATGCAACCGCTGTATCGGCGCTTGCCCGAGTGTCGGTGCCAATATTGCCGTAGAGATGGAACGCGGCAATGTTATTGAAGTCGATCCTGTCCGTTGCATTGCCTGCGGAGCATGTATCGATGTCTGCCATCATAACGCAAGAGAATATATCGACGATGTCGAACGATTCTTCTCCGATCTTAAAAAGGGTGAAAAGATTTCCGTTCTTATCGCTCCCGCATTTTTGGCAAACTATCCGAAAGAATACGAGACATATCTGGGAATGATGAAAAAACTGGGCGTAAACCGATTTATCAGCGTATCTTTCGGAGCGGATATAACAACCTGGGGTTATATTAAATACATAACCGAAAGAAACTTCTACGGCGGAATATCACAGCCCTGTCCCGCTGTTGTGGGATATATCGAGCGTTATGTACCGGAACTTTTGCCGAAGCTTATGCCCGTGCAGAGTCCAATGATGTGTTCGGCAATTTATGCCAAGAAATATATGCATATCACCGATAAGCTTGCATTTATCAGTCCGTGTATCGCAAAGAAAAACGAGATCGACGATCCGAACAATCATGGATATATTTCATATAATCTGACGTTTTCTCATCTTGTTGAATACCTTAAGACACATCCGGTAAGCGGAGCGACTCCTTATAAAGACGAGATTGAATACGGACTCGGATCAATCTATCCCATGCCCGGAGGCTTAAAGGAAAACGTGTACTGGCTTCTCGGAGAGGATGCGCTTGTTCGTCAAATGGAAGGCGAAAGCCATATGTACGAATATCTTAAGCGTAACAAGGATCGTCTCAAGAGCGGAAACAATCCGTACCTTTTCGTGGATGCACTCAACTGTACAAACGGCTGCCTCTACGGACCGGGTGTGGATGCGAGAAAGACCCTTACGGAAGATACGTTCATAAGTATCCAGAGAATAAAGAAAAACAGTAAAAACGATTCGAAGAATTCTGCCTGGGGAAGAAAACTCACTCCGGAAAAACGTTTGGCAATGCTTAACAAACAGTTCTCAAAACTTAACCTCGACGACTTTTTGCGTAAATATACGGATCGGAGTAAAGAATGCTCATACAGGTATCCGAGCAACTCCGAACTTGATTCGATCTTTAACGATATGAAGAAGGATACGCAGGATAAGCGCGAGATAAACTGCGGATGCTGCGGATATAAATCCTGTTACGATATGGCGGTAGCAATACATAACGGCATTAACCATAAGCACAACTGCGTTCATTACATCAAAGACCGTGCATACGAAGAGAAGGACAAGGCCATCGAACTTGCGGATGAAGTCAGAAGCGCACAGGAAGCAATGGAGGAAAAGACCGCTTCCATGGCGGAAGGAATTAACGAAAACTTTGCAAGTCTTAACGATTCCATCGGGCAGATTGAAGAAGCAAGTAAAGACAACGCACATCAGACAAGACGTATATCCGCATCAATGGTAGACGTGGAAGATTTCGCGGCAAACCTTAAAGACGTTCTTGGAAAGATTGAAGGCTATCTTGAGAAGTTGTCCGCAAACAACGCGGATGTAATAGCAATATCAAGTCAGACGAACCTGCTTGCTCTTAATGCATCGATAGAAGCGGCCCGTGCCGGTGAAGCGGGAAAGGGCTTTGCGGTTGTTGCTGACGAAATAAAGTCTCTTGCGGAAAGTTCAAAGCTTACCGCGGACGACAGTAACAAGAACAATCAGGATATAAAAGAAACCATCGACGGACTTATCGCGGAATCCGGCAGACTTACGGAAATCGTTGAAGCGGTAAACAAGCGTGCGGAAAACCTTGTAGCGTCCTCACAGGAAACAACTGAGTCCATTGGAATGATGCGTTCCGCAACGGAAAGCGTAAAAGAGTCCTTAAAGCAGGTGCTTGAAAACTAAAGAATATTCAATTAATCACAAAAAGAGCTTCGGTTTCCCGAAGCTCTTTTTTCTTCTCCCCCGCGGACATTTGTTGGACAGGGTTTTGTATAATACATGCATACGTTTTGATATCAGGCACTATGTGTAGATGGACAATTGTTGGACATGCTCTGATATAATATCGGGGTATAGTCAGAAAGGATATTGTTCCATGAAAGAAAAATAAGGAGCCACACTATGTCAGAATTATTCCAAAATCAAAAAAAGCATGAAGAATTAGTAAACAAGCAGGATCTGCAGCAACAGGAAAAGGAGCTTAATGAACAGTTAAGCGCTCTGGGTCTGCTTGAAAGAACCGAAACTCAAAAGGAAACTATGCCGGAAGGCGGTTCCGAAGGCGATGACCTTCTGACCAAACTTGAGGATAAGCGGGAGGATGTAAAGGAAAACCTTCCGGAAGAGATCCCCGATGAAAAGAAGGAAATGCTTCTTATAAACTCACTTTTGAAGGATATTAACGAGAAAACTTCCGAGACTCCCAAAGCCGACATAAAAGTGAATTATAAAAACCGCTCCGTAAAGAAATTCCCGAATTCACTTACAAATAATCTTGAAGTAATAAAACAATGGGGAAATGTTAATCAGGAGAGTTCCGCTCCGGTACAGGATTTTGCAAACAGGCTTCTTGAAGCAAAGAACGAGGAAGAGGCTTCGGAAGCTCTTGCAATGCTGGTAAACAGGTCCGTAAGATATCTTAGACTCCGCGGTGAACAGTGGCATATCCCGGGAGGCCAGGGTATTAAGAGAATAAATACCGTAAAGTCTCTCTTGAAAGATCTCTTTTCCTATGCCGCGGATCAGAGCGCGATCTATATACAAAGACTTGACACCACGATAGATGCGCTGGATGATGAAACGGAGAGTAAGGAATCCAGAAAGCTTCATAAGAAATATTTAAAAGACGGACTGAAGATCTTTAAGGAAAAATACGGTCTTGAAGAAACGGAAGACCTGAAAGATGCGATCGAGGCTCAGGAGGCTTTTGATAAGGAATACGAAGGAAACAAAGAAAAGATAATAAGCATAGAGGAAACGGCAAAGGAGATCCTTGAAAACAGGGATACCCTTGCTTTTGACATGCGTGTAAAGCGGGTATATTCCGAACCCGACAAGCTTGATCCGAAAGAAGTTACGGAAGAGATCGAGACTTTACAGATCCCGGATCTGGTTTCTCTTACCGACAGGGAAATTCTTTCAATCCCGGATATCGAGTTTATGAGAGCGGAAGTATATGTTCCGCTTATGCAGAAACTTAACAGGATGGTTGCTTTCGGACATATAACGGATGTAGATAAGATCCATGAATTAAAAGCAAAGATGAGAACCTTTGACCAGACTCTTAAACTCTATGATGCCCGGGTAAAATACATTGCGGGAGTTGAAGGCGCGCAGCAGGAAATGGAACAGCTTAAGGGCTTCGGTCTTACGGCGGAAGATATGACGGCCCTGAACCTTTCGGATATCAAGCAGGAAGAAAAGGAAAGGTTCGAAAGATTCAAGCCCCTTTACAGGGAAATATACGAAAAGTCCGCAAGCAGCTCCGAACTTAAGAAAAGACGCCTTATATTTGAACAGGGTATTTCCAAACGCGAATACTATAATTACGGTATTGAGGCGTCAAATGAGCTGATCAAATTCAATAAGGATATATTCCCGGACGGAAAAAAGGTTCCCATCGTCCGTGCGATACAGGTTCTGCTGGGATACGGAAGGGCGGAACTTCCGGGAGACCCCGAGATTGCAAAGTATCTGGGACTCGACGAAAAAGATCTTACATTTACAAACACTCCGGAATTTATGCAAAAGATTGTGGCGCTTTTTACCAGCGAGGATAAGGAAAAGAAATTCAAAGGATATAAATATCTGCTTAATAACGCATTAGGTATAGATCTTAAGCAGTTCGAAGATACGTCCTCCGAGGAAGCGATCTTTAAAAACAACCTGGAAAAGCAGTATTTGTTGCAAAGTCTTTCACAGTTTAAGAAATTTGTATCCATGATCGAAGAAGAAGGATATAAGCTTTCCAAGGACGAAAGAGACAAACTTAGAGCGCTTGGGGATATGGGAGAAACCATTAATGCAACCATAGGCTTTACCCAAAATGCACTTAGGAAAGAAGGTTCGGAACTCTTTACCGTGGAAGAGTTTTTGGCCATAGGTAAAAAGACCAGGGAATATTATCTCAGTGATATGAACGCAGAGGATCTGACTGCGGAGGGAAACGAGATATATAATATATTCTCGGGACTAAAGCCGCTGATGCCGGAGGCACATTTTTTGACATATGTTGTGGGATCGGATTTTAAGGCCCTCTATGAAAGATCCCTAGCGGAGGCGAAATCCGGAGAAATAGTTGCCGCGATGAGCAATGCGATCGAACAAAGGAAGATGTATGACAATAAGGAACTTGTGGAAGATATTTCTTTCTCCAAGAGAAAATTCAATGATGACCTCATTGAAAAAGCCTTCGAAAAAATTGATCTTTTTAAGGTTACCCCCCCCGAGGAATGCTTCGGCCTCGATTCGGTCATAAGAATAAACGATTATGAGACGGGTAAGGTGACAGCTGACAGATTCAAAGCATATCTTGATAAGCAAAAGAAGAAGGCAAGTCCCGCAGATCTTAAGAAGATTGAACAGTGCTATGCAAGGCTTGAAGAATACTATGCAAGATATAATAAATATATGCCTTATTACAAGGCCATGAACGAACTTGTTACCTCATCCGGCTTTATTTCCATACTGAATAAGGGAATGACCATCGGCATTGGGGATGATATTTCTCCGGGACACGCAAAAGAAACAATAAGTGACATGATGCGGATAGCAACCACCAAAGAAGAAAAGGAGACCATGAAAAAATGGATGGTTGCCTGTGATAAATGGCTTGAACTTACAAGGGAAGACAGCAGGCTTTCGGACAAGCTTTATAACGATTTGTTCGGAAAAAGAGGAGCCACGGCGGAAAAAGAATTTACACTCGGCATGACTTCTAACCAGAGGATGGTCTATGACAGGGATACCCTCCAGAAGATGGAGTCTACCATGACGGATTATGTCCAAAAAAGGGCGGAAAAAGAAAAAGTTACGGTTGAGAACAACCGCATTTACGCCGTACACGCCGTTAATCTTGCCATGCTCAAGGGAAAGACCACGGAAGAAGCATATGATATGTATAAGTATATCGGCATGAAGGCCGATGGAAAGGCAACGAAGGAAGATCTGAAAAAGAAGCAGAAATATATTGAGGAACTCTTTGATGAGATCATGAGCTGGGATATGAAGGAATTCTCGTTCCGCGTAGATGACAAACAGCCGGAGGACATAAAGGATATTTCCGAAAACTTCAGGAGCAAATACATGAAGGTTCATATTGCAATGGAGTCGGAACAGGTAGTCCAGTATTATAAGAGTTTAATGCTTTCCAAAGAAGCAAAAGATCTTACATATGACAAGGAAAAGATGGCCGCGCTGGAACAGCGCCTCAGCAGCTTAACCATTGCAGCAAACGTATACAGCGCTAAATATCTGATAGCAAAATATCCGGAATCGGAAACGGCCTTCGGAAAAGAATTTCTTGCAATCGATAATATGAGTGAACTCATGGATAAAATATCGGCAACCGCAAAGACCCAGCCCGGGCCGGCGGTAATGGCCTTTCTCGGAGACCTGCCGAATATGATGTCATATAAGACCACCCCGGCATTTAAGAACTTCTTTGAAACCGGAGATATTAAGAAAGCAAAGCATGTGCTGAGCCCCGAACAGCAGCTTAATAAAGCAAAGACAGATTTTAAGAAGAGAGACAGATATAAGGAAGACAAACCTCTTGACGATACTGTGGCATCCGAAGTTTCCGAGAAAACGGAACTCTTGAAAGAAGGAGAAAAGGCAGAGGAACTTTCGAAGGAAGAAAAAGAAAAGAGACAAAAAGAAAAAGAGGCAACAGACAAGAAGAAAGAAGAAGAAAAGAATAAGGGCAAGAAGACTGCCAAGACGACTGCAAAGAAGAAAGAACTCGATGCGATAGAGGACGAGGGCGAACTCGAAGACGAAGACGCATATGAAGACGAGTATAAATTTGAGACGGCAGGAATGTCCGAAGTCGAGAGAAAGAATTATATTGATATACAGGAGTTCTATAAAGAAAACAAAGAGGCGCTGGACAGCATCAAAGAAGACCTGGCGACTTATAAGGCAGTGACCGCACCTTTCGAACAGGAGATTAAAAGACTTCAAAAAATAAAGCCGGTTGATAAGGATGCCATCGCAAATGTCAGAAAGGAAATGAACGATGTCAGATCCAAGGCACTGAAGATGTATAAAGGAAAAGCAAGGGATCTTGGAATCTTTTCTTTCTCGGAAGATGTGGATTATGACAGCCTTGATAAAAATCAATATACGGAAGAAAAGAAACTTGAATATGAAAAAATCCTAAAGGATAACGGATATCCTGTGGGACGTACAAGAGCCGGAAACGGTCATTTCAGAAGCCGGTATATGTATCTGGATGAATATGCCCAGGACTATGTATGGAGACCGGGTGTAAAAGAGGAAGTTAAGAAGGCATATGAATGGCTGGGGATATATTATACAGTTCATGATGAGACAAGAGAAAAGAGAACGGACAGTACGGTACAGGAAAAACTGAAGATGCCGAAATACAGGATATTGCTTCCGGATGCGGAGCAGATCGTAAAGGAATATGAACTTCAGACCGCGGGAAACAACTGCTTTGCATGCGCGGGAGCGGAGATGTACCGCCAGTATTGCCGAAAAGAAGGTAAGATGGTAAGAAACATAAGCCAGAATTCCATAAGAAAATATCGCCCGGATATTAAAAAGTTTGAAGACTATAAGGATCTGGTACAATCCATCGATCCCGGAACGGAAGAGACAGATTTCAAAAAAGCGGAAAATGAAGTCAACGGATATCTTCTTCGAGGTAGGGTCGGAAACATCTTTGAACTTGGAGATTTCTTTATCGAAAAACAAAAGGATGCCATGCTGAATAAAGTTTCCTTGTATTATCCGGCAAAAACCGATGACATGACAAAAGCCCAGATAAAAGACAGGAAGATAAAATACCACAACTTAAAGGTGGCCTTTCTTGAGAAGGTTAACGAAGCCCTTTCCGGCGGACATTGCGTTACCGTTGTAACAAAATATCCCATGCAGCATTATACGACGATCGTTGGCATTGACGGTAAAAATATAAAGTTTGTGGATTCTCTTGAGTCCAGGAACGGGCAGTTAAATACTAAACCGATTGAGGAATTTTATCTTCCGGACAACGATAACGGACAGACCCTTGAACTTGTCTGGATGACAAAACGACCGGCAAACATTGCGGATATTCAGAAGGAATACAAGAACCTTATCATAAACGAAAATGGAGAATATGAAAACAAGGATCCCCAGGTAGACGAGATCACGATGGTTGCTCAGACCAAGGGAGTAAACCTTTCGAAATCGCCGAAAGACATGAAACTTAAGATCGACGGAATGAAGGAAGGCATCTACCTGTCAAAGGACAGTGCTTCTCCGGAGGTATATCACGGCAAAGAATAAAAAGACTTCCCCTTGTGACTGATGAGGTGTAGCTGCGAAGCAGCGTAAAACTATGAAAAAAATATCAATAGAAATCGGAATCATAACATTACTTCTTGCGATATTCTGCTTCGTTTCCAGAATCGCGGTGGGGAATACCCTTACGGTGTACTTCGGAAACGAGGCGGGATATTTTGCGCCCACAAACGGCTGGATCGATATCCCCGAAGATATGCATATAATGCTTTCCAGAGCAGGGGTTGTAGAAGCCGAAAAAGTTAAAATAAAAAAGGATTATATCGCAATAAAAGTTTCCGCCATAGCACCGGGACAAACGGATATAAGTCTGGTGGATGAAAACGGCGAAGACATATCCCGCTCACTTATGTTCCTCATAGTAAAAGACAATATGACTGTTTTTAACGAGGTTACAAGGGATTTTACCGGCCTTGTTTTTTACATTATCGCGACGGGAATCTTATATGCTGCCGTATGTATAATTCTTTTAAGATGGTTCTTCAAAAGTAACATAACGGATGTATATTCCTATAACGCCATTTTTGTTGTGGGTCTTTCCATCCTTACCGGCGGAAGCGCAATGAGCGTTTTACATTCTCTTATCCTTTTGTTTAATAATCCCTATTATTTCGGGGTGAGCAACGCCCTTCAGTCCATAGCGGCGGGAGCAACAAGGAGTATGATCTATCTTACTCCGTTTATGCTGGTGTTCTCGGTTGCAATGATAATAAGCAATATTGAGCTGTTAAGGCATGAAAGCCGCCGTGTAAGAAACGTCCTCGGTCTTTTGATCCCGCTGGCTCTTATTCTGGGGGAAGCTTTCGTATTGTTCATTCTTACGAGAGACCATGCCGGAAGCTTCGAAGAAGTGCGGTTTATTATTGCGATAAGTTATGTCTTATGCGCGATATATCTTTATTTTGAATGTATACTTATCGCATCAATAATCTGTGCGGTACGTGCGGTAAGACATAAGCCCGCATATGACAAGGATTATATTTTGATCTTAGGCTGCGCTTTCAGGAAAGACGGAACCCTTACGCCGCTTTTAAAAGGAAGATGCGACCGCGCCATAGAATTCTGGGAAGAACAGAAAGAAAAGACGGGAAAGGAAGCGGTCATCATCCCCTCCGGCGGACAGGGAAAGGACGAATCCATGCCGGAAGCGGAAGCAATGGCGCGCTATGTTCTTTCCAAAGGAATTCCGGAAGAATGCGTTATGAAAGAGGATCAGTCAAAGAACACATATCAGAACATGGAGTTTTCAAAGAAGCTGATAGACGGGAAGAATCCGGATGCGAAGGTTATTTTTTCCACAACGAATTATCATGTTTTCAGAAGCGGACTCTGGTCCAATCTTGCGGGACTTCATGCTGAAGGTATCGGCGGAAAAACAAAGTGGTGGTTTTGGCCCAACGCCTTTATGCGCGAATGTATCGGGCTTGTTGCAAACCGTGTCAAGATGGAGGTTTTCCTGCTCATTATCGTAATGGCGACATACGTAGCATTAACATATCTTACGATGAACTGAAAGAACAAAGGAACTTATGAATAAATATATATTGGAAACGGAAAGATGTTACGTCCGGGAAATGGACGAAACGGATGTTGCCGACGAGATCGAACTTTACGACAACAGTCCCCATATGGTGGATTTTATCGAGCCCCTTTACAGCTTCGAAGAAGAAGTCCGTTACCATAAGCTGTATGTTGAAAAGATCTACGGAAAGTACGGCTATGGCATGTGGGGCGTTTATGATAAAGAGACACACCGGCTTATCGGGGAAGCAGGGCTTGAACACCGGATAGATATAAATCGTGAAAAGTTTCCCTATGAATGGATGTTTGATGACAAGTGCTCCGAGCTTGGATTCTGCTTTGCGGAAGATCTTTGGAACCGTGGATATTGTACCGAGGTTTGCAGGGCCATTCTTGATTACGGAAAAAACACTCTGGGACATAACCGCTTTTTTGCAAGAGCGGAGAAAGAAAACGGCGCCTCGGTAAGAGTACTTGAGAAGTTGGGTTTTAAACACTATGAAGGACGATACTATATTATGGATGTGTAAAAAAGTTCCGTCAAATGGCGGGGCTTTTTTGTTGCACATATGTTGCGTTTTTTATTGTAAAATAAACCTAAAATACGGTATAATAACATATTATATTTTTCAAAAAATCGGCATGAAAAGGGGGAAGAAAAGATGGCAAGACCTGTCAGGTATGCAACGGCAAAGATCATCTCCATCGACGAGGCTCTGAATTTCAATCCGGAAAGAGTAAAGGAAGCGCAGGATGAGATCGTTACCGAATTCGGAATAGACGATTTTATCGAGATGCACAGAGCTGCGGAAGATATGCTGAAGGAAGTCAACAATCGTCTTGAAGATTATCTCGTGGAATACGAACAAAACAGAGCAGACCGTGAAACTGTAGAGAAGGCTTACTGCCTAAAGATAAGCATACTGGAGAGTATGGCAAAGCGTTTCAATCCCCTTTCGGGACTGGGAAAGCAGAAACTTTCCGATGCCGTAAAATGCAGGGAAGAGTTCGAAACTCTTGTCGGTCCGATGATAACTCCCATAACAAACAATAACGCAAGTCTTTTTAAGACGGTTTTATCCGAGGAAATGAAAGAAGATATTCTTTCCGGAAGACGTCATGCCCTCGGTGCGCTCCGTACTTTAAACGGGACGACATACGGAGCCGGCGCCATAGTTTATCACAAAGAAGATACACCCGTTTATGAAAACGGAATGATAGTAATAGACTGGCTTTTTGTAAACTGGCTGTTTATGGGCCGGGGCATTGCGGATTATCTTATCGGCGAACTTATAATAAAGGCAGAAAAGGCCGGTATGGAAGCTTTTGTATCCGAAATCCCCATGGGATTGGAAGACAAGGTTGCGCTGTCATATATCTTCGGATCATGGCAGTTTATGCTTGATGCGGGCCTCAACCGTGATGCGGTTTTCAGGCTGGGAGATATTACGAGATTTGAAATGATCTCGAAATATAATAAATTCGCAAAGAACTTATCGTCAATCAATCCACAGTATGTGGAAAAAACGGTGAAAAACGCACTCGGAAAACTGGGATACAGTGGGTATCTTAACAGGATATCCGCGGCAGGAAGTTATATCGACAAAAACCTGTCCTGTTTTGTGGGTTCGGAAAACAATATTTCTGCCCTTCTTCTGGCGCACAGAACATGTTCGGGAAATGTAAGGGTTGAATATCTGGATACTGCGCCGGGAGGGGAAAAGAACATTCCTGCTCTTGTATGTTGCATGATTGAAAATGCGCTTATGAATGAGGATGATAACACGATTGTCAATATCCCCGTTCCCATGGAAGAATTGGGAGAATTTTTGGAAACGTTATGCCCGAAACAGCTGGGACATTATCTTGTTTCATGCGTGCTTGATAAACCGGAGAGAATAGCGGATCTCGGGGTAAGTGATGTTGAAGAGATATTGAAGGCTACTGCGTAATAGGGGGGATAACGATATGAAGGGTCCGAATGATGAGATTCAGTTAAAAAAATCCGTCAGTCTGAATATAGAAAAGAAAAAAGAAGAGCAGAGTTTTTCCACCGGTTTTAAGCAGGTGGAAAAACAGGACGAAGAAGTCGTAGAAAAAGAAGAAGAGCAGATTGAGGAGAAGATCCAAAGCGGGTTCAAAGAAGTCACCATTCGTGACGGCGTCGATGAACTCCAGGGCGAAATTCCGGGACAACCGAAGTATATCGGCATGGAAAAAAGATTTACGACCATTCGCGAAGACGATTCCGACAGGATGCAGGCCGTTCGTCTTGCGCTGGATACATATCTGGATCAGGAAAACAGAAATATTACAAAGAAGGCGGCATCGGATAAGCTTATCGCTGCCTGCGACGCATATTGCAAAGGGCGTTTCAGGATCTTTAAATTCGGAAAAGCAAGACAGCGTTTGGACGAGGTTATAGCGCTTCGGCAAAAGG
>JAFOND010000223.1 GCA_017418645.1 Lachnospiraceae bacterium | reverse complement strand
TATCGCCTTTATAATCCTAATTCCGGATTACGTCATTTCACAACGGATTATGAGGAAATGATGAATCTTCTGTCGCTCGGCTGGGAATATGAAGGAATCGCGTACTATGTGTATAAGACCGGAACAGGCGAAACCCCCGTATATCGCTCGTATGATCATTCAACCGGCGCGCATTATTATACTACAGACCGTCTCGCGCATCTTTATAACATCGCTCTCGGTATGCAGGACGAAGGAATCGCCTGGGAGGTGTGATTTCCTTTTTACGGGAGGGTGTGGTATAATATGAAATCGAATAATGAGCATGATAATAACAAAGAACGTTATTTTTTTCCTGCTGTGGAATTTGATTGGAGAGAACAGGAAAAGATTCGTTCAGAAATAAACACAAATTATTCAAAGTACGAGAATGATAGATTTTGTGTTCATTTGTCATATGGTTTGGATGGAAATGCCTATGCGTATTACTTTGAGAATCATGGATTTGATGAGTACAATATATACGTTCGTGCGTATTTGGAATGGGGTGAAATAAAATGGGAAAATTGAAGGATTTATTGCTTAAAGTTGATGGATCATATTATGATTTTGTGGTAGCTATGCTTAGCTTTGCAAAAAAATCTGATTACCGGGAAAAGAGGCTGGAGGAGTATCTTTTAGATAACCCGTTAGCAACCACATCTGATGTTATTCTTTATACATCGACAGAGTTGGACTTACTTAGTGATAACGTATCTGGTAATGCTAACACAGCAATAGCTTAAAGACATGTACGAATGCAAAAGAAGAGTCGGGTTTTCGGAAATAGACGAAAACAGACGTTTAAAAATTACAGCGTTAATAAATTATCTGCAGGATACCTGTACCTTCCAGTCGGAAGATACAGGTTATCCGCTTGAAAAACTCATGGAGGACGGCATGGGCTGGTTCCTTCTTACGTGGCATATAAAGATCGAAGAGCTTCCCATGTTCGGGGAAGAAGTCACGATAAAAACATGGCCGAATAAATATTCGGGAATAATGGCAGGAAGAAACTTTACCGTCGAAAAAGACGGTAAGGTTATTTCCTCTGCCGATTCAAACTGGGTGCTTATGGATAAAGCGAAACTCCGTCCGCTTCGTGTGCCGGAAGGAATGGTGGATGCATACGGTCTTTCCGATCCGCTTCCGGGAGAATGGATGGGGAGAAAACTTCGTGCGCCGGAAAATCCTAAGACCGTTTATGAGTTTACGGTTTCTCCCATGCATCTCGACACAAACCGTCATATGAACAATGCATTCTACATTGATGCGGCGCTTGCTGCGTATTACGATGACCCGGGGGACGGTTCTTGTGATCCGCAGCAATCACAAGAACCGTCCCCTCGGTCAGTAACGGAAATCCGCGTGGAATACAGAAATCAGGCCGTTTTAGGCGATCATATTCTTGTGCAAAGAGAGGACAACAGTATAGTTCTTGCAACAAAGGACAAAATTCTTTCCATTATTGAAATAAATTAGTTTTTTTCTCGCCTCCGTTATGCTATAATCTTTAGGCTATGAAGATTATCTATTTCGATATTTGCGCGGTGCCGATATTTCTCATAATCCTCATCGCCACATTCATCAGAAAAACAATAAAAGGTCATGCTAATCAGCTCTTTATCCTTCTTGTGCTGATCTCTCTTTTTGCGGCTGTTTCCGATGTTATCATGGAATGTTCCATAGCGGCTCCTCCACTGGAGGAAAAACAGGTCATTATCGGCTATATCTTCGGCTATCTTTATTTCCTAACAAGAAATGCAACAATACTCATATATCAGTTCTTTCTTTTTGCGGTTACGCGGACGGGAATGCGCGTTCAGGAAGGATGGAAAAAATTCCTTATGAGCGTTCCGTATATTGTAGTAGCGCTTATTATTCTCTTAAATCCCTTTACCCGTAATGTATTCACGATAACCACGGAAAACGGATACGAAAGAGGCCCATGGATACTGCTTCTTTATATAATCTCCATGAGTTATGCGGTTGTGGGCACGGTTTATATCTGTGCATGCAAGAGATTCCTTGAAACCAACAAATGGATCGCGCTGATTTCAATGTATGTTCTTGCATACATTTCCGTTATATTTCAATTTTTCTATCCGAGATATCTCGTGGAAATGTTTGCAACTGCTATCGCATTCCTTCTTGTTGTACTTATAGTGTTAAGGCCGGAGGAACTTACGGATCCGGATTCCGGACTGCCAAGTTATAAGGCATACAAACTTGAAATCGAAAAAGTTATAAAAATGAAACAGCATGTGCAGATCGTCGTTACGCGTTTTACCAACGCGAACGAAGTCCGCACCTATCTCGGCGAAGAGGTTTACAACAATTATATCTTTAAAACCTCGGAAGAGGTCCGGGCAATGTTAAAGAAACATAGGATTTCGTATGAACTTTATTACGAACGTCCCGGAACCACATATGTTGTTATAGACGATCCGACCTTTGACGTTATAGGAACGTTTATGGATACGGATAACCGTATCCGCGAAACAAATCGCGAGATAGAAGCATCCGGCGTCAAACTTAATCCCAAAATATGTATAATCCAGTTTCCGGGAGACTGTCGTACCCTTGAAGAGATCATTCATGTTGGTCATGAATTCTACGGGCTTATGTCCCGTGATCAGCTTGTTACGCAGGCATCATCGATAGTCGGTCTTCGGGATTATCAGATTGAAAGCAATATAGTCGGTATTTTGAACAAAGCGATAGTCGAAAGAAAATTCGAAATGTACTATCAGCCGATCTATGATCTTAAGACCGGAAAGTTTCATTCCGCGGAAGCGCTTATAAGACTGAACGATAAAAAGTACGGATTTATCTCTCCGGGTGTGTTTATTCCTGCAGCAGAAGGCAGGGGGCTTATCGTTCCCATCGGAGATTTTGTTCTGGATGACGTTTATCGTTTTATATCCGAAAATAATCTTGAGGAACTGGGACTCTCATACATAGAGATAAACCTTTCGGTTGCGCAACTTCTTCAGAAGGATCTTCCGCAGAAGATAAGAAACCTTGAAAAGAAATACGGCGTTAATTCGTCCAAAGTTAATCTTGAGATAACGGAGACAATGTACGATACCATCGGAGACGTTATGGACCAGAACCTGGCGGAACTGTATGACAGGGGATATACGTTTTCTCTTGATGATTACGGAACCGGATATTCAAATATCCAGCGTGTAGCAAAACTCCCGCTTTCTATCGTAAAGATAGATAAGAGTCTTGTGGATAACATGGGAACCCTTCACGGCCTTTCGATAATGAGAAACACCGTCAGAATGATGAAGGATATTAAATTAAACATTGTGGTAGAGGGTGTTGAAAGAGAAGAACAGCTTAACTTCCTTCGGGCAATGGGAGTTGATTACATACAGGGCTTTTATTTCTCAAAGCCCCTTCCGGAAGCGGAGTTCTTACAGTTTATCCGCGAACATAATAACGATGAAAAAGTTACCTTTTAACTTTTTTAATAAAAAACATTTTTACAAGAGGAGGAAACAAAAATGGCAAGAAAAGTTGTAATTGCAGGAGCCTGCAGAACAGCCATCGGAACAATGGGAGGATCACTTTCCACGATCCCGGTTGTGGACCTTGGTTCTATCGTTATCAAAGAGGCGATAAACCGCGCGGGCATCAAGCCGGAAAATGTTGACCATGTATACATGGGCTGCGTTATTCAGGCAGGACAGGGACAGAACGTTGCACGCCAGGCGTCCATCAAGGCAGGACTTCCCGTAGAAGTTCCGGCAGTGACGACAAACGTTGTATGCGGTTCCGGTCTTAACTGCGTAAACCAGGCTGCTCAGATGATCATGGCAGGCGATGCGGACGTTGTTATCGCCGGCGGTATGGAAAACATGTCCATGGCACCGTTTGCACTTCCGCAGGGACGTTACGGATATCGTATGACATGGCCGTCAGCAAGCAAAGGCGCTCTTGTTGATACAATGGTAAAGGATGCTCTTTGGGATGCATTCAATGATTATCATATGATCCAGACGGCAGATAACATCTGCAATGAGTGGGGGCTCACAAGAGAAGAGTTAGACGAGTTTGCATTCAACAGCCAGCAGAAGTGCAAGGTCGCACAGGAAAGCGGCGCGTTTGACGATGAGATCGTTCCGGTAGAAGTAAAGGTTAAGAAAGAAACCGTTGTCTTCAATAAGGACGAGGGACCGCGTCCCACAGTTACACTTGAGAAGCTTGCGGGAATGCGCCCGATCAATCCGGACGGATTCGTAACTGCAGGAAACGCATCCGGTATCAATGACGGCGCTGCTGCTGTAGTAGTAATGAGCGAAGAGAAGGCAAAGGAACTCGGTGTAACACCGATGGCTACATTCGTAGCAGGCGCACTTGCGGGCGTACGTCCGGAAGTTATGGGTATCGGACCCGTTGCTGCTACAAAGAAGGTTATGGAGAAGACAGGTCTCAAGATCGAGGACTTCGATATCATAGAAGCAAACGAGGCATTCGCTGCACAGTCCGTTGCAGTAGGAAAGGATCTCGGAATCGATGTTGAGAAGCAGCTTAACCCCAACGGCGGCGCAATCGCCCTGGGACATCCGGTAGGTGCATCAGGCTGCCGTATCCTTGTAACGCTTCTTTATGAGATGCAGAAGAAGGGCGCAAAGCGCGGTCTTGCAACACTCTGTATCGGCGGCGGTATGGGCTGCGCAACAATCGTTGAGAGAGAGTAATAAATAATAATATATAAAAAGTAGGAGGAAGATTAACATGGTAGTAGGAGTAATCGGCGCCGGCACAATGGGTTCCGGTATCGCGCAGGCATTTGCGCAGACAGACGGCTTTGAAGTACGTCTCTGTGACATCAAGGAAGAGTTCGCAGCCGGCGGAAAGGCAAAGATCGAAAAGGGTCTTTCAAAGTTAGTTGCAAAAGAGAAGATGACACAGGAAGACGCAGACAAGATCCTCGGCCGTATCAAGACAGGCTTAAAGGGTATCTGCTCGGATTGCGACCTCATCGTAGAGGCGGCATTCGAAGACCTCAAGGTAAAGCAGGATACATTCAAAGAACTTCAGGGTATCGTTCCGAAGGAATGTATCTTCACATCAAATACATCCTCTCTTTCCATCACCGAGATCGGAAAAGGCCTTGACAGACCGCTTATCGGAATGCACTTCTTTAACCCGGCTGCAAGAATGAAACTTATCGAGGTTATAAAGGGACAGGATACACCGGATGATATCTATGAGAAAATCGTAAAGATCTCCGAAGAGATCGGAAAGACACCGGTACGTATCAACGAAGCACCGGGATTCGCGGTAAACAGAATCCTCATCCCGATGATCAACGAGGCGATCAACGTACTCGATGCGGGAACGGCTTCGGCAGAGGATATCGATATCGCTATGCAGCTTGGATGCAATCATCCCATGGGACCGCTTCACCTTGGCGATTATATCGGACTTGATATCTGCCTTGCCATCATGAACGTAATCTATGAAGGTACGGATAAGGATCCGAAGTATAAACCGGCTCCGCTTCTTGAGAAGAAGGTTGCTGAAAGAAAACTCGGATGCAAGAGCGGCGAAGGATTCTTCACATACTAAGAAGAAACGAAACCGCGAAAGAATAAAAAGTAAGTAAATTTACAGAAAGGAACGATCATGGATTTTACGTTAGATAAAAAGCATGAGATGGCGAGAAACCTTTTCAGGGAATTCGCCGAAAACGAAGTAAAGCCTCTTGCTCAGGAAGTCGATGAGACGGAAGTTTTCCCGAGAGAGACTGTTACAAAGATGCAGAAGCTTGGCTTCATGGGAATCCCGATCCCGAAGGAATACGGCGGACAGGGATGCGATGTTCTTACATATGTTATGTGTGTTGAGGAACTTTCAAAGGTTTGTGGAACAACAGGCGTTATCGTATCCGCACACACATCACTCTGCTGCGATCCTATCCTTACATACGGAACGGAAGAGCAGAAGCAGAAATATCTTGTACCCCTTGCAAAGGGCGAAAAGCTCGGAGCATTCGCGCTTACCGAACCGGGCGGCGGAACCGATGCGCAGGGCGCGCAGACAAAGGCTGTTGAAGTTGAAGACGGATGGATCCTTAACGGAACAAAGTGCTTCATCACAAACGGTAAGGAAGCAGATATCTATATCGTTATCGCTGTAACGGATATCACGGAAGACAAGAAGGGCAGAAAGCAGAAGAGATTCTCCGCATTCATAGTTGAAAAAGGAACACCGGGCTTCTCCTTCGGTACAAAAGAAAAGAAGATGGGTATCCGCGGATCATCCACATATGAGCTTATCTTTGAAGATTGCAAGATCCCGAAGGATGCTCTCCTCGGCGTACGCGGCAAGGGCTTTGGCGAAGCAATGCATACTCTTGACGGCGGACGTATCGGAATCGCTGCACAGGCACTCGGACTCGGTGAAGGTGCTCTTGAAAGAACGATCGAATTCACAAAGGAAAGAAAGCAGTTTGGAAGAGCCATCGCCGCATTCCAGAATACACAGTTCCAGATCGCGGACATGGCTGCAAGAATGGAAGCTGCAAAGTATCTCGTATACAGAGCTGCAGAAGCAAAGCAGAACCAGAAGGTATATTCCGTAGAGGCTGCAACGGCAAAACTTTTTGCTGCGGAAGCTGCTATGGCTGTTACAACAAAGGCAGTTCAGCTTCACGGCGGATACGGCTACACAAGAGAATATGATGTAGAGCGTATGATGCGTGACGCAAAGATCACGGAGATCTATGAAGGAACATCCGAAGTTCAGAGAATGGTAATCTCCGGCGCACTGTTAAAATAAGGTGAAGGGAGCAAAATAATCATGAAAATATTAGTATGTATTAAGCAGGTTCCGGACACCAAGAACGGTGTGGTATTTAATCCGGACGGAACATTAAACCGTGGCGCGATGGATAAGGTTATGAACCCGGACGACAAGGCAGGCCTTGAAGTTGCGCTTCAGATAAAGGAAAAGACCGGCGCAGAGATAACGATCGTTTCCATGGGTATCCCCGATGCTGCAGACGTTATCCGCGAGGCATACGCAATGGGCGCTGACAAGGGCGTGCTTATCACGGACCGCGTGCTCGGTGGAGCGGATACATGGGCAACAAGCTCAACCATTGCTGCAGGTATCAGAAACCTTGAATATGATCTTATCATCACCGGACGTCAGGCTATCGACGGCGATACGGCGCAGGTTGGCCCGCAGATCGGCGAGCACCTTGGAATCCCCGTAATCTCTTATGCCGCAAAGGTAGAGATCGATGGTGACTATGTTATCGTTGATCGTCAGTATGACGACAGAACACATAAGATCAAGGTTAAGATGCCTTGCCTTATCACAGCACTTTCAGAGACGACCACTCCGAGATATATGACTCCGGGCGGAATCTTTGATGCCTTCGAAAAAGAAGTTACGACATGGGGCTGAGCGGATCTTAAGGATCTTGACGACGGAGACGTTGGTCTTGCGGGATCACCCACAAAGATCGCAAAGGCATCCGATAAGGTTCGTAAGGGCGCGGGAGAACAGGTTACCCTTGACCCGCAGGAATCCGTTAAGTACATCATGGATAAGCTTACGGAAAAGCACGTTATTTAACTTAGCAAAGGAGGTAAAATAGAATGTCTTTAGAAGAGTATAAAGGTGTATTTACCTTTGCCGAGCAGGTTGATAACAAGCTTAACGGCGTTGCTTTGGAACTTATCGGTAAAGGAAAGGAACTCGCAAAAGACCTTAACACAGAGGTTACTGCGGTTCTTATCGGATCAAATATTAAAGACCTTGCGGATACACTCGCTGAATACGGTGCGGATCACGTTATCGTTGTAGACGATCCGAAACTTGAAAACTACAGAACAGAGCCCTATGCACAGGCTCTTGCAGGTGTTATAAACGAATACAAGCCGGAGATCGTTCTTGTTGGCGCAACGGCTATCGGTCGTGACCTTGGCCCGACTGTTTCCGCAAGAGTTAAGACAGGTCTTACGGCAGACTGTACATCACTTGAGATCGGTGACTTCCCGCTTGAGGCAAGAGAAGGTCAGGAGCAGAAGCATAATCAGCTTCTTATGACACGTCCGGCATTCGGCGGAAACACCATCGCAACAATTGCCTGCCCGGACAACCGTCCGCAGATGGCAACGGTTCGCCCCGGTGTTATGGTTAAGCAGGATCCCGAAAAGGGCAAGAAAGCCGACATCATCGAATTTAAGGCTGATCTTACGGAAAACAACAAGTATGTTGAGATCCTTGACATCATCAAGCAGGTTAAGAAGACAGCGGATATCATGGAAGCTAAGATCCTTGTATCCGGCGGTCGTGGCGTAGGAAGCCCCGAAAACTTCAAGATCCTTGAGGACCTTGCGGATGCCATCGGCGGAACCGTTTCCTGCTCACGTGCTGTTGTTGACGCAGGTTGGAAGCCGAAAGACCTTCAGGTTGGTCAGACAGGTAAGACTGTTCGTCCCAACGTTTACTTTGCAATCGGTATCTCCGGTGCCATCCAGCATGTTGCAGGTATGGAAGAATCCGATATCATTATTGCCATCAACAAGGATGAAACAGCTCCGATATTCGAGGTTGCGGATTACGGCGTTGTAGGTGATTACAAGAAGATCGTTCCGGCTCTTACGGAAGCGATCAAAGCTCAGAAAGAAAACGCATAAAATTTAACAATCACGGGGACGGTTCTTGTGATACAACGCTATCACAAGAACCGTCCCCGTGATTTTTTATAGAGGGAAAACCATGTACGCAAAATACGAAAATCCCGAGAAAGAATTCTCGGTATACAGAAGAAAATCCGTTCATCATCCGCCCCACATCACAGGTGCGCTTGAATGCATATATGTTACGGACGGAACTCTTGAACTTGGTATAAACCAGGATCTTTTCCATATGGAAGCGGGAGATTTTGCGGCCGTTTTTCCGGATATGATACATCATTACCAGGTCTTCACCACGGGTAAGAATTACGCGGTCCACCTTGTGGCTTCGCCCCTTCTTTCCGGCGGACTTTTATCAACTTTGCAAAATTTCTGTCCCGTAGATCCGGTAATAAAAAAGGAAAACGTACATCCCGACATCGTTTATGTTATGACACATAACCTTAAAGAGGAGGCAACAAAGTATTCGGACTTTGTGCATCAGGCAGGTGTGCAGATAATACTGGGAAGAGCGCTTCCGCTTTATAAGTTGACGGATAAATCATCTACGGAAAGCGATGACCTTATAGACAGGACCGTAAGCTATATCGCAAAGCATTTTACGGAGAATATCTCGCTTACGAAAATGGCGGATGATCTCTATGTGAGTCAGTATACTCTATCCCGGATCTTTTCCGGAACTTTTCATACAAATTTCAACAGATATCTTAATACCACACGTCTTCGATATGCCGTACACCTTATGAAGTACACGGATCAGACTATTACTGAAGCCGCCATGAACAGCGGCTTTGAGAGCCAGAGAACCTTCAACCGGGCCTTTTCCGAGGTCTATCGGATGAGCCCCAGCGAATATAGGAAAACAATGCTGACGGATGAAGAATAAGTTGTTTTGCAGTTATCTTGCTTCATCACTTTCATCATACGAACCTCCCACTATGAAATTTTAAAACTCATATCAACGTGTATTATTCCTTCTTCCAAATACTCTTCCGAAGTTACGGAAAACCCCAACCTTTCATAAAACTTTATTGCATGTTTCTGCGCATCCATGCTTATTTGTTTGCATGGAAGCTTTTTTGGAATCTCTTCTATGGCAAACATCATCAGTTCCGTCCCGATGCCTTTGCCGTGTTCAATGGTAAGTACACGGCCGACTTTTACCGTATCGTCATCTTCCCTGTATGCCCGAAGATATGCGATCACCCTTCCGTCTTCAATCCGAAAAATGTGCAGACTGTCATAATCGACATCATCTTCATCAACATAGGTTATGTTCTGTTCTTTGACAAAAATCGTTGCTCTCGCTTTAAGGATCTCGTAAATTTCCGTATTCGAAAGCTCATTAAACCATTTGGAAATCATATTACTTTTCACCTGCCTAACTATATACTATATAATTATAACATATGGATCAAGGGGAGGGTTCTTGTGATACATTCGCTGCGATGCAGTGAACGTATCACAAGAACCGGGTCAGATGAAGATGAAGATGCACTGTTCATTACTGTATGACATTCCGTTTTGGAATATCACGATATTCATTTTATTCATTAGCGAAGAATTCGTCAAGTAAATATAATGAGGATACGAGGTAGGACAGATGGAAGTAAAAACCCTGATAGAAAATCTTACAGAGCTGAAACTCAAGTAAGCACCGGGAATTGTATTTCTATAGCGGGAAAGCCACAGCCTCGTCGTAAAGCTGCTTCAGAATGCTGATGAATGCTTGCAGGCTTTCCCTATTGTCCGTCTTATGGACGCAGAGTACACAATCAAACGTATACAACAGCAATGGCAGATTTACCTATGATCGCACTTGGTGCATGGGCATGGGCAATCGCAAAAGGAACTCTTCCGATTATCGGAGTGACCAAGGAAAATCAGGTACTTGATGCAGTAAAGGCTGTAAATATTACGCTTTCAGATGAAGAAGTTTTGCATAGAAAGAAGAGGATAGGAAAATGGCAGGAAAAATATTGGTGGCTGTATTCTCAGCAAGCGGTGTAACTAAAAAAGTAGGAGAAGAGATAGCCCGTATCGCAGGCGCGGATTTCTTTGAAGTGGGGAAAAGGCACACAGATCAATCGCCCGGATGAAGCTGTGATTAAAAAGTGGCTTGATGAAGTACTTTAAACGGAAAGGAGTCAGGCAATGAAATATACGAAACTTGGAAATTCTGATCTGAATGTATCCCGTATCTGCATGGGCTGTATGGGATTTGGAGATGCGACGAGAGGACAGCACAGCTGGACGATTGACGAAGAGCATTCGAGAGAGATCATAAAGAAAGGTCTGGATCTTGGAGTTAATTTCTATGATACAGCTATAGCATATCAGAGTGGAACCAGTGAGCAGTACGTAGGACGTGCACTCAGAGATTTTGCAAAGCGTGAGGATGTGGTTGTTGCGACCAAATT
>JAFOND010000222.1 GCA_017418645.1 Lachnospiraceae bacterium | reverse complement strand
GATGCATTTAACGAAGATGCCGAGGAGCGTCTTCGAAATTACAAGGAAAGAAAGAACAAACCCTTTGCGGTTATGTTTAAAGATATAGAAACCATTAAGAAATATGCTTACGTTTCGCCCAAGGAGGAGGAACTTTTGAACTCTCCGGAAGCACCCATCGTTCTTTTAAGAAGAAAGGAAGAGAACCGGTCCTATTCCTTAGGTGGCGGAGAAGGGCGTATCGGAGCTTTTCTTCCCTCAAATCCCGTGCAGCACCTTTTGTTCCACGATCTTTCAAAAGAAAGGGAAGGACAGGATACGGCTCTTGTGATGACAAGCGGGAACCACGGCGGCGAACCGATCATAACGGAAGATGAAAAAATGCTTGAACTTCTCAAGGAAGGGATGGTGGACATCGTTCTTTCGAATGACAGGGATATTCTGTACGGAATGGACGATTCCGTTTATCAGGTTACAAATGAGATCGTGCAGATCATCCGTCGCGCGAGAGGGCTTGTTCCCAAACCCGTATATCTTCCGGGAAGGGAATTTAAAGAAGATGTCTTTGCCGCGGGGGGAGATTTAAAATCCGTCTTTGCCTTCGGAAAGAAGAATGCCGTATATCTCAGCGGCCATTTCGGAGATCTGGAAAACGAAGACTGTATAAAGAAAAGAAGAGAGAGCATATCCCATATGGAAAGCTTTCTTTCAATGGAACCGAAGATCGCCGTTTCTGATAAGCATCCGCTTTATGTTTCCGTGGAAGATACAAAGAAATATTTCTACGGGAAAGGGGAAGGTCATGAACTGTTGGAATGCCAGCATCATAAGGCCCATGTATTATCCGTTGTGGCCGAACACGGTCTTTTCGGAAAGATCATAGGAGCAGCTTTCGACGGCACGGGATACGGCGATGACGGTACGATCTGGGGAGGAGAATTCTTCCTCATCGATACGGAAAAAAGAACATGTCAGAGAGTAGATAATTTCCATCCCATCCCCCTTCTGGGCGGAGATAAATCCGCAAAGGATGCAAGGGTCACCGCACTCTGTTATTCCTATCATGCATATGAAACCGGATCAATGCCGGACGGCGCGTTAAGAAGTAACGCAAAGACCCTGGGCATAAGGGAGGATGAATTCAAACTTATAACATCTGCTTTAAAGAATAAGGTGAATGTTGTGGAAAATTCATCTCTCGGCCGGGGTTTCGATTCCATGGCCGCAATGCTTTCCATCTGCAATGAAAACACCTATGAAGGCGAATGCGCGGCAAAACTTCAATATGCCGCGGAACGCTATTTAAGCGGCAAGAGCAACGATACCCGGGACGAACTGGCATATCTTTATCATAAGGAGATCTCCTCCGACACGGTTAAACGTATCATAAATATAAGAGATAGGTATGAGGCGTCCACCGTCGTTCTTTCCGGAGGCTGCTTCATAAACTCCGTTCTTCTTAATCTTATTATTCCTGCCCTCGAGGACGAAGGCTTTAAAGTATACCTTAATGAGCAGGTTCCGCCTGGGGATGGCGGCATCGCGCTGGGACAGTGTAGTTTAGGGGGTGCATAGCACCCTCTTTTTATTTTCAAAATAATTTTTTATTTTTCGAAAACCTTTTTCCATCCCCAAGCGTATAATATGTGAAGACGTCTTTACGAAATGAATCGGGAGTTAAACATGAACGATACAAATGAGATCATAAAAACATACGGAAACCGGCTGTATTCCGCGGCATTTCTCGTAAGCAGAAATCCGGAAGATGCAGAGGATGCCGTACAGGAAGCGCTGATCCGATACTGGCAGAGCGATAAGGAATTTGAATCGGAAGAACATAAGAAAGCATGGCTGCTTCGGGTTACAATTAATCTTGCAAAAAGCACACGGCGGTCCTTTTGGAACAGAAACCGCTTATCGATCGAAGATTACATGGAAACCCTGGAATTTGAAGAGCCACAGGACAGAGAACTTATGGAAGCCGTGATGGCACTGCCGGAGAATTTAAGGGTCGTTACACATCTTCATTACTATGAAGGATATAAAGTAAAAGAGATCGCGGACATGTTAAACGTTCCCGAGAATACCGTAAAAACAAGACTTCTTAAAAGTCGTAAGGAACTGAAAGAAAAGCTTAAGGAGGGATGGCAAGATGAAGAATAACGGATCAAACGAAATAAAATACAAAAGAACATTTGATTCACTGCATTTATCCGATGACTTCGAAAGCCGTTTAAATGACAGGATAAAAGATCTTCCCTCCGGAACCGATATGGAGGATACGAAGATGAAAAAGAGTACAGTTAAACATATGAGCAAAGCAGCGGCAATAGCACTTGCAGTGGGAATGGTAGCACTGGGAAGCCTCGGCGTTTCATACGCAGCGGATCTCGGCGGGATAAGAACAACTTTCACAATGTGGGTTAAGGGAGAGCAGAAGGAAGTAACCGCGGAAAAGGTCAGCGACTATGAATACAACTTCTATGATGAGAACGGCGAAATGGTCGGCGGTGGCGGCGGAGTTGCCTACGTTGACGGAAAAGAAGTACCTCTTACTGCGGAAGAAATTGCTGAGAACTATGCATCTGCGGAATTAAACGAGAATGACGGACGCATCATCTTTACATACAAGAACATCGAAGAGGATGTTACGGATCTTATTGATGAAGAAGGAAACCTTTATCTTCATGTGATAGCGGCAGACGGTGAGGATGTATATGTAGATATGAATTACGACAGAGAGAGCGGCGGATATTCCTGCACCATGGATGGGCATAAAATATTCGGTACGGACAAGTATACGGAACTCAGATAGTTAACAGCATGGGGACGAAAAAAGAGGGTGCATTTGCACCCTCTTTTTTGTTATAATACTGCATTATGAACGAAAAGATCACAATGGCACATGGAAGCGGCGGCAGCGCTACTTCCGAACTTATTAAAAAAATATTCGCGGACGCATTTAAAAGCGATATCGTTGATGCGATGGAGGATGCGGCAGCTGTCCCGGGAAGCGAAACGATCGCAATGACAACGGACAGTTTTGTCGTAACACCTCTTTTCTTTCCCGGCGGGGACATAGGACGCCTGTCTGTTTGCGGAACGGTAAACGACCTTTTGTCCCGGGGGGCGATCCCAAAGTACATGACCTGCGGATTTATCCTTGAAGAAGGTGCATCGGTGGCGGATTTAAGAACCATCGCGCAGTCCATGGCAGAAACCGCTGCGGAAGCAAAGATAAAGATCGTTGCGGGAGATACAAAGGTTATAGAAGGCGCCGGGGGAGTGTATATAAATACAACCGGAGTCGGATTTATTCCGGAGGGAACGGACATATCCGCAATGAACGCAGCGCCCGGGGATGCGATTATCGTTACGGGAAATCTTGGGGATCATCATGCGTCTCTCCTTGCAACGAGGATGGAGATCGATACGGATATAAAGAGCGATAACGCGCCCCTTAATGAGATCGTTGATTCGGTAAGAGAATATCCCATACACACAATAAGAGACGTTACCCGCGGCGGGCTTGCAACTGTTTTAAAGGAACTTGCGGAAAGCTCAAAGAATGTGTTTACGATAGAGGAAGAACTGATCCCCGTGGATAAAAAAGTATCGGACTTTTCCGGAATACTGGGCCTGGATCCCTTGTATATGGGAAACGAAGGAAAGATGGTCCTGATACTGCCGGAGGAAAACAAAGAAGAAGCGTTAAGCAGGATCAAAGGATCAAAATACGGAGAGAATGCCCGTATTATAGGGCATGTTATTAAAGCGGAAACCAAAGAGGAAGAAGGCTGCCTTTTTGTGAAGACCCGGATAGGAGGAAAGAGAGTTTTATCCGTACTTCAGGGGGAAGGCCTGCCAAGGATATGCTGATGCAAACACCTGTAAACAAACATGCTTCCAAGGAAGCAAAGGAACTTTTGAATTTCCTTTCGGAAACGGCGGGAAAGGCGATAATCACGGGACAGCACACCCAGACAAATCCCATGGAAGAAGTAGACTACATAGAAAAGGTGACGGGCAAAAAGCCGTATCTTCGCGGCTTTGAGCTTCTTTCCTATTCCCCAAACATAAACTATGAAAGCGCGGACGAGGACTGTCTTAACGAAGTTTATGATAATATGGGAACGGTTGATACCGCCATAAAGTGGGCAAAGGAAAGCAAAGGGATCGTTACCCTTTCCTATCACTGGTATTCTCCCATTGGG
>JAFOND010000221.1 GCA_017418645.1 Lachnospiraceae bacterium | reverse complement strand
TACCATAACCAATACCTCTCTTTCTATGGTTCTGTATAAATATAACGGCGACTCTCTTATGTGTTTAAGAAAGTCGCCGTTGACTTATTTATTTTGTGATACGAGTTATCTTACTGAGTAAAGGATCTGTCCGTATGTCGGATATGGCCAGATATCCAGCGGAACAATGGTCTCCATCTCGTCTACCACTTCGCGAACGCTGTGCATCGAAGCTTCGATTGTTTCGCGATGATACTTCGCAAGTTCCACAACATCATCCATATCGTCTTCCTTCGCCATATCGGAAGAAAGTTTCTCCAGTCTCTTTGAAAGCTCGGATACAAGATTCGACATTCTTTCAAGCTGCTTTTCTTCCGTCTCCGTGGATACGGATGAGCTTGCGCTCTTCTTTGCGATAACCGTATCCGCAAGTCTCTTCTCGAACTGTAATGCAGCGCCCATAATGTTTCTTCTTGCCATCATGGAAAGCGTCTGCGCCTCGATGTTGATGGTCTTGTAATAGTTTTCGTAAAGGATCTCCTGTCTTGCAAGGATCTCCGTTTCCGTATAAACACCGTTCTTTATGAAGACTTCCATGTTCTTCTTCTCGGTAAACTGTGCAAGGGCTTCCGGTGTGGAGCGAAGGTTTAAGAGACCTCTCCTTGCTGCCTCCTCAACCCATTCTTCGCCGTAACCGTTACCGTTGAAGAGGATTCTCTTATGGGCGGTAACCTCGTCTTTAATGAGTTTTGAAAGTGCATCATCAAAATTATCTGCTTTTTCGAGAATGTCCGCATATTCGGAAAGAACCTCGGCAACTATCGTATTAAGAACGATATTGCAACCTGCGATGGAATCTTCCGAACCCACGCTTCTGAACTCGAATTTATTACCCGTAAACGCAAAGGGTGATGTACGGTTACGATCCGTCTTGTCCTTCGGAATGTGCGGCAATACCGTTGCGCCGATGGACATAAGCTTCTTTTCTTTATCATGATAATCCGTTCCTTCTTCGATGGACTTAAGAACGTCTTCAAGTTCTTCACCGATGAATACGGACATGATCGCCGGCGGTGCCTCGTTTGCGCCGAGTCTGTGATCGTTTCCGGCGCTTGCTACGGACATCCGGAGCAGTCCCTGATATTCGTCTACGGCTTTAATTACCGCCACAAGGAACAGAAGGAACTGGGCATTCTGGGAGGGAGTTGCGCCCGGTTCAAGAAGATTAACTCCGGTGTCCGTTGATATCGACCAGTTGTTGTGCTTACCGGAACCGTTAACACCTGCAAATGGTTTTTCATGGAGGAGGCAGGCCATACCATGTCTGTTTGCTACAGTCTTTAACAGTTCCATAGTAAGCTGGTTGTGATCGGTTGCAATGTTCGTTGTTGAAAATACTGGTGCAAGCTCGTGCTGGGCGGGAGCAACTTCGTTATGCTCCGTCTTTGCATATATTCCGAGCTTCCAGAGTTCTTCATCAAGGTCCGCCATAAATTCCTTAACACGCGGCTTGATCCTTCCGAAGTAATGATCGTCAAGTTCCTGTCCTCTCGGAGGTCTTGATCCGAAAAGCGTGCGGCCCGTATAGATAAGATCCGGACGCTTTTTATATACTTCCATGTCCACGAGGAAATATTCCTGCTCGGGACCGACTGTTGTTATAACCCGTTTTGCATCCTTGTTTCCGAAAAGTCGAAGCACTCTGATCGCCTGTTCGGAAAGTGCCTGCATGGAACGAAGGAGCGGTGTCTTTTTATCAAGCGCTTCGCCGCTGTAGGAGCAGAACGCCGTGGGAATGAAAAGGCACTCGTCTTTGATGAATGCATAGGATGTGGGATCCCATGCGGTATATCCTCTTGCTTCAAAGGTTGCGCGAAGGCCGCCGCTGGGGAAGGAAGATGCATCCGGCTCGCCCTTTACAAGCTCTTTTCCGGAGAATTCCATCATAACCTTTCCGCCCGGTTCCGGAGATATAAAGCTGTCGTGCTTTTCCGCCGTAACGCCCGTCATCGGCTGGAACCAGTGTGTAAAGTGTGTTGCGCCGTTTTCCGTAGCCCAATTCTTCATTGCCTCCGCAAGAACATTGGCAAGATCCATCTGAAGGTGCTCACCTTCATCGATCGTCTTGTGAAGAGCTCTGTATACGTCCTTCGGCAGACGCTCTCTCATCACTTCGTCATTAAACACTTTACTTCCGAAGATTTCCGGTACGTTTTTCATGATAAGTTTTCTCCTCTCATATTTTACTTATTAAACGCCGCTTGCGCCGTAGTTTTTAAGAACTCTTGCGCTCGGATCGTCTACATCACAGTTTTCCCAGTTTTTGTTCGGCATCCAGAAGTCTTTCACCATCTCTGCCTGTCCGGGATAATATTTTTCAAAAAGTTCTCTGTATAAAAGAGATTCTTTTGTAAACGGTGTTGCAAAATCGTATTTTTCTTTTTTGATCTCAAACTCTGCATCCGTATATTTACTGTTTGCGTATTCCTTTATGTAATCCACCATCGAATGCCCTACCGCATCGGAAAACGCTGCTTTTTCGCGGAACAGAAGATCGTGGGGTAAAACGTCGTCGCTTTCAAATGCATGTCTTAAGAGATATTTTCCTTTATTGTATTTATTCATCTTAAGCTCGGGATCGATCTGCATTACGTATGAAACAAAATCTATATCCCCGAAAGGAACCCTGGCTTCCATCGAATGAACCGAAATACATCTGTCGGCGCGGAGGACGTCATACATATAAAGTTCGCGTAGTCTCTTTTCAGCTTCCTTTTGGAATTCCTCGGCATCAGGCGCGAAGTCCGTATATTTATATCCGAATATCTCGTCGGAAATCTCTCCGGTAAGAAGAACCCTGACATCCGTTCTTTCGCGGATCGCCTTGCAGCAAAGGTACATTCCCATACTTGCGCGGATCGTTGTGATATCATATGTTCCCAGCGCTGCGATAACTTCTTCGAGAGAATCGATAACGGTGTCACGGTCGATTATTACTTCCGTGTGGTCGGCGCCGATATAATCCGCAGCTTCTTTTGCATATTTAAGATCTATCGCATCCTCGTTCATACCAATGGCAAAAGTTCTTATGGGTTTATCAAGGAGCTTCTGCGAAAGCGCACATACAAGGGAACTGTCCAGACCTCCGGAAAGAAGAAATCCGAGAGGCGCATCGGAATCAAGTCTTTTTTCGATTCCCTTAATAAGTTTGTCATGGATGTTTTTGCATGCCGTTTCAAGATCGTCTTTTACATATTCCTTCCTTTCGGAAAGGTCTTTATAGCATTTGAATTCTCCGTCGGAATAGTAATATCCGGGCGGGAAAGGCTTTACTTCCTTAACCAGACCTATAAGATTCTTTGCCTCGGATGCAAAAATTATGTAATCCTTATCATCATATCCGTAAAACAGAGGGCGTATACCGATGGGGTCTCTTGCGGCAACGAGACTTTCTTTTCTGCTGTCATAGATCACCAGTGCAAATTCCGCATCCAGTTTTTCAAACATCTCCACGCCGTAATCTTCGTACATGGGAAGAAGGATCTCACAGTCGGAATCGCTCTTAAACTTATATCCTTCTTTTATGAGTTTTTCCTTTATCGGTCTGAATCCGTATATCTCGCCGTTACATACAACCGAGTTTCCGTGAAGTGAAAAAGGCTGCATACCTTCTTCCGAAAGTCCCATGATGGAAAGTCTCTCAAAGCAGAGGACCGCATCGCCGGTTTTTTCTATCCTTTCCATATCCGGTCCGCGGGAAGCCGTCATTCTCAAATGTTTAAGTAATGTCTCCTCCGGAATGTTGTATTTTTCCATTGCCATTATCGAGCACATATCTTTAGGTCTCTCCTTAGAATTTTGTAAAAAAAGAGGCGCTGTGAGTATATCTTTACTCACAGCGCCTTTGCTGTTCTTTTTTAATTGTGTCGTATATTAAACTACTTTTTATTCTATGTCAAGTATTTTTTTTACTCCGTAAAAAGTGCCGTTGAATAGTATCTGTCTCCACTGTCCGGAAGAAGGGCAACAATGGTCTTTCCTTCGTTTTCCGGACGCTTTGCAAGCTGGATCGCACCGTAAAGCGCGGCACCGGAGGAGATACCTACGGAGATACCTTCTTTCTTTGCAAGAAGCTTGGCGGTATCGAATGCATCCTGGTTCGAAGCCTTGAATACTTCGTCGTAAACCTTTGTATTAAGGACATCGGGTACAAATACTGCACCAATTCCCTGGATCTTATGCGCGCCTGCTTTTCCTTCGGAAAGCACCGGTGAGTCTTCCGGCTCGAGAGCGACAACCTTAACATCCGGATTCTGGGATTTAAGATATTCGCCCGTACCCGTAACGGTTCCGCCCGTGCCTACACCTGCGATAAAGATATCAACTTTTCCGTCCGTATCCTTCCAGATCTCCGGACCGGTTGTTTCTCTGTGGATCTTCGGATTTGCGGGATTGACAAACTGTCCCGGAATAAAGCTTCCTTCAATCTCCTTTGAAAGCTCTTCTGCCTTTGCGATGGCGCCCTTCATGCCCTTTGCGCCTTCCGTAAGAACAAGCTCCGCGCCGTATGCCTTTAAAATGTTTCTTCTTTCAACGGACATTGTTTCCGGCATGGTTAAGATTATACGGTAACCCTTTGCCGCAGCAATAGCCGCCAGGCCGATACCGGTATTTCCTGAGGTCGGCTCGATTATTACGGAGCCTTCCTTAAGAAGACCTTTTTCCTCCGCATCTTCTATCATGGCTTTTGCGATACGGTCTTTTACCGATCCCGCAGGATTGAAGTACTCAAGCTTAACAAGAACGGTTGCCTTTAAGCCAAGTTCTTTCTCGATATTTGTTACCTCAACGAGAGGCGTGTTTCCTATAAGACCAAGTGTTCCCTTATAAATATTAGACATTTTGCTTTCCTCCTTTATATTGCAGCAAAACCCTTCTCAAGGTCTGCTATTATATCGTCAATGTGTTCCGTTCCGATGGATAGACGGATCGTGCTTTCAAAGATTCCCTGATCCTCCAGCTCTTCCGTCGAAAGCTGTGAATGCGTCGTGGATGCCGGATGGATAACAAGGCTCTTAACGTCTGCAACATTTGCAAGTAGAGAGAATATCTCAAGGTTATCGATGAACTTCCAGGCTTCGTCGCGTCCGCCCTTTATATCGAAAGTAAAAATTGAAGCGCCGCCGTTGGGGAAATACTTCTCGTAAAGTGCGTGATCCGGATGATCCGGAAGCGAAGGATGATTTACCTTTGCAACCTTCGGATGATTCTTTAAGAATTCCACAACCTTCTTTGTGTTTTCCGCATGTCTCTCAAGGCGGAGGGAAAGTGTCTCAACACCCTGTAAAAGAAGGAATGCGTTAAACGGTGAAAGCGTTGCGCCCGTATCACGGAGAAGGATCGCTCTTATATATGTTACAAATGCTGCCGGTCCCACAACATCATAGAACGAAACGCCGTGGTAGCTGGGGTTCGGAGCAGCGATATTCGGATACTTTCCGCTCTTCTTCCAATCAAACTTTCCGGACTCGACGATTATACCACCCAGGGTTGTGCCGTGTCCACCTATAAACTTGGTAGCCGAATGGACAACTATGTCTGCGCCGTGCTCGATGGGACGGATCAAAAACGGTGTTCCGAAAGTATTGTCAACAACCAGCGGAAGATCATGCTCATGCGCGAGCTTTGCAACCGCATCGATATCCGGAATGTCACTGTTGGGATTTCCCAGGGTTTCGATATATATTGCTCTCGTGTTATCCTTTATCGCCGCATGAACTTCATCCAGATTATGAATATCTACGAAAGTTGTTTCGATACCGTACTGCGGAAGTGTATGTGCAAGAAGATTATAAGAACCGCCGTAGATCGTCTTCTGTGCAACGATGTGTCCGCCGTTTGCGGCAAGAGCTTCTATTGCATATGTTATTGCTGCCGCGCCGGATGCAAGTGCAAGTGCTGCGCTTCCGCCTTCAAGGGCTGCAAGTCTTTCCTCAAGAACGCCCTGTGTGGAGTTCGTAAGTCTTCCATAGATGTTTCCCGCATCGGCAAGACCGAATCTGTCCGCAGCGTGCTTGCTGTTTCTGAATACATAGGATGTTGTCTGATAAATGGGGACTGCTCTTGCGTCGCTTGCCGGATCCGGCTGCTCCTGTCCTACGTGTAACTGTAATGTTTCAAATCTGTAATCACTCATGATGTTGTCCTCCCTTCATTTCTCGGAGCCGGTGATCCGACGCCCTTAACTTTGTTTTCGATACAATATCACTATTCACCCACTGTGTCAATAGGTATTTTCAAGAATATTTTTCTCAGTCCACTCAAACCCTTGATTTTACTGGGAAAAATTTTTTCACCTATCACCCATCAGGATAATAGGTATTGACCTCAATGTTGTTCCGTGATATATTACAACCACAGGGACGGTTCTTGTGATTCCCGATATACAATTAGAAGGATTGCGGATACCGAATCACAAGAACCGTCCCCGTGGTACACATAAGAAGGGAGTGGCGTAGTATGATCTCAACAAAAGGAAGATATGCTCTGAGAGTAATGATAGACCTGGCTGAGCATAATGACGGTAATTATATTCCATTAAAAGATACGGCGGAAAGACAGGAGATCTCAAAGAAATATCTTGAAGCGATAGTTAAGGAAATGGTAAACGGCGGTCTTATCGTGGGTATCAGTGGAAAAGGCGGCGGATACAGACTCGTCCGCGATCCGGGAGATTATACGGTCGGCGAGATTCTTGAACTTATGGAAGGCCCCCTTGCTCCGGTTGCCTGTATTGTGGGCAAAAAAAACGAATGCCCCCGAAGGGGCTATTGCCAGACGCTTCCGATGTGGCAGGAATTCTATGACATGGTACACGACTTCTTCTATGGAAAGAAGCTTACGGACCTTTTACACACACCGGACGAGTATCTGAATTTTGTGATCTAAGCTTATTAACTTAGGGATAGCGCTTTCTTCTTGGAGAAGAATGCCTCGAGTTTCGAAAGCAGCGTGGCCTTATCTATGGTTTTTAACAAATAGTCCACCGGGCTTAGGCCAACGACCGAAAGCACGCTTTCCCTGTCATCATGTCCGGTAAGGAACATAACCGGGATCTGTCCGGTCTCGGAATCGTCTCGCAGCATGGAAAGAACCTGCGGTCCGTTCGCTATCGGCATCTCATAGTCCAGAAGTATAAGATCCGCCTTGTTTTTAGCAAGATAGCTTATTGCCTGAACTCCGTTTGATGCCATCCCCACATGGTAATCGGCCTTAAGCCATTCATAGACCGTCCTCATATAGGTTATATCGTCATCAACGATGAGGACCGTCTTCTTTCTTTTTTCACCCGTGTTTTCATCAAGATAAACACTGACGCCTTTTATCAGCTTATCGATATCCAGCGGACGTCTGAACCATTCCGTAACGCACTGTTCCGGGATCGACTTCTTAACAACGTCATACTCAGTATCTTCGCCGATCAGGATGAGCCCTTTGTCTTTATCCTGGATCAGATCCTTAAGATAAACAAGGATCTCCGGAAGTTCCAAAAGCTCCTCGTTCATAAACAGGATAACAAGCTCCATTGCTTCCGTGAATTTTTCTATCTCTTTTATTTTAGCATGGGAAAATGCAGTCGTTATGCCGGCGCCCGAAAGTTTGCTCATTAAGCTTTTTGCAAGAAAACTGTCCGTAGCGCTAATTATAAGCACTTTTCCCGCAGGTTGAAATTCCAGATCCATGATGAATTTCCTTTCCGGTTATTTTGTAAGTACCGAGCAGCATTCCGTATGATTGCTGTTCGGAAACTGATCAAAAGGTGTTACCTCTTTTATCTCATAGCCGCCGTCACAAAGAAGCTTCAGGTCTCTCGCAAGGGTTGCGGGATCACAGGATACATATACTATGCGTTTCGGAGCGAATTTTAACATCGCTTCAACACAGGTGGGGTCCAGGCCCTTTCGGGGCGGATCCACAACTATTACATCGGGGCCTCGAGAGATTATACCCACACCTTCACGGGTCCTTTCGTCCGGGCTGTCGCCCGCGGCAAGGGCCCCCGTCCAATCACTGAGCACCTGCTCGGCTGTGCCGGTAATGAATTTCGCATTCTCTATCCCGTTAAGGCGCGCATTTTCCCGGGCATCCTCGATTGCCTGGGGCACGACCTCCACACCGATAACATGTTTCGCGTTTCCTGCGAGAAACAGGGATATGGTACCGATGCCGCAATAAAGGTCGAATACCGTTTCGTTTCCGGTAAGCGCCGCATATGAAAGCGCCTTATCATATAAAAGCTTTGTGGTGTACGGATTAACCTGATAGAAGGAATTCGGCGATATCTTAAAACGGACCTCACCTATCGTATCCTCTATAGTATCCTGTCCGAAAAGCGTTTTTGTGTTGTCGGATAAGATCGCATTGGCGCGTTTCGTGTTTATATTGATCGAAAACGACGTCATTCCCGGAATCCCGGAAAGCTTCTCCCAGAGCAGATCCGCATGCGGAAGTTCATATCCGTTTATCACTATGCAGACCATAATCTGTCCGCTGTTAAAGCCTACCCTTGTAAGGATATGCCGTATAAGCCCTTTTCCCGTTTCCTCGTCATATGGAGAAACGTTATTGTCCCGCATATATCCGCGTATTGCGGAAATTATTTTTTCGTTTACGGGATGAAGCAAAAGACAGTCGTCTATCGGCACTATGCGATGCGAATGGGGCGCATAAAAACCTATGAGTGTTTCGCCGTCCTTGTCCTCCGAAACGGGAAACTGCGCTTTATTGCGGTATCTTAAAACATGTTCCCTGTCCGAAACGATGGGTTTCATAACGGAATCGACAAGTTCAGGCGAAAAGCCTCCGATCCTTATAAGATCCTCCCTAACCCGCTTTTCCTTAAGTTCAAGCTGGTAATCACAGGAAACTGCCTGAAGGGCACAGCCTCCGCATTTCTTCGCAACGGGACATTCCTCTTCCACACGGTGTTCTGACGGCTTATCTATGGAGACAAGCCTCGCGTAACCGTATGTCTTTTTTAGCTTTGTGACGCCTGC
>JAFOND010000220.1 GCA_017418645.1 Lachnospiraceae bacterium | reverse complement strand
CTGCGTCCGTCGAAGGTTCCGACCCGGGTGTGCTTTCCCGTTCCTATGGTATCCCAGATATGCATTGTCTGTACCTTGTCGCATATCTGAATGCAGCGCATGCATTTGATGCACTTATCATTATCACGGATGAGAGGATATCCCTCTTTCCACTCAAGTTTCTTTTCCGGATCGTGATATCTTTCATAAAGATCCGTATCCAGCGAGAAATCTATGCAAAGGTTTTGGAGCTGGCAGTTTCCGCTCCGGACACAGGTTGTGCAGTTCCCGTTATGCTTACTCATTATAAGCTCAAGGTTGGTCCGGGAAGCTTTGCGTACGCGGGGGCTGTTTGTTATTATGCTCATTCCTTCCGTAACAACGTTGTCACAGGCGGGAATAAGCTTGTTCTCGCCCTCAACCTCAACACAGCAGAGACGACATGCGCCGATCTCGTTGATCTCTTTTAAATAGCAAAGATGCGGGATATCAACATTCGCGATCTTTGCAGCATCCATTATTGTTGTCCCTTCTTCGACGGTATAGGGAGTCTGATTTATCTTTATGTTTACCATTCGCGTATCCTTCCTCCTTTAAATATACCGAGTCCGAAGTGGTCGCAGCGCAGGCATCTTCCGCATTCCTGAAGCATTTCTTCCTCGCTCATTCCTTCGCTTACAAGATCAAAATCATCCGCGATCTTTGAAATATGTCTTCCCTTTAAGGTCACCCTTCCGCAGGCAGGTTTATTGGAAAGATCCGGAGACGGGATATCCACATCCACCGTAATCTTATGATCGAATCCCAGGAAGCCGTCAATATTCTTTGCCGCAACTTTTCCCGCGGCGATGGCGCGGATAACTGTAGCGGGTCCGGATACCGCATCACCCCCGGCAAAAACATTTCCGGAATCGGGAACAAAGGTGGAAAGATCCGCTTTTATAACGCCGCGTTCCGTCTCAATTCCGCCCGGTTTAAGTTTTCCTGCATCTATTGCCTGTCCGATGGCAACAACGATGATGTCACAGGGAATACGGACAAGATCCTTATCCGCTTTTCTTACGCCGGTTCGACCGTCGTCTCCTACGGACGATATGATCTGGGGTTGTGCAAAGAGCGCCGTAACCTCACCCGCATCATTTAGTTCAACATGATCCGGCGCAAGGAGAGTCAGTATCTCCGCGCCTTCCATCTGCGCTTCTTCTATCTCTTCCGGAAGCGCCGTCATATCAAAAATACGTCTTCTGTAAACCGTTGTAACACTGTCCGCCCCAAGTCTGAGGGACGTCCTCGTTGCATCCATGGCAACATTTCCGCCTCCGATGACCACAACGCGTTTTCCGGAAAAATCAAGTTTTTCGCCCTTTCCTACGGAACGAAGCATTGAAACCGCGGGTACAACGCCCTTTCCGTCCTCTCCTTCGATCCGAAGTTTTTTATCGTCATGGGCTCCGATGGAAACGTATACCGCATCAAAATTCTTCTTTAATTCTTCTATGGTGATGTCGTTTCCGATATTGGTATTAAGCTTTACTTCAACCCCCGTATCAACAATATATTTAATATCGTTATCAAGTATTTCCTGTGGGAGACGATAATCCGGAATACCGTATCGGAGCATTCCGCCAAGCTTCTCCCGCTGTTCGTAAACCGTTACGGAATGACCCATAAGGCGAAGGAAATATGCGGTTGTAAGACCTCCCGGTCCACCGCCCACAACAGCGATCTTCTTTCCCGTTTCCTCTTCACGTTTGGGAGTCTCAATCTCTCCCGCATGATCCACAGCGTATCTTTTTATGCCGCAGATATTAATGGGCGCATCGACCATCGACCTGCGGCAATGATCTTCGCATGGATGCTCGCAGACATACCCGCATACTGACGGGAAGGGATTATCGCGACGGATAAGTTTTACCGCATCCTCGCACCTTCCGTCCCGGGTAAGGGCAATGTATCCCGGGACGTCAACATGCGCGGGACATATTGCGGCACACGGGATCGCGTTATCCATTGTATAAAGGCAGTAGGATTTTATTACATGCCTTTCATAATCTTCACGGAAATATTTGAGACTGTTTAAGACAAGGTTAGCCGCCTCATAGCCTATTGCGCAATCGGCGGTATCCCTGATGACATTTGCAAGTTCTTCTATCTCCTTGACGGAATTTTCGTCCCCTTCTCCGTCCAGGATCTCTTCTATCATATCGGCGAGTCTTGCAAGACCGATACGACATGGTGTACATTTTCCGCACGACTCAACATGACTCATGCGAAGAGCATTCAGCGTAAGGTCGACGGGACAGACCCCCCTCGGCGTCGCCTGGACTTTTCTTGTCACGTGATCCGCAAATTGCTGATACGCAAGATGCAGAGTCCCCGGCGACTCAATCTGTAACGTTCCCATATTTAATTATCCCCCTCTTTATATAATGAACAGTCCTATCAACCGTTCAGTTTCTTATCACCAATCGGAATCCCAGTCGGAACTCCCCGAATCCCAGGAACTGCCGGAATCCCACGAACTGTCGGAATCCCAATCCCAACTGTCATCGCTGGATCCGGAATCGTACCAGCTGTCATCATCATCGTCGTCATCGTACCATGATGAACTTTCAAAACTTGAACCGGTATGTCCGCTGTAGCTGTATTCGCTCTGGGTGTCATCGGTTATTAAGTCTTTAAGTTCGGATTCATTATCCGCCCGGAGCCAGGAATCGGTATCGTCATCATATTCATACCAGTCGGAATCCTGATAATAATAATCCCTGTTGTTATATCTGTAATATCCCTGAGATGGCGAATGGTCGAAGATCGCAACCAGGACACATATGATAATGAATACCACAGATATAATAACCAGCGGTGACCCCAATAAAGATGTCAGGCATCCGCCGCCGGAGTTATTGTTTTTTTTACCCCCGCCGGAACGGTTTACCGGAACTCCGTTGGACTTCTGGTCCGCGATCTCCGCCTTTAATCTCTGGTAGAGTTCGTTAACGGCATAGCCCTGATCCACGCCCTTGTAACGGACCGCACGTTCTCCGTCGGCCTTGTTTTTATATACGACAAAATCTCCGTCTTCTGCCTGATAAATACCGAAAGCCTTTGGTTCTTTAATATCCTTTCCGATGAAGAATCTTGTTGTTTCTTCAGGCGGAAGGTTATGTGCCTTATACCATTCCTGCAGTTCTTCTATGGTCTTCGGCTGCTCGGATGCAACACGGTTTACGGCGTTAATCGTCGCGCCGCAATGGGGACATTTTTCCAGGCCCTCATCAATCATCTGTTTACAATAATCGCATTTAATTTTCATTCTATTATCTCCAAAAACACTAATGCACCAACGATGTTAATTATACTTGGAACAGCGAGTTTTTTCAACAGAAAATCATCTCATATCCGCCGTTAAAACATTCGCCTTTGTCCATTATGTTTCCGTATTCTCTCTCTTCGAGTTTTTGATTAAAACCCACTCTGTCACATCGCCCGTACCAGGGTTCGATGCATACAAAGGGCGCCTGCTTTTTTACCGGTGACCAAACGCCGAAAAGTTTTGTGGGGCAAGTTACCGTTACGATATCATTTCCGTTG
>JAFOND010000219.1 GCA_017418645.1 Lachnospiraceae bacterium | reverse complement strand
TTAAAGGCATTTTCCACGGAATACCCGGTCGCAAGCGAGTTCGATACCGCAAGAAGCATCTCCTTATATTCCCTGCGCCGGGTTGAAACAAGCTTTTTTTCAAAGGATCCCCGCATCTTTTTACGTGTTATCAGGAGCACGAGAGGAAATACAACAAGCCCGAAATATGATCTGTAAAACAGCCATGCAATGATACCCGTAATACCAATAGACACCAAAAGTATCAGGATGCTCTCCTTATTAATTTTTCCCTGTGCAGGAGTTCGTTTTCTTTTCGCCATGTCCTTTCTCCGTAATCGTATGAATATATGGGGCGAAGATTGACTTCGCCGTCTTTAATACCGTCAACCTCCGAAACCTCCGTGATCTTCCTGGTCCTGTCCGACATCCTTTCTATATGCACAAAGATGTCAAAACCGGATGCGATCTGGGAGCGGATCGCGGGAATCGGAAGATCCATCCCCATAAGCACCATGGTTTCAAGGCGGGATATCATATCCCGGTTGGAGTTTGCATGCCCGGTGGAAAGGGAGCCGTCATGTCCCGTATTGTTTGCCTGCAGAAGGTCAAGAGCCTCCGCGCCGCGGCACTCCCCAACGATGATCCTGTCCGGACGCATTCGAAGGGCGGATTTTACAAGATCTCTTATGGTGATCTCCAGTTTGCCTTCGAGAGTGGCATTCCGGGACTCCAGACGAACAAGGTTCCTTATCCCGCGAAGCTGTAGTTCCGCGGAATCTTCTATTGTGATGACCCGTTCTTCTTTCGGGATATAGTCGGAAAGCGCGTTTATAAGCGTTGTCTTTCCTGCGCCTGTGGAACCCGAAATGAAAAGGTTATACCCCGAAACCACGAGAGTCCGTAGAAAGTCCGCGATCTCAGCGCTTATACTCCCGTTTTCCACCAATTTTTCCATTGTCATCTTTTCCTTCGGAAATTTACGGATACTGATTATCGCGTAATCAACGGCAACCGGCGGAAGAACAATGTTAACGCGTGAGCCGTCCTTTAGCCTGGTATCAACGATGGGTATGGATTCGTTTACCGCCTGGTTGTTTTCCGAAACGATCTGCTGAACAACATCCGAAAGCTTTTCCGAGGAGGAAAACCGAAGCCCGCTCTCACGAAGAATACCTCCCCGTTCAATGAAAATATTGTCCGGACCGTTTATCATTATCTCCGTTATACTTTCGTCGGATAAAAGATCCTCCAAAATATCAAGCTTTCTCAGCGAGTTATAAAGTTCCCTTTCAAGCCGCTTTCTTTCCGATATCGGAAGGGGAATATCCTGCCCCAGCCGTACGATCTCTTCCCTTATAAGAAGGAGTATCTCCTCGTCGGAAATGTCCTTTGAAAGATCTATCCTTTCCAGGATCCGCGCCCTTAATTCCAGTTTTCTTTCATCCATTTATTAAGCTTTCCCCTTACAAGTTCCTCCATTTTATAATCACTGTCCGGAAGCCCGCCCAGTGAATCCGGCAAAAACACCTCCTTTACGCGGGACGAAAGCCCGTAGCTTTCGAAGAACCTTTCCGCCCCGCCTTTTGAATATCTGTAAAATGCATCCTGCTTTCCGGGGAGTATGATGCTTTCGCACTGCGTCACCATATCCGGAAAAC
>JAFOND010000026.1 GCA_017418645.1 Lachnospiraceae bacterium | reverse complement strand
ATGCCGAGAAGCGGGGATGTAAACATACAGGGAAAGCAAACGATATCTCCCATATCCGGGATATGCTTTTCTATATCATTGAGTTTAAGTTTTCTTAGATTAGTGTTTGGATCCGTCAAAAACAACCGTTCACCTTTTACATCAACAAGAACTATGTTTACAGCCGTCCTTAGATTTTTTTCTACGGCTACTTTTGAAGTATCCAAGCCATTTTCTTTCAAAAAGCCTACAATACTTTTCCCTGCCTCATCGTCCCCGACTTTCGAGATCAGTTCAACATCCGTACCGAGTCTTCTTAAAACCACAGCCTCATTGAGCGCATTTCCGCCATACGACTGCATTATATTATCCATTGGATTTGATTTATTATCAAAAATTTTTTTATCCACCGGTCCTGCAAGTATGTCTACGATTGCGGGACCTATAACAGATACTTTCATGGTCTTTCTATCCTTTCTTTTCGCATAATACCCCACATTTTACGTTTTTTCAAGATGTCGGATAATTACAGATATGTTGGAAGATGTCCGGTATTTGTGATAGAATACTTCCTGCGAATAACCATTATGAAGGGATAAAAATATGTTGGATTACAGACTTATGACAATTGATGACTATGAAGCTGCATACGATCTTTGGATCAAGTGTGGAAACGGCCTTAATGATAAAGATGATTCACGTGAAGGGATTGAGAAATACCTTAAGAGAAATCCGGACACGTCTTATGTTGCAGTTCTTGATGATAAGGTTGTCGGTGTCATTTTATGCGGGCATGACGGAAGAAGAGGAATAGTTCAGCACGCATGCGTGTCACCGGATTGCAGGCGAATGGGAATAGGTAAGCGCCTTGTGGATCTTGCTGTCGATGCACTGAAAAAAGAGGGGATTAATAAGGTCCTCCTTGTTGCATTTAAAAAGAACGAGGGTGGGAATGCTTTTTGGGAAGCCCAGGGTTTTACTGTTCGCGATGATCTGAATTACAGAAATAAAGCGCTAGCGGAAATGATCCGGATCGACCCGGATTATGTGAAGTAAAGAAAGGTTATAAAATGGTAAAACAGATTGTCAGGGATCCGATTTTTCTTCAGCAAAAATCCGAACCTGCCACGGAAGAGGATAAAGAGATTATCACGGATCTTATGGATACATTAAAAGCGAACAGAGACAGATGTGTCGGGATGGCAGCAAATATGATCGGGGAGAAGAAGCAGATCATAGTTATTGCTGTCGGACCTTTTATTATTCCGATGATCAATCCGGTAATTACAAAGAAATCCGGAAAATACGAAACGGAGGAAGGCTGCCTTTCGCTTGATGGTGTACGATCATGTACTCGTTATAAAGAGATCGAGGTGGATTATCTTGATCGCGATTTTATACCTCAACACGGGGAATATTCGGGATACACCGCGCAGATAATACAGCATGAGATACAGCATTTTACTGGGGAACTGATTTAAAGCGGAGCTGAAGGAAACTTATGTGTCTAGAGGCAATGATTTTTTGAGAAAAAGGTAAAAATCATTGCTATTTGAGCCGGATCCGGAGGGAAAAAAGGAGTAAGAGCAATGATTTTTTGAGAAAAAGGTAAAAATCATTGCTATTTGAGCCGGATCCGGAGAGAAAAAAGGAGTAAGAGCAATGATTTTTTGAGAAAAAGGTAAAAATCATTGCTATTTGAGCCGAATCCGGAGAGAAAAAAGGCGTACAAGCAATGATTTTTGAGAAAAAAGGTGAAAATCATTGCTATGCATCAGGGGTTCGGAGCCACGTAGAACCGGATTCTTTGACTGTGGTATAGATCGGGGATGGAGAAGAATTGTATGGATGAATTACTGGAGGAGTGTAAAAAGACTTACGGCGAAGCGGAAGGTCTGCGAATATTCTCAACGATTATGCCGGGCATATTAGGGGATTTTACCAAGATGCTTCGTCAGGCAGGAATAGATACGGATATTAACGAAGAGTATAAAATTGATGATGGTATCCACAGCGTTAAGCTTTCCGGAAAACGTCATTCAGACGGAAGAATGGAAATGCATGCACATTTGATTTAAACAGGTGAAAATATGCAGTTAAATATTCTTTTTGACAAGATTAAAGAAAAAGCAACAGCGGATGATGACTTTAGGGATCGTCTTATTTCGGCCGCCGATTCCGGCAAGAATTCTATAGTAAGTTTTTGCAAGGAATGTAACGCTGTCGGAATAGAAATTTATCCCATGGATATCGCAGATGCGGATGAAAGCACATATGCCGCTATGCGTCGCAGTACCAACGGAGGAGGAGAGAATTCTCCGCACCTTATGTGGGAGGAAGATTTATTCGGCAGTTTTGTTGAGGAATTGCGAAGGATAAGGGATTAAAATTATTAAGGAGAATACAATAATAATGAAAACGGTTATAAAGGCGGACATAGTGGATGCACTGACGGCACTTGGACTTAAGAATGGCGATTCGGTTATGGTTCATGCTTCATTAAGCCGGATCGGATATGTGTGCGGCGGCGCTCAGACTGTTATAGAGGCGTTGATAGAAGTGGTAGGACCCGAAGGAACGGTCATGATGCCGACACAGTCATGGAAAAATCTTGATCCCGAAACAGGAGTACATTGGGACGCCGATGAGGCCGATTGGGACAGGATCCGCGAAAATTGGCCCGCATATGACAAAGCGATTACTCCTACAAATACAATGGGTGCTGTTTCGGAAATGTTTCGTTCCTGGCCAGGTACAATAAGAAGCGATCATCCTGCAAGATCTGTAGCTGCATGGGGCAGGAATGCAAAGTATCTGACCGAGAATCATGATCTTTCAAATATATTCGGAGACGGATCTCCCATCGGGAAACTGTATGAACTTGATGGGAAGGTACTATTGATGGGAGTGGATCATGACAAGAATACGTCTCTCCATTTGGCCGATGCTCGCGCGGAATATCCCGGCAAGCATGTATGCATTGAACACAGTGCGGTCATGGAAAATGGTGAGCGTGTCTGGAAAGAGTATGAAACACTTTTTGTCGACGGGGAAGACTTTATAGATATCGGAAAGTCTTTTGAAACGGAGCATGTTGTAAACAGACAGTTACTCGGCGATGCGGAATTAAAACTGATGAAGCAACGTGAATTGGTGGATTTTGCGGTCGAATGGATTGAAAAGAACCGGTGAGGATGGAAGTATGACGAAAAAACTGTTTGCTCAGGCAATGGCTAAATTTTTTATGGGTTTGATATTATTTGCGCTTCTTTTGTTTGTTCCTGCGGGTACGATCAAATTTTGGAACGGTTGGCTTTTGATCGCTGTGTTGTTTATTCCCATGTTTATTGGCGGCTTGGTTTTGATGGTGAAAAACCCAAAACTTCTTGAAAAGAGACTAAATGCAAAAGAAGATGAGCAGGAACAGAAGGCAGTGGTTGCGCTCAGCGGGATCATGTTTTTGGCTGCCTTTGTTATAGCAGGTCTGAACTTTCGCTTTTCATGGATTGTGCTACCGAACTTTGTGGTAATTATCGGGGCTGTGATCTTTCTTTTGGGGTATTTAATGTATGCCGAGGTGTTAAGGGAAAATACTTATCTTTCAAGAACTGTTGAGGTACAGGAAAATCAAAAAGTAATAGATACGGGATTGTACGGAATCGTACGTCATCCTATGTATTCCGCAACGCTTTTACTGTTTTTGCCCATGGGAATAGTACTCGGATCACCGATTTCTTTTGTAATCCTTCTTTTTTACATTCCCATTATTGCAAAACGGATAAAAAATGAAGAGAAGGTATTGGAAGAAGGTCTTGACGGATATAAGGAATATAAAACAAAAGTTAAACATAGAGTCATACCGTTTGTATGGTAAGCAGGAGTTTATTTATGGATGAAAGATTAAAAAAACAGTTGGATTTTTCTCTTGAGATCGATAAAGAAAAAAACGTATTTCGTCAAACGCACCTTTCACAGCACGGAAGAAACGAGAATGATGCGGAACATGCATGGCATATGGCAATAATGGCATATCTTCTTCGCGAATATTCAAACGAAGAAGTGGATATTGCAAAAGTTATGCTGATGTGCCTCATTCATGACATTGTGGAAATTGACGCCGGAGATACATATGCGTATGACCCGGAAGGTAAGACGACTCAAAAAGCCAGGGAAGATGCAGCAAAAGAAAGAATCTTCTCCCTGCTTCCGGAAGATCAGAAAGCGGAGCTCATCGCACTGTTTGATGAGTTTGAAGAATTTCAGACACCGGAGGCGAAGTTTGCCCGTGCAATGGATAATCTTCAGCCGCTGATCTTAAACAACAGTAACGGCGGCGGAGACTGGAAGGAACATGGCGTTTCTGCGGATATGGTTTATAAGAGGCAGGAAAGGACAAAGCTTGGATCGGAAAAACTATATGAAATTACGGATAAGATCATACGGGAAAACATACGTAAAGGAAGCCTGGCTGAGTAAAAAACCGGGAAACCTTGAAAAATCAACATATATAGTAAGATGAAAAAAATACTACACAATATCTTGTATATATGCTATAATGCTTTCCGGTGAACACACACCATAAAATCCGTTTTTATTCTGAGAGAAGGGGGAGAAAGATGTCACAGGAAAACCTTGAATACGCAAGGAGACTGGGCCTGCTTGCCGGAGAGTACAGGAATTCTGCGGAGGAGCAGGACAAGAAGACAGCGTTACGGTATCTTATGAGCGGAGCGGATATACCGCAGACCTTGCTTAATAAGATAGAAAACTACAAGGTATACACTCACGCGGATCTTGCATATTAAACGGAAAGTAAAACGGGAGCCTGCGGGCTCCCGTTAATCATTTGGGGGGAATAAATCTCATGAAAAAGGAAAACAAAGGCGTGTTCTGGTTTCTGGTATGGGCACTGGGAATAAGCGGTCAGCTCTGCTGGAATATGGAAAACCAGTGGTTCAATACGTTCGTATATGCAAAAATAGCGAAAGATCCCATCATAATCTCATGGATGCTTGCAATCTCAGCGGCGGCAACAACGGTTTCAACCTTTTTGTTCGGCTGTGTTTCGGACCGAATGGGAAACAGGAAAAGAATTATTTCGATCGGATATATTCTCTGGGGAGTTTTTACCATTGTTTTCGGGTTTACACAATTTATAAAAGGCGCCGGAGAAGGCAGTGTACTTATCGGAATTCTGATCGCTGTCGTAGCGGCCGATTCCGTTATGAGTCTATTCGGATCCATGGGAAACGATGTCGGTTTTAATGCATGGATAAATGACCACATGAATGATGATAACAAAGGACAGCTGGGCGCCGCACTTGCCGTACAGCCGGTAATCGGCACTATTGTTGGAACGGTTCTCGGAGGTATTCTTGTGGGTGCGGACGATAATTATATCAGACTGTTTTCCGTGATAGGAGGAGCACTGATAATATTGGGAATCGTATCTATATTTATTCTTAAGGATTCGGAAGATATCAGACCCTCAAAGCGCGGAACGTTTTCACAGCAGTTCTTCAGCATTTTGAATGTAAAAGAATATTTAAAACACAGGGAACTGGTTTACGTAAACTTTATGTTTACGGTCTATTTTATATCCTTTAACGTATATTTTACGCATCTCGGAAATTTCATGATCTATTACCTCGGATTTACGCCTGACACCATGGGACTGATCGAAGGAATCGGGCTTGCGTTGGCGATGCTCGCAACAATACCGGGAATTAAAATGATAAGAGGAGACAGGCTCACTTTTCTTATTGCCCTTGCGGTAACGTTAAACATGATAGGACTTATTATTGTCGCGGTATTCGTTAAGCCGGAAACCGTTGATATAACAACGGTCTTTAATCCGCTTTTCCTTGGCGCGATACTCTTTATCGGAATCGGTTATATATTGTTTTTGCAGACGATCACGGTCTGGTCAAAGATGCTTTATCCGGAGGATTCAAGAGGACAGTTTGAAGGTATTCACATCATCTTCTTTGTACTCATCCCGATGATCGTTGCGCCGCTGATATCAAATCCCATTATAAAACGCAGCGGAGAGTTTATAGACGAATACGGCTTTAAGGAATATCTTCCCACCAACACGCTTTTCTTTGCGGGAGCGATACTGGTTCCGCTTACGTTTATCCCGCTTTATTTTGCGAATAAGGAGCATAAAAAGAAATGAGAGCAGTTGTAACAAGAGTAAACAATGCGTCCGTTGTTATTGACGGGGCGGTCTCGGGAAGCATAGATAAAGGGCTTCTTGTTCTTCTCGGAGTCCATAAGGACGATACGGAAGAGACGGCAAAATGGGTGGCGGACAGGATATGCGGACTAAGGATCTTTGAAGATGAAAACGGGAAGATGAACGTCAGTCCTTCCGATGCCGGTGCAGCAATCCTTATTGTGAGCCAGTTCACGCTGTACGCGGATGTATCATCGAGACGCCCGGGTTTTTCGGATGCGGCAAGACCGGACAAGGCAATACCACTTTATGAGCTGGTGATAAAAGAATGCATGGACCGCGGTTTCCATGTTGAAACAGGCGAATTCGGAGCGGATATGAAGGTTTCCTCCGAAAATGACGGTCCGGTGACAATAGTTATAGACAGGTGAGATAAAAATGAACTAGAGGTCGGTGAAAGAATGAGTATGACGTCTCGCGAAGAAGCATTAAAATATGGGCTGTCATTTCCCGATACATATCAGGATGCGCCTTTTCATGACGATAACTGGCAGCTGATACGGTACAAAGGAAACAAAAAAGCTTTTCTCTGGACGTACGAAAAAGACGGGTATATTAATCTGAACGTAAAGGTTGATCCCACAAAGGCGTATTTCTGGCGGGATATCTACAAATCTGTTCAGCCCGGTTATCATCAGAACAAAGAACACTGGAATACGATAATCCTTGACGGGAGCATCCCGGAAAAGGATATAAAAATGATGATAGCGGAAAGCTATGATCTTATAAGCGACAGTCCGACCAAAAGGATATATGAAGCGGTAAAGAAGATTCCGTACGGGCATGTTGCGACATACGGTCAGGTCGCAAAACTTGCTGGAAATCCAAGGATGTCGCGTGCTGTGGGAAATGCGCTTCATAAAAATCCGGATCCCGAAAACATACACTGTTACCGGGTTGTGAATTCTAAAGGGGAACTTGCGCAGGAATTTGTTTTCGGAGGGGCAGGAGTACAGAAGGGATTACTTGAAGCGGAAGGCATTGAAGTTACGGATGGGAAAGTGGACTTGAAAAAATACGGGTGGAAGATTTAAAATTTAATCCTTGCAATATAAAATAAATAGTGCTAATATCTCTCTACACATCCAAAAAACAGATCAGGAACGTAGGGTTCATTTTTGTGTGATGCCGCCTGTTAACAGGAGGTATATTTTTATGCACGAAATTCTCAAAGAATACGGACCGGCTCTTCTTACGGTAGTAGCAATCATTGCGCTTCTCATCCTTATCACGGCGCTTATCGGAAGCGATAAAGGATCGGTTGTCGGCGCAGCATTCACAAAACTATTGGATTCATTTTTTACACAGGCTTCGGATCTTGCAAACCTTTCTCCCGGAACCCTTCCGGCAGGTGATTAACATAAACGGAAAGGAAAACGTAAGATGGAAGAAAAAGAAAAAAACATAGAAAACGAAAGCGAGTACTTCGGCCCGCTTTATCCTTATGTCCTGGATGAGGATATAACGGATGTCGATTATAACGGCAAAGAACTCTGGCTCACAAACAGCCGCAACAACCGTTATCTTTGTGAGGATACGGTTCTTGACGATGCCTTTGTGGAGCAGTTTACAAAGCGTGTGGCAAATACAGTAAGCCGTCCTTTTCACAAACAGAATCCCGTTCTGGAAGCGGAAACGGATACACTCAGGATAACCATCGTTCATGAATCGGTGGCAATTTCGGGAAGGAGTTTTTGTATAAGAAAGTCTCTCCCGAAAGTCCGGCTTTCGGAGAAAGAAATGATAAGTTCCGGATATTGCAGCAGGGAAATACACGATTTTTTAAAGAATTGTATAAAGATACGCTGCTGTATGACTTTCACGGGAGAACCCGGCGCGGGAAAAACCGAATGCGCAAAATACTTTTCGGGATTTATCCCCGTTAATGACCGTGTTATTACGATAGAAGACACTCCCGAATGGCATTATGCGGAAGTTAATCCGGACCACGACTGCATTGAACTTAAAGTCGGAGAAACCATGGACTATACCGCGGCGATAAAAACATGTCTGCGTCTGAATCCGAAGTGGATGTTCCTTTCGGAGGTCCGTTCAAAAGAAGTAATGTACCTTATCGAAGGCTTTTCCACCGGCGTAAAAGGAATAACAACCCTACATACGGATGATGTTCGAAAGGTTCCGGACAGAATGCTGAATATGGCAGGACGCGACGGCTCCGGTTCCCGCATGGAAAATGATATCTATATGTTTCTTGATATCGCGGTAATGATACGAAGAAAAGAGCGTAGGCTCCCCGGAGGAAGGAAAGAGGTTAAACGATTCATTGATCAGGTCGGACTGTTTTACCGTGAAGGAAAGGACAATAAGTTTCTTATGATAGCGGATGACGGAGAGGTGCTTACAAAAGAATTACCGGATGAATATAAAAAGAGATTTGCTGAAGCGGGAATTGAAGATCCGTTTTCGTGCGACAACAATAAATCTTCATCTGTGATCGACAGCCCTTCCGAACTCTTCTCTCCGATGATAAAGAACGAGGTAACGATTTCGGAGGACGAGTCTCTGAGAAAGTTTAGGGAAGAGAGTGTACGCGCGATCATGGCGGAAGTAGAAAGGGGGACTTATCTTGGAAAAAAGAAATCTGTCGGACGAGCTTAAAAGATACGGATATGTTTTCTCAATAAAACGTACGCTTATACTGTATGCCGGCGCTATGGCATTTACACTGCTTTTAGGTTCTTTCTTTTCACTGAATATAATCTGCAAGACGGTGCTTTGTATCGTT
>JAFOND010000218.1 GCA_017418645.1 Lachnospiraceae bacterium | reverse complement strand
TTCAAAAGGAGCTCATACATCTCCATCTTTTCCTCAACGTTCATCGGTTCGATAAGCGCCTGGTTACCGTCTCGAAGATCCACGGAACACCATATCGGAGCCTTTTCGATCTCTTTGTCCGGCCATGTTCTCTCGGGAAATTTAAGCACCGGATTCTTTTGATATTTCTCTACGTTTAACATTTCTTAATCTCCTTCCTGCTGTGTCTCTTTCTCGGAAACCGTGATCTTTACGGTGGCAGGATCCGCCGTAACGTTTTCCGGAAGCTCGGTTTCAAGTGTAAGCGTATGACTTCCCGGAAGAAGTCCGCTGCAATCTATGGATGATGTTATATTATCCGCCGATAACGAAGAGAGAGTATTCTGCAGGCCGTGCACCGTAACGTCAACACTCTCCGCATCAAATGCATACTCATAGTCTTCGCTCTTACCGCTAAGTGTTATCTTTTCGGCAGGAAGGCTTATGACTTTCTCCGCCTTTTCCATAAGCTTGACCTCTATCTTCACGCTGGCATTGGACTTATCCTTCAAAACAACTCCGTCCGGAAGATACAGGTTAATATCGACCGTTGTGGAGAGGTCCGTTGTAAGATTATCAAGAGAGATCACACTTTCCGGTATCGTTATCTCCGTAACGTCGTTAAGTTTATCGGACTCGCCCATTATCGCAACTTCCGGAGGACTTGTTGTTATCTTGTCGAGTTCGTATCCCTCCGGCAATGTTCCCGAAGTTTCCACCTTAATGGATACTGTCTTAACACTTACTATATCAACGGTAACGTTTATAAGTTCTGAACTCATTTCAAGTTCCGATGTATTTTCTATTGCATTTCCGTCCGCATCCAAAAATACCACCGGAACATCCTGAAGTACATCCGAATTCGCGCCGTCAACGTCTATATAACATACGCAGCTGTCAATCTTTTCCATTACCCTGTCGGGTCCCGAAAGCGAGATCCTGCTGGGATTGGCAAGAACACTGTTGATTGCAAAACCCGATGCGGGTTCACCGTTTGTCTTCACAACCACATCATAATTCTTGTTCTGGTTGTCGCCGATCATAAGTTTTAATTTCTTATTTACCGGCTGGATGGAAATCTGGTTAGCATACTTTGATGCGCTTACAAAAATCTCGACCTGGATTTCCCCCTGAAACTCGGAAAAATCTGAGTCGGGAATGGTTGCAACCGCCATAAAGTCCTCATTTGTAAGTTTATCTATCACGGATCTTTTTCCCGTAACATAGAATTTTACGGTACCCGTACCTTCAACAACATTGTAATATTTTCCCGCGTTCAAAAGCGCTTCCTGATTTTCTATCTCAACCTGTACCGTATATGCCTGGGTACGGCTCGGATCTGTCAGGTTGACCACAACAAACCAAAGTATTATTGCAAACAAAAGGGCAAGCAGTTTATATCCGATATTATTAAACAGAAGGTTCTTTATCTTCTCTGCCATCCGGATCGCCTCCCTTCTTAATATCTTTCATATCCTCATTCTGAAGGTCCTTTAAGGCAGCCGTAAGCTCATCCGCAGTTACGTCTGTTGTGATCTTACCGCGCCTTGTATAGGAAACCTTTCCGGTTTCTTCGGAAACTATAATCGTAAAAGCATCGGACTTCTCGCTTATTCCGAGAGCCGCTCTGTGTCTTGTTCCGAATTCCTTCGGAAATTCTTTATTGTCCGAAAGCGGAAGATAACAGGTTGCGAACGTCACCCTGTTTCCGCTGACGATAACCGCTCCGTCATGAAGCGGAGTATTTTTCTCAAATATGTTTATAAGAAGCTGTCTTGTAAGAGTGGCGTCAACTTCTATTCCCGTACGTTCATATTCGTTAAGACCAACATCATCCTGAATAACAATAAGCGCGCC
>JAFOND010000217.1 GCA_017418645.1 Lachnospiraceae bacterium | reverse complement strand
TCTCCGTCAACCACAACAAGTGTCGGAGCCTGCATTACGGAAAACTGTTCCGTAAGCTCTCTTTCCTCTTCGGCATCAACAAGGACATATTCTTCATCGGAAAGCATTTCCTTTGCAGCCGCGCAGTTCGGGCATGTCTTTGTTGTAAAGAGGTAACGTACCGGATCCTTCTTCTTTATCGGAGTTGTCTGTGAAAGAGTATCCTCTGCCATGAAAGAAGTATTGTTTGCCGGCATCTTGGAAGGATCTATCTTCTTAAGCTTAGAATTTGCAATGTCATAAAGCTTTCTGTTCTTGTATTCCTGGATCTTGCCTTCGTTCCAGTTCTGAACCGGACGATAGTATCCCGTAATTCTTGAATAAACTTCCGTCTTCTCTCCGCACTCGGGGCATGTATACTGCTCGCCGGTGATGTATCCGTGGTTCTTGCAAACTGAATACGTCGGGCTCATTGTGTAATACGGAAGCTTGTAGTTTTCAGCAATTGTCTTTACAAGTCTTGCTGCGCTTTCCCAATCCGGAAGCTTCTCGCCGAGGAATGCATGGAAAACGGTTCCGCTTGTGTAAAGAGTCTGAAGCTCGTCCTGAATGTCAAGGGCATCAAAGATGTCACTTGAGAATTCAACGGGAAGATGAGAGCTGTTTGTATAATACGGTGTATCTCCCATTGAGCCTGCCGTAACGATATCCGGATATCTGTCTTTGTCATGCTTTGCAAGACGATATGTTGTGGATTCCGCCGGTGTAGCCTCAAGGTTGTAAAGATCGCCGTACTGTTCCTGATAATCGGAAAGACGCTCTCTCATATGGTTAAGAACCTCTTTTGCAAACTCCTGTGTCTCTTCGTGTGTAAGATCTTTTCCGAGCCAGCTTGCATTAAGACCAACTTCGTTCATACCGATAAGACCGATTGTCGAAAAGTGGTTATTGAAGGTTCCGAGATATCTCTTTGTATAGGGATAAAGTCCTTCGTCAAGAAGCTTTGTGATAACGCCTCTCTTGATCTTTAAGGATCTTGCGGAGATATCCATAAGACGGTCAAGTCTGTTATAGAAATCTTCTTTGTTTTCCGCAAGATATGCGATCCTCGGAAGGTTGATCGTTACAACGCCGACAGATCCCGTGCTCTCTCCGGAACCGAAGAATCCGCCGGATTTCTTTCTGAGTTCACGAAGGTCAAGACGAAGTCTGCAGCACATTGAACGAACGTCCGAAGGCTCCATATCCGAATTGATATAGTTGCTGAAGTACGGCGTACCGTATTTTGCTGTCATCTCGAAGAGAAGCTTGTTGTTCTCCGTCTCGGACCAGTCGAAATCACGTGTGATGCTGTATGTCGGGATCGGATACTGGAATCCGCGTCCGTTTGCATCGCCTTCGATCATGACTTCAAGGAACGCACGGTTAACCATGTCCATTTCCTTCTTGCAGTCTTTATATTTGAAGTCCATCTCTTTTCCGCCGACGATCGCGTGAAGTTCCGCAAGGTCGTTGGGAACGGTCCAGTCAAGAGTGATGTTTGTAAAGGGAGCCTGTGTTCCCCATCTTGACGGAGTGTTTACACCGTATATGAAAGATTCGATGCTCTTCTTTGTCTCTTCATAAGTAAGGTTATCAGCCTTTACGAAAGGAGCAAGATATGTATCAAATGAGGAGAATGCCTGTGCGCCCGCCCATTCGTTCTGCATGATACCGAGGAAGTTAACCATCTGGTTGCAGAGTACGGAAAGATGTTTTGCGGGAGCGGATGTGATCTTTCCGGAGATACCGCCCAGTCCTTCTTTAATAAGCTGCTTTAAGGACCATCCTGCGCAGTAACCCGTTAACATTGAAAGATCATGGATATGGATGTCCGCATTTCTGTGCGCATCCGCGATCTCCTGATCGTAAATTTCGGAAAGCCAGTAGTTTGCCGTGATGGCACCGGAGTTTGAAAGGATAAGACCTCCAACGGAATATGTTACGGTTGAATTTTCTTTCACTCTCCAGTCTTCAACCTTAACATAGCTGTTAACGACATCCTTGTAATCAAGGATAGTAGACTTCATGTTGCGCATTTTCTCGCGCTGTTTTCTGTAGAGGATGTATGCCTTTGCAACATCCGTATAGCCTGCCTGTTCGAGAACTCTCTCAACGCTGTCCTGGATCTCTTCAACAGAGATCTTATCATCCTTGATCTTGGACTGGAAATCTGCCGATACACGAAGCGACAGCAGTCCCAGAATATCATCCGTGTATGCCATCTCCGTTGCGTCGAATGCCTTAGCGATGGCATCATTGATCTTTGAAAGATTAAATTCCGCTATCTCTCCCTCTCTCTTCACTACCTGAAACATCAATACTCTCCTTATATATTAATCCCTACATTATTTGTTTTGGCATGCTCCAAGCCGCGGCATGCCCACGAACGATAAAACTATAACACCCTTTTGGCATAATTTCAACATAAATATACAAGATATAGTGGTTCGGCAATTAGTTGAAACATACATCTTGTAAAAAACAAACAAACGATTTTAAGCGTATTTTAAACATTTCTTAAGAAATAAAAGAACCCCGCAAACGATTTTACGGGATTCTTTGAAAATCACATTCGTCAATTTTCACAAACTTTAATTAGCGCTATTTTCGTCCTCTTCCACAACATCTTGTGGTTCATTCGTGTACGGACCCTCAAATCTTGTAAGGAGAAATGGAAGCTCGCGGATAACGTCCGCTTCCGACGGGTAATCCGCCACAAAAAGCCTTGCCTTCTGATATGCCTCCGTAAACTGTCCGGTATATTCAAGGGCCGCGATCTCGTTCTTTCTAAGCTCCTTCTCGTTCTTCACGTTTTCGAAAGAGAGGGCTTCCTGAAAGGTTTCAAGCGCTCTTCCGTATTCCTTGCTTTCCATAAGAAGGCTTCCCAGGGCCGCCAGGGATTCGGATGTCTTTTTATCGCTGGTGGCATATGCCTCAAGATATTGCATGGAGGCTTCCTTATCTCCCTGCTTTTCGGCAATTTCCGCAAGGTAGAGGTCCGCTCTTGCATCACCCTTTTCCTTAGCCTTTAAAAGCGCCTTCTCCGCAGCATCAAACTGGTTCAGATATACATATATCCTTCCGCGGCCGATGTCCGAATCAACATCGCTCTTGTTCTCTGCTTCAAGGGCAAGATTTAAAAATGTCATTGCCTCGTCTTTAAAATCCAGAGCATAAAGCTGCTCGTATATGGCGATATAAAGATCGTAATCCGCTTCGTTCCGCTTTATGGCTTCCTTATAATCCGAAACCGCTTTTTCTATATCGCGTTCGTTCGCATAAAGACATCCCCGGAGAAAATAGGGATCCGGATTTTTATCGTCATATTCGATGAGTGACGTATAAACCGAAACAGCTCCGTTAAAATCCCCGCCTTGCCAGAGCGCGGCTGCTTTATAATAATTGATGTCCACGGCCTCCGGTGTGATACGCATGCCCGTGTTCTGCAGCGCCTTGTCAAAAGACTCCACGGCATCGGCATAGTTTCCTTCCGCCATCATGTCTATTCCCGCGTCCTTATAACGGGCCACCGCGTTTTTATCGCCGCCCGTGCAGGATGTGATCATAAGTCCCGCCGCAAGTATAAATCCTGCTGCCGTAAGTAATTTCCATTTCTTCATATTATTCGGATGCCTCTTTTTGTTTTTCTTTAAGATGTTCCTTAAAATCATTCTTATTCATCGGAAAACGTATATGTACCCTTTCCACACGCTTTTCGGATGCCGCGGTGATCTTTAATATGACACCGTCCGAAGAAACATAGGTCTCTCCCGCCTCCGGGAAATGGTCGAATTCGCCCACAAGGAATCCTCCCAGCGTATCGTAATCTTCCGACGTAAAATTAAGGGGAAGCTCGTTGCAAAGGTCCTCAAGATTCACCGAACCCAGAACGTCATATTCGCTCTCCTTTTCGCCGTCCGTGCAGACGATATCGTCTTCCTCGTCGGAATCATATTCGTCACGGATCTCTCCCACAAGTTCTTCCAGAAGATCTTCCAGCGTCACAAGGCCCGCAACCGCGCCGTATTCGTCCAGAACGATGGCCATGGGCTGGGAATTGTCCCTCATCTCCATAAAAAGATCCAGGGCGTTCTTCTGCTCATATGTAAAGAACGCATCTCTGAGATAGTTTCTTATGGAGAACTCTCCTTCCCTCGGAAGAAGAAGGTCTTTCATATTCAGAATGCCGATGATGTGGTCCGTGTTTTCCTCGTAGACCGGCATACGGGTTATCATGTCTTCCTTAAAGATCTCAATCAGCTTATCGTATGACG
>JAFOND010000216.1 GCA_017418645.1 Lachnospiraceae bacterium | reverse complement strand
CTCAGAAACCGCGTGATAATAGAGACGGACGGAAAGCTTTTATCCGGACGTGACGTTGCCATCGCAGCTATACTCGGCGCGGAAGAATTCGGTTTTGCAACGGGACCCCTTGTAACAATGGGCTGCGTGATGATGAGAGTCTGCAATAAGGACACATGTCCGGGGGGGGTTGCAACGCAGAATCCGGAGCTTAGGAAAAGATTTTCCGGAAAGCCCGAATATGTTGTAAACTTCATGCGGTTTATCGCGGAAGAGCTCCGTGAATACATGGCGATGCTGGGCGTAAAGACGGTAGACGAACTTGTGGGAAGATACGATCTTTTGAAGGTCCGCGAGGATGCAAAAGACATATACAAAAAGATAGATCTTACATCGATACTCGGTGATGAGAGCGAGATCCTGGAGAGCAAAAAACAGGAAACGGTATACGAGAAAAAGGATGTATATGATTTTAAACTTCCGGATACGGTGGATGAAAAGATACTGATAAAGAAGCTCTCGCCGAAGAAAAACAAAAAGGACGGAGGAGAAGTTTCGGTTTCCGTTAAAAATACGGACAGAGCACTGGGAACGCTTCTCGGAGCGGAGATCACAAGAGAATGCGGAGACAGTCTTCCCGAGGATACATATAAAGTTCATGCCGAAGGAGCCGGCGGACAGTCATTCGGAGCGTTTATTCCCGGCGGTCTTACAATAGATCTAAAGGGTGACTCCAATGACTACTTCGGAAAAGGCCTTTCCGGCGGAAAACTTATTGTTTATCCTCCAGAGAATACGGGTTATGAGGCATCGGAAAACATAATTGTCGGAAACGTTGCCCTGTACGGAGCCACAAGCGGAAAGGCATTCATATCCGGTGTTGCCGGAGAACGTTTTGCGGTAAGAAACTCCGGAGCCACGGCGGTTGTGGAAGGCTGCGGCGATCACGGCTGCGAATACATGACAGGCGGAAGAGCCGTTATCATGGGACCCGTGGGAAAGAACTTTGCTGCAGGAATGAGCGGTGGAATCGCGTATGTTCTGGATCCTGACGATACTCTTTACAAGCGTCTCAACAAAGACATGGTATCGCTGGAACCCGTTACGGACAAATATGATGTTCAGGAATTAAAGAATCTCATAGACGAGCATGTTAAGAATACAGGCTCGAAAAAGGGAAAAAAGATCCTTTCGGAATTTGCGGACACCTTAAATCATTTTAAGAAGATCATTCCGCATGATTATAAGAAGATGATAGAAACCGTGGCAAAGATGGAAGAAAAAGGTTTGTCACATGAACAGGCTGAGATCGAAGCATTTTCGCTTCTGACAAAGTGAGGACTGTGAAAAATGGGAAAAGCAACCGGTTTTATGGAATACGAACGCGTTGAGTCAACGGCCGTATCTCCGCTTAAAAGAATAAAAAACTTTAATGAATTCCATGAGATGCCGAGTCTCGAGGAAAGAAAGAAACAGGGCGCAAGATGCATGGACTGCGGAGTTCCGTTCTGCCAGTACGGCGAGGCGATCTTCGGGATGACAAGCGGATGTCCGCTTCATAACCTTATCCCGGAATGGAACGATCTTCTTTATCACGGGAACTTCGAAGAAGCCTATAACCGTCTTAAAAGGACGAGTAACTTTCCGGAGTTTACATGCCGTGTATGCCCTGCGCTCTGTGAAAAGGCCTGCACCTGCGGTCTTTATGACGAACCCGTAACAACGCGGGAGAACGAACGTGCAATAATCGAATACGCATATGAAAACGGGATCGCAAAGGCGGACCCGCCGAAGAACAGAACCGGAAAAAGCGTTGCCGTTATAGGCTCCGGCCCCTCCGGCCTTGCCGCAGCGGACGATCTTAACCGTCGCGGTCACAAGGTTTATGTATTCGAAAAGAATGACAGGGTCGGCGGACTTTTAAGATACGGCATCCCCAACATGAAACTTGAGAAATGGGTTATCGACCGTAAGACTAAGATCATGGAAGAGGAAGGCGTCAACTTTATTACGGGAAAAGAAGTGGGCACAGACATCACCGTAAAGGAACTTTTAAAAGACTACGATGCCGTCGTTATCGCAACCGGAACGCCGGAACCGAGAGACATCAGCGCTCCGGGACGTGAGGCGGAAGGTATATATTTTGCCGTTGATTTTCTTACGGATGCCACAAGACAGCTCTATACGGACGGAGACGTAAAGCCCAAGGGTCTTACAGCAAAAGATAAGGATGTTGTTGTTATCGGAGGCGGAGACACGGGAAACGACTGTGTCGGAACAAGCATAAGACAGGGCGCAAAAAGCGTGATCCAGCTGGAGATGATGCCTGAGCCGCCGGAAAAAAGAAGAGAGAGCAATCCGTGGCCCCAGTGGCCCCTCATAAAGAAAATGGACTACGGCCAGGAAGAGGCTATCGCCGTTTTCGGAAATGATCCGAGAGTGTATGAGACCACGGTTAAAGAATTTAAGAAGGATAAGAACGGAAAGCTTAAGAGCGTTGTAACCGTTTCTCTGGAAAGCAAAACGGATCCGGAAACCGGAAGAAGGATGATGGTTCCCATAGAAGGAAGCGAAAAGGAATTAAAGGCGGAGCTTGTGCTTATCGCCGCGGGATTCCTTGGACAGAAAAAGGAATTTGCAAAGCTTATCGGCGCCGAGCTTGACCAGAGAACAAACTTTGTGGGAGTTTCCGGAACACATAAGACGACGAAGGAAAAAGTATTTACTGCGGGAGATTCACATACGGGACAATCCCTTGTTGTCAAGGCGATTGCTGACGGTAAAGCAGCCGCCCGGGAAGTCGATTCATATTTAATGGGATATACGGGGTTATAATATTGGCGCATTCATGCTATAATGCGCAGGATGTCAAATAAAAGATTTCGGAGGAAACGAAATGTCTGAAACAACAATCGATGATGTTTTCGAGTTTATAGAAGAAAACGATGTAAAATTCATACGTCTTGCGTTCTGCGATCTTTTTGGGGATCAGAAGAACGTTTCCGTTATGCCGGATGAATTTAAAAAGGCTGCGGAGAGGGGAGAACATTTTGATTCTTTCCGTATAGCGGGCTTTGACGATCCGGTTTATCAGGATCTTTTCCTTCGCCCGGATCTTGATACCATGCGTATCCTCCCCTGGCGTCCCCAGGAAGGCAGGGTGCTCAGGTTTTACTGCGATGTCATAACCTTAGACGGGGAACCGTATTATCTCGATCCGAGAAAACTTCTTTCGGATACGGTATGCGAATGCAAAAAGAAGGGCTTTAAGCCGCGCATAGGTTTAAATTCCGAATTCTATCTTTTTAGAACGGACGATGACGATAACCCGACGGATATCCCCTGGGACAACGGCAGTTGTTATGACATCGCGCCCCTGGATCGTTCGGAAAACATCCGAAGAGAGATATGTCTTACCATGGAAGAAATGGGGATCTCCCCGGAAAAATCCTACCATGAAAACGGTCCGGGACAGAACGAGATCGATTTTGAAGAAGACTCCGCTCTTCGTACGGCGGACAATTTCATAACATATAAAAACGTTGTAGGTGCGATCTCCGCAAGAAACGGAATATTTGCATCTTTTGCGCCGAAGCCCCTCCCGAACGAAAGCGGGAACGGACTTCATCTTAAGGTGTCGCTCTTTAAGAACGGCATCAACCTTTGGAAAGCGGATCCGGACATGGCGGAAAGCTTTATGGCGGGCGTCCTGAACAGAATGAGGGACATCACCGTCTTCTTAAACACAAAGACTCAGTCCTATGAAAGATTCGGACAGGGAGAGGCACCGAAATACATTACCTGGTCAATGCAGAACCGTTCAAGACTGCTTCGTATCCCGGTTATAAACGGAGAAAAGACCGGCTTTATCCTTCGTTCACCGGATTCCGGGATCAATCCATACATGGCATTTAACGTAATACTTCGCGCGGGACTTGCGGGAATAGACAATAACGAAAAACTCCCCGAGCCCGTTGATAAATCCTCGAGGCATCTTACGGAGAGCGAAAAAGAATTATATAAAAAGCTTCCGCTTTCTTTGGAGGAAGCGGTGGACTGCGCAAAGAAGAGCAGTTTCCTGAATGAAGATCCGGTATTAAAAGACATCACGGAAAGATTCCTGTCGGTAATACAGTAAGTTTTAGGAGTACAAAGTGGAGCAGGTGCTACTTATATCAGCATCGGATAAAGGAACCGAATTCTGCCGGGAGATCCTTAAGAAACAGGGATACCCCGATGTTTTTGTGTGCAAAAACGGCGCCGAAGCGAAACGAAGACTTCTTGAACATGATCATGACATTACCGTTATAAACTCCCCGCTCAGGATGGAATCCGCGGAGAGTGTCGCCATAGACATCGCCGAAAAGAACACTACACAGGTGATTCTTCTGGTAAAGGAAGAACACTTTGAAAAAGTTCACCACAACACGAGAGATTACGGTATAATAACCGTTGAAAAACCTGTCCGGTCAAGGGACCTTCAGATGGCGATAGATTTTTCGCATATCGCCCAGTCAAGGATCCGTATGATGGAGAGTGAAAACAAAAAACTTCAAAAGAAAATGAATGAATTCAAGCTGGTCTCCCGCGCAAAACTTCTTCTTGTACAAAACGAAGGCCTTTCGGAAGAGGAAGCCCACAAGAAGATAGAAAAGAGCGCAATGGATGAAAGACTCAGCCGTGAAAAGATAGCGAAGGAAATCATCGACCGTTACGAATAAGAGGAGGATCTTAAAATGCCTTTAATGACGCGGAAACTGATAACGAGCGACGGCAAAGAGTATTACGGAATGCCGTTCGGAGCAGAAAGGGATGCGGTGTTTGAACTTGTTTTCAACACTTCGATGTCGGGTTATCAGGAGATCGTGTCGGACCCTTCATATACGGATCAGGCGGTGGTAATGACGTATCCCCTTATCGGAAACTACGGTATGGCGGATGACGACTATGAATGCAAGGTACCCTCCGTCGGTGGTCTTATCGTTCGCGACTATAACGATTCACCTTCTAATTTCAGATATACAAAAACCCTCTCGGAAGTTCTTGAAGAAAACAATATCCCCGGAATAAGCGGCATCGATACAAGGATGCTTACAAAATATATCCGTGACGGCGG
>JAFOND010000215.1 GCA_017418645.1 Lachnospiraceae bacterium | reverse complement strand
TCGATGCCTTTGTTTTTGTTACCAAATAGGTAATAATATTTTAACATGTGATGTTATTTTTTGCAATACGTATAGCGCAGTGTTTTATGGTTGTATTTGTTTTTTTCTCATATTATAATTGGAAAAGTATTAATTGGAGCACAACCATGATCATAGCAGGCTTTCAAAAAACTACACTTCTCGATTACCCGGGGCAGACCGCGTCGCTGATCTTTACCGCGGGCTGCAATATGCGCTGCCCCTATTGCCAGAATGGGGAACTGGTGGAGAACATCTCCGGCATCGAACCGATCCCGGAAGAAGAAGTTTTGGAACATTTAAAAAAGAGAAAGGGGCTTATCACCGGCCTCTGCATTTCAGGCGGCGAACCCACTCTATGGTTTGGCGACCGCGGGGACGGTTCTTTCATAAAAGCCGTTAAAGCCCTGGGCATAAACGTTAAACTGGACACCAACGGCACAAATCCGGCCGTGTTATCGGAACTTATCTCCGAAGGCCTTCTGGATTATGTAGCCATGGACATAAAGACATCTTTGGAAAAATATGACATGTTTTTTAAAGATGTTGAGAAGATAGAAGAATCTGTTAAAATATTAATGACTTCCCACATCCCCTTCGAATTCCGGACAACGGTCTGCGACGGGCTGTTTACGGAGGATGATGCAAAAAGAATCGCAAAGTGGATACGGGGCGATGAACCATACTTCCTCCAGCCGTACCGCGAGACGGAAACGGTTTTAAACCCGATATATAAAACTCCGTCAAAAGAAATGATGGAACGTTATGTTGAAATTATGCGCTCCGACCTTCCGAAGGTTAAGATCAGGGGATAAAGAATATATGCTTGAAAATTACTAAAGGAGAATTACGTTAATGAAAAAAAGAGACAGAAAACGCTTACTTGTAACAATGCTTGCGGCGGCGCTTATTACCGGTTCTTTGGCTCCGCTTCCCGCACAGGCTGCGGAACCCTATGATTCACTTCCGGTATACAGAGTGTATAACCATAACACGGGAGAACATTTTTATACGATATCCGAAGCTGAGTACATCAAGCTTCAGCGTGAAGGCTGGGAGGACGAAGGCATCGGCTGGTTCGGTGCAAAGAGCGGCAGCCCGGTGTATCGTGTTTATAATCCCTATGCCCTCGGCGGCGACCATTATTATACGTTGAATCATTCCGAAGCCGAAAACCTTGTTAAGCTAGGCTGGAAATGGGACAACAACGGAAATCCAGTCTTTTACTCGGACGGCGAGGTTTCCCTTTATGAAGCATATAATCCCTATGCGGAGTCCGGCGCACATAACTACACAACGGACCGCGACGAGCAGGAACTTCTTCTTAATCTCGGATGGAAGTATGACAAGGTTGCCTGGAGAGTAAAGGCTGTCGGCGCAACCTTCGAGCATTCCGGCAAAACAAAGGCGGATGTTGATATTGTTGATACGGGCGGCGGAGAGATCCTATACAATTACGGTTCATACAGATGGATATATTCGGGCAGGACCTTTGATGATGCGGATCTTGGAGACGAACTTCCCGCCTGCGATTTTTCCGCGGACGTTCTCATGAAGGGCACAACCAGCGATTACGGAACACAGTTCGTTATTGCGGGAACCCGGGAACAGAGCGGACAGGTGGGCATAGACATGCATTATCAGGCAGGTTCGGATGCGAGATATGCCCAGGGCAGAATAAACTTTATGACCATCAATTTCCCGGCGGATTCCGGAAATTACGGTCAGCAGTATTACACGGTAAACACAAAGG
>JAFOND010000214.1 GCA_017418645.1 Lachnospiraceae bacterium | reverse complement strand
GATTTTCCTTTTCGTTTATCTCTTTTGAACTCTGATCTTTTTTGTATAAAACGGTATTCAGTCTGTTCTTCTTTACTTCCCTTGATGCTTCCGTCATCTTTGAGGAAAACTTCTCGGCATATTTTTCATCGGTGGCCGTAAATTCCAGGATTTTTAATCCGCCGTCTTTTTCACCTTCCTTAAGCGCTTTTCTTTCTTCCGCGCTTTTTACTTTCTTGTAAAAATCTTCAGCGGTCTTTTCCGTTTTTTCATCACGAAGAGGACGGAACCTGTACTTTGTTTTGACCTTCTTTCCCTTTTTATTAAAAACCGTCATAAGGGTGGAAAGCGCATCCGCTTCAAGGAGTTTTGTCGTAAGATTAAGTTCGTCGGCCTTCATATCCGCTCTTGTATCCTTCTTAAGTTCATGATTGTAATGACTTCTGTAATACTCGTCATTCATGATCTCTTTTTTTACACTGTAGTACGCCGCTATTGTACGGAGAGATTCAAGCTTTGTGTTTATCTCTTCCGCAGCCTCCGGATCTATCCTGTTAATAAGATCATGCCGTGCGGTAATACTGTCGAAAGCAGCAACCTGTGCCTTGATCTTTTCCAGCATCGGTGCATTCTTTGCGATATCCGTATCCGTTTCAAGATTAATGGAACTTATGTCTATCTTAAACAGCTTTTCCGTCAGGGCATTTATGAGATCAAATGCGGCATCATCATTCGTATCGCAATTTGAAAGAGCCTTACAAAGATCAAGATTCTCCGTGACCGTTGCCTGTTTATCGATAAATGCGGCAAAATCCGTAAAATCTTCCCGGGATAATTCTTCATGATCGTTCTGATTTAAGAGTTCGAGGGCATACGAAAAGTCCTCTTTGATATTTGCTTCCGCCTCGTTTACGCGGTCTGCATTTAACGTCTTCTGATAGAGACGTGACTTTTTGTTGAACATCTTTTCACGACGCTTCTGCTCGTCAAGACGTCCCGTAAAATAATCCTTAAAGCGCTTTTTAAACTGGCTATTGCTGGGAGCATGGGTAAGAAAACTGCCGTCCTTTGCAGTCTTTGTATTCTTTATGTAATCCGTGATCCTGGACTTTAATTCTTCGCTCTTTCCTTCTTCGAAGCGCTCCTTGCCCACCATTGCCGTCTTGCTTCGCTGTTTGTTTGCAGTCTGGTTCTGCTGCTGTTCCATGGCAAAGCGCTGCTGCTGTTCCATGGCAATGCGCTGCTTTTCCATATTGGTCTGGGTCTCGAAACGTTCACGCGATACTTCCACCCATTCGTCTTCGCGCTTTTCCTCAACTTTAAAGACCGGTTCCTGTTTTTCCTGCTGTTTGTATAAGAGTTCGTCGTTTTTATTTTTCATAATACTATTCCTCCAACGATCTCCATTATATTACAACGAGTCCAACAGATGTCCACCAAATCAAAAACGCCCCCCGTTTGCTGGGGAGCGCTTGTTTACCGACGTGTCATCCGGATGTACTTCTTTGTCTTTGACTTGTCTTTTTCCTCCGTCTCTCCGACAATCTCTTCCTTTGTGATAAAGAAATCGGATTCCTTAAGGAATTTATCGAAATCCTTGAGCGGGATCTTTATTGCCTTGCTCTTCTCCTCGGGAACCCGGGCAATGCACATCTTTATCTCGCTCTTCTTAAGGATATTGTTAACCTTGTCAACAAGCTTTGTTCCCACTCCCTGCCTTCTGTATCCGTCGACCACAAATACATGCATCAGATTCGCGAAACATTCTCCTTCGGAAGTGATATCGATGTAAAACTGCGACATTCCCACAAGCTTTTCGCCTCCGTCCGTTACACCGACGGCTCCTATGGTGAAGAATCCCGGTTTATTAACGTTCGCCGTTATCTTATCGGGAATCTCTTCTCCGAACGCTTCAAGATCGTCTAGATCCAATGTGTATATGTCCGTTTTCACTGACTTTCCTCCCTTTTTAACAAATTTTTGATCTATATAAGCTTCCGTCATCATGGACCAGGGATAAGCAGACATATACTCGCCCCTGTAGTGTGCAAGTGCCCTTTCATCTCCTTCCAGGAGATCATAAAGGTCACATTTTATCTTCTCGGGAATGATGCGGATGCTCCCGTCATTAACCTCTATTATATCAGAAATCCCATAATCCGAAAGAGTGGATTTTAAACTGCTTATTACAACATCAAAAGATTTCTGCTGCTTTCTTTCATATTCTTCGTCTTCATATACTGCGGCATAGATTTCCGCACGGGATGCCCCGGTACCCTGTTTATCAACGAGGTATGCCAATACTTCCTTTGCTCTGGCGCGCTTAAAAGAAACCGTCTCTCCGTTCAAAAAGACTTCAAAGTTTCCGAATGTCTTTACTCTAATAATTTTTTTCTGTGAATCCAGACCGATTATAGCGCCTTTTTTATCCTGGGCCAGATACCAGTCCATGGCTTCCTTGGGAGATGAGAACCCGTCCTTTTCCGCAACACTCGAAAGACGGCGTACAAGTTTTTCAACTTCCTCTATTCCCGGAAAATCGTCCTGCAAAGCAAAGATCCGCACTTTTTGCCACCTCATCCGTCGGCTTACACCAACACATCCCCCTCGATCCGGGAAATAAAATCTTCCGCGGACTCGTTCTTTCTGCGTATAACATAAAATGCCGAAAGATCTATCGGCGCTTCGGGATGCGCTTCATCAAATTCATCCGTATCGTCCATTATCATATCGGAAAGAGCCGAGATCATGGAAGAATTCGCACTCTCCGAAAGGAGCAGTAGTTTTCTTTCCCCTATACGGATGATCTCTCCGTCGGAGGGAACCTCCGTCTTAAAGATATTCTTTAATTCGTCCGCCATATAGCTGACTTCAAATATCATCGCACTGTGATAATCCGCCATTTTTTCCCTGCAGAGAACCTTGATATGGTTCAAATACTTTCTGTTGTAATAGCCGGTCTCGTCATCATCGAACCTCCAGCGATTTATGAAAGAGAAATACAGGAACACAAGACCGATGGCAAATCCCAGGGATCTTGCGGAATACGATGAAAACAGGGTAAAAATCGCTGCGGAAAACACCGGAACAACAACCGGGGCGATATGGAAAAAGTGCTGATAGCCGTGGTTCTTAATGTAACGTACATAGGAAACGATCGGAAGGATTCCGTATGCATACTGAACAACGGAGAAAACATAAAAGAGCGGCTTCGCCACAAATGTAAAGTCTTCCGCCACCTCAAACATTATTCCCGTCGGAATGTTTATAACTGAAAGAACAAGAAGTATGATGACCGGGACCCTAAAAATCTTTTCAATCTGTTTTGTACGGTCCCAGCTTCCGTAGAGTTTATAATCGATATACACAAGCCAGACAAACATGACCGCCAGCGTGGAAAACTCCGCGATAGTCGGCATGATCATCCTGACAGCGAAGGGCCATCCCAGGTTCTGATGATGAAGCATATAGCTTATACCGTTTGAGAATGAGTTTATCATTGTCAAAACGCTAAGCAGTGAAAAGAGCCCGCTGCTCTTTTCATCTTTTTTTCCGCGGAATGTGGATGCCATAAACAAAAGACCCAGTACGAGAACAAAGGCCACCGTGTCCGCATATACTGTTACTATTGATTCGGTTGATACGTTCATAGTTCTATATATCTCCTAAATTACAGTGTTATCATACGTCAAATTCTTCGTAGAAAGGATGTCTCATATAATGCAAATGTAAAAATACAAGTCCGATCGCAAATACCACCGCCGTAGACGATACTCCCTGCAGGAAGTGTCTTGAGAATGTTCTTGCCAGTATCAGAAGAATGAGCACCCATACGGATGACGCATCTATCTTTATTACCGCTATCGTAACTATTGCCGCATATATAAAGGGCGCTATAAATACGATATTATAAAGCGGATATTCAACATATTCGTTCGTTGCCGGATCAACCCAGAATAGGAAATTCACAAAATTATTTGCGATTATGGCCAGAGATGTCGCGACAGCCGGGATCATTATAATGCATCCCCTGGTCAAATACGGCTTATCGCTCTTTTTCAAACGATAATCCATGTATACTGCCATCATTCCCGCATATAATTCAAAAGCAATGAAGAATACGTTGTTGCAGAACATACTTAACGTTGCCGAAAACGGAACGGTGCTTCCGTCCAGAACATATGTGACACAGTCGGAAGCAGCCATTATTATGGTTATCAGGATAAGAGACGAAAACAGCTTATCGTCAAAGTGTCCGCGCTTCCTATATATACCCGTATATACCATCATTCCGATAAGTATAAAAAGCGCAGCGGCATCCATTATTATTGATGCAAGATGCAGCTCGGAAATATTTAACATTAATCTTCCCTCCTCTCGCCGAGTACAACCTTTTCTCCCTCTTTTTCGGGGAACAGGGTTTTAGCCAGAGCTTCCGTCTCGGCGCTATGTCTTCTTATTATAACTTTTGTATCGGGACCGTATTTCTCCATCGCCTTCGATACGGAAAAACGGATAAGGTTTACAAGATCTATCTTGTATTCCGCGCCTACCGAGAACAGAAGGTCAACATAAAGTTCTTCTTCTTCGTTCTTATGCAAAAGAAGCAGGCCCGTAACCTTTGAATCCGTTACGACGCAGCTCGAAATTTCGTTATCAAACCATCCTTTCGGCAGGAAGAGAATATCTTCCATAAGACCTTTTCTTTTATGGAAAAGACTGTTCGTGATGCCTCGTTTAAACTGCTTATCCTCAAGTGTTCCGATATTCCTGATATAAGGAAGCGGGGCCTTTGAAGCAAAGGGGAATGACGCAATCTGTGATACCCTCATTACTATATCCCTGCTCTCCCCGTCTTTTACGGAGAATCCCGCATCAAGGAGAACCTTCTTCTGCTTTGCGGGAAGCTCATCGAATTCAAAATAAGACTCTTCCGTTTCTTCGGATCTTATTTCGTTTGTAAACTCTTCTATAACCGTTTCAAGACTTTCCTTATCCTCGCCGTCAAGCCAGATTATCTCGGCCTTTGTTTCTTCTTCGTCTTCGATATTCTTATATTCCCATACGATCGCTGCAAGAATATCCTCCCCGTCCTTGACCGCCAGCCCGCGATAGAAGGGACGCGGCATATTTTTATATACATCCGCGGGAAGATAAGTATTAAAATCGGAAAGGTTTTCTTCCGTTATCCTTACCGTGTTATCCATGGTAAGGCCTTCCGTCAGTTCTTCATATTTTTCAAAAGCGATCTTGTCCGAGGATGCCCTGCCTGCCGACGCTTTTCTTTCCACCTTCTGTTCGTCCGAACCGAGTGCATCTCCCGAAAGTCTGTGCCACGGCATTTTCCAGAGGATGTTTCTCTGCATGGGGGCTTTTCTTATCTCCCTGCCATTCATCCTCCATATCCTCGTCTTCATCTTCATCAATATCCGTATCTTCAAGATCATGTTTTGAAGTGATGATCCTTTCGGCATATAAAGTATGTCCTATGGTATCCGGCTCGATTCCCTTCTTCAAAACATGTTCGAGAAGTCTGGTTATCTTTTTGTTGCATCCGATAAGAGTAAGGGTTTCAAAAGTCCTTGCTCCGCCTTCGTTTATTACATACTCCATCATTCCACGGATTGCAGCCAAAATAGTTTTGGGATCCGCGGACTTTCCTCCCGCAAGAAAATCCACGTGAATGGATTCATCGCCGTCGGAACATAAAATGAAGGCCTGCGGTCTGTTCTCTTTATCAAAAACAACTCCGCTTGCCTCTTGTATAAAGCGCGCTATATCAGACGCGCCAAGGTTCACGCTGTAGCTTGCCATTCCGTCCATAAGAGCCTCAAGCTGTTCAACCATCAGCTCCGAAAGGGGAACGAATTTCAGATTATCGTCTTCGTTCACCAGAAGTTTCCTGGCGGTCACGGAAGTAAGAAGCTCTTTCATGTTAACGGAGATTATCGGAGCACCTTCTTCTATGATGTAGCCGGCATTCTCAAAGAATGCTTCCATTCCTTTGATCATATCGGAAAAATCCACGGTAACGCTTCTTATTCCCCGATCGTATAATATATTTTCGGCCGCAAAAAGCAGGGTGGAACCGATTCCCTCCCTGCGATCGTCCTTTTGTACAAAAATCGAAAGGACCTGCGCCTTGCCTTCGCTCTTTTTTAAGCTTATGGAAGATCCTTCTTCCTCTTCAAGGCGAAGTATCTCCTCGGTGTCAACCGTCTTAATGATCTGCATTAAATGCCCCTTTATTTTCCGTTACGGATCATTCCTGTCCGTTATTGAATTCCTTTTTATAATTGTCGTAATTCACGTTATGCTTTCCGAGACCAACCATTGCACGTTCTTTTTTGATCTGCTCGAATTCAGCTTCCATGCCTTCCGCATCAAGATCCGCATCATTCTGGCTCTGGAGATATTTATTTTCTTTTACAACAGCCTCGATGGTCTTCTGTTCCTGTGTCTGTACCTGGGCAGTCTGCTGAACCTGAGCCAAGTTCTGTTTCTGCTGTGTTACCTGCTGGTTCTGCTGCTGCATCTGCTGCTGCAGTTGCTGTTGTTTTTTTAATTGCATATCTGACATAATCACACCTCATCCATCTCTAAAAGTTTATAAGTTTAATTGCATGCATAAGTCCGCTTTCAGTGGGCTTAAGGCGGGTTCCGAAAAGTTTATCGAAAAGCCCCTTCACACCCGGGTGGGCCGCAACCATGGCGATATCGTCATATGTTTTCGCGCCGCCGCATCTCTTTAAAGCGGAAGTGAATCCAAATATCGCCGCAAGGATGAATTTCGGATTGTTCTTTCCCGAGCCGTAAAGCTGAGCGATGGTCACCATTCCTTCGTTTTCAGTGGCAACAAGACAGGCTCTCGGGCTCCTCATGTCATCGGTTCTGTATATAGCAACGGAAAGTTTGTCCGAAAAACCGAGCGTGTTGTCCGCCGTATTCCTTTCTCCGTGACTATGAAGTTTCTCGAAGATAACGTTTTTCTGCGCTCCCGTGAGCATTGAAAAATCCATTGCCCGAACGCCGGAGAGACGTCTCTTCATAATCTCCTCATACTTCTTTGATGTCAGAAGTTTTTTCACGTCGAAATCATATATCGGCTCGCCCGGAATACAGGCATATCCGTTTGTTTCGAAATGTTTTATAAGACCGCTCTTTTCATCATCCAGAAACTCGGCTTCAAGAGTGCTTACGCGGTTCTTCGCAAGACGTTCCGCTTCTTCGAGAAGCGCCCTGCCGTATCCTTTCCCCCGAAAGTCCGGCATAACATACAATGAATCCACAAATGCGGTGCTGTTCTGCATATCAAAGCTTAGGGAAAGTGCTCCCACGGCTTTACCGTCTTCGATTGCCCCTATCCTTAAAACCTGAGGTGCGTTCATTGTATATGAATCGAATACGATCGGCGAAAATGATCCCCAGTTATTACTTCCGATCCTTGTCAGTTCCATTCTTTTTTCCTTTCCGGTTTATTGTTCTTCGTTTCTTTTCACATGGAAAAGTGTTCCCTGTTCAAAAACACTGGGCGCGGTGTTTAAAGACTTCTTGTCCGTCGTATCGAACACGCCTTTGTTCTCGTTAAGAAATCCGATATGGGGCGCATCCTCATACATATAATATTCCTCATCGGAATAGAAGGTGTCGTACTGACTTTGGGCGCGCTTCCCCTTCTTTCGGTCCTCTTCCTTTTTATTCTGGTTCTTTAATAACTCTTTGGTTATTCTCATACTACTTCCACTCCGACCTTATCTGGGCTTCGTTTACCTGAAATGTTTTTATGATGGAGCCACCCGTATAATCCCTGTCCTGCTTCATCGCTTTTGTTTGAAGATACTTGTCCATATTTATTACGTAATGAAGGAATGCGTTTTCCTGCATAAGCGAATCCGATGACATGCCGTGCTTTGATATCAGTTCAGCATACTTTCCCTGTCCGTCGTTCGTTACCATTCCAAGTTCACCGGGATTTTGTTTTTTAAAATCCGAATCAAGAAACCTTGCATAATATGGGTTTTTCATAACACGAAGAAGCATATTAAGATCACTGCAAAGCCCTTCATAGGTTTTTTGCCTTGCCTTTATCTTTATAAAGCTTTCTTTATCGTATTTACAATTTGCGGTGCCCTGCTTTATAAATTTTTCATATGTTGTCATCATTCTGTCGCACTCGCCGCAGACCGCAAGCTTTTCAAGTATGACGGGAAGCTTTGCACTCTTTGCAAGATCTTCCATCTTGTCAAATTCAAATTGAACCGGGTCCCAGGACATTATATTGTCCATAACGCACTCGATGGCTCTTGCCTTTTCCGTCCTAAGCTCATAGTTTTTCTGTTTGTCTTCTTCTATTTCCTCAGGGGATGCGTTCACTTTTGCCACGTCCTCCTTGACGGCTCCCAGAGCTAAAAGCATCTGTTTGGGTTCCATCATCTGGGGGGCGAGTTCCGGTTCCATCCTGGCTATCGCGGTAAGGTGTGTAAGAACGGCGGGATCCTTTCTTCCGTCTCCGGAATAGACACCTTTTTTCTCTCTTATTTTTTCAACATAAGAATCGTATTGTTTTCTGGCTATTGCATCACACTCTTCGTTATCCTTAAGGACAGCGGAAACCTTTGCGGGAATGTCTTTTCTGTTTTTATAGTTTTCGTGTCTTACGCCTCTTTTTCCGACTCCTTTAAAAAAGCTTTCTTTGCTTGCTAAGTTGTCTGCCTTCTCTTTTGCTTTTTCAAGGTCCTTCGCCGTAAGCATTTCTTTCTCGGCCTGGATAAAGCTTTCCTCTTTCATCGTCTCCTCAAGGAACTGCTGGTCCTTGAGTTTCAACGACTCCATGTCTTCCTTGTATATTACCTCTGCGCCGGCGTACAACCCGTCAAACTCGTCTTCTAAGGATTTGGGCGTTTCTATTACCGTTTGTTTTTGTAACTCCTGATTAAGTTCTTCGTTTGGACCTTTCATTCGCTCCTACCCCACATTCAGAACCTTTATGGCGTGTCTTAATCCGCTTTCCTTCGGTTCTATCTTCCCGTCGAACAATAGCTCGAATACTTTCTTTACGCCTCTGTGTGCCGCAACCATTCCAAGTTCTTTATAGTCTGTTTCCTTCTTCTTTTCCTTTACCGCATTTGCAAATGCAAAGATTGCCGCTGTTATGTATTTAGGGTTATCGATTCCCGAACCCTCAAGCTGTGCAATTGTTATCGAGTCCTCAAAGGTTGTTGCCAAAAGACAGGCTTTGGGAATTCTGTATTCGTTGTCATCGTATACCGCCACGGAAAGATCTTCCGAAAGTCCTCTCGTCCCCGCTTCGGTATTTCTTTCGCCATCCTCACGAAAGAGTTCAAACATCCTCTTTTTCTGTGCTCCGGACAGATCCTTGAATGTAAAGGTGTCCACGGATTTTATTTCCGGTTTTAAAAGAGATGTAAACTTTTTGTTTGATAGAAGTTCATCTATATCGTACACATAGATCGGATCACCGTCTATGCGGGCATATTCACCGGATTTAAACAAAGCTTCAAGTCCTTTCGAAGACTCCGGATACTCCGCCTCAAGGCAGTTAACATGTTTCTTTACAAGTTCCTCCGCCTTATTAAGCATCTCCTTTCCCTTGCCCTTTTTCCTGTATTCCGGAAGGACATAAAGGGAATCTAAGATTGCGGTGTCCATAGCAGTCTGATAACTTATGGACATGGCTCCGATAATATTGTTGTCTTCCACCGCGCCGATACGGAGAACTTCTTTGGAGTCGTCCGTGAAGGCGTCAAAGATTATCGGGGAGAATATTTTAAAGTTGTCTTTATCTATTACGGTAAAATCCATCAGTACTTCTCAGGCTCCTCTCCGAAGATCATGTCGGCGTAGGGTTCGAAGTCCGCACGCGTGAATACTCGGCCGACCTTAACGAACTCGTACTGGATTGCCTTAAGATAATGTCTCATGCAGACCTTGCCTTCGGCAGTTTCGTCTTCAGCTGCAAGGAAGGCCGCATTAAGGATACAGTTCTTAATATTACCGCCGGCAAACTCGAACTTCTCTGCAATAAATCTGAAGTCCACGTCTTCGCCGAGGGGCGTTGTTTTCGGAACCGTTGTTGTCCAGAGCATTTCACGTGTATCTTCGTTCGGGAACTGGAACTCAACGATGTATTTCATACGACGGAAGAAAGCCGGGTCGATATTGTGCTTGTAGTTTGTTGCCAGAACGCAGACGCCATCGTAAGCTTCCATTTCCTGAAGCAGGAGGGCTGTCTTGTTGTTTGCGGATGCCTGGTTTGAACCGCCGTCGTCGGCACGCTTTGCGAAGATGGTATCGCACTCGTCGAAGAACAATACGACGTTACACTTCTTTGCCTCGCGGAAGATCATGGAGAGTGATTTTTCCGTTTCACCGACGTACTTATCTACAACCTTTGAAATATCAACACGGTATAACTCAAGATTAAGCTCGTGCGCAAGAACCTGCGCCATCATGGACTTTCCGGTACCGGGAGCCCCGTAGAGAAGAACCGTAAGACCTCGGCCGTAAGGATACTTCTTCATGTAGTTCCAATCCTCGTAGACCGTCTTCTTATTGTTCATCTGCTCGATGGCATGTCCGATCTGTTCACGCTGATCCTTGTTCATAACGATATCTTCGAAACCGAACTTCGCTTCAACTCGTGTTGCCTTCGCGGAAAGTTCGGAAGACATCTGTGCGTTACAGCTCTTAAAGAGTGTTGCTCTGTCGATAAGTTCCGCTCTGTCCATAACGGAAAGTGATTTACCGTAATGGCAGGCATCTTTGATCTTACCGGGTGTAAAGAGGAACTTCGTTGACATTTCGAAGAAGTCAACATCCTCTCCCCATTTATAATCTTTTGAATAATAATTCCAGCACGCAACACGACCGTCGATATCCGGCGGGTTAAGTGTCAGAAGCGTGATCTGTTCTTTTGTTATCTCTTTAAAGTTGATGGTTTCTTTTGAATTACAGAAAACGGTAACTCCCTTTTCCGTAAGTTTTGTAAAGAAAAGATCCATGTATCCGAAGAACTTTTCTTTTTCCTCGTCACGGTACTGAAGTTCTTCAAGAACGCAGCAGCCGTCCGTTAAGATACACTCTCTCGTAACCGCCCATATGGCTTTTTCAACGTATGAATAGTCGTATACGAAAAGTTTTTTACAGTTAACGGACATGGCGCGAAGACCGTTCTCCGCACAGAATTTTTTAATAAAGAATTTTCTTCCGGAGCCTTCGTCTCCCATGTATGAGAAAAGTCTTGAGCCGTCGCCGTATGCAATCTTCATTGCCTCAAGAACGTTCTCGTTACAAAGGATATCATCAAGCTGTTCATCTTCTTTTGTAAGCATCTTTAAGAATCTTGAATAATTTTCATCAAGCTTCATGGGGTACTTACCGAAGAGGTAGTCGATGATTCTCTTGTCCGGGGAAACCGGTGTCGAGAACGGCATGGAAGGTATGATACGAAGATCCAGTATCGGCTGCATCTGTTCAAGACATACGGACATATCGCCGTATGCGCCGGTTATCGAAAACTTATTTCCGTAATAGAGTTTACCCGCAGATTCTATTGTCGGGGTATTCATTCCGCCGCTCTCGTTAACGATCTGGAAAACAGCGGAGTAATCCGTCTGGGTTGATGAAAGGATACCGCAGGCAAAACAGAAGATCGTAAAGGGATCGAATCCCAGTTTTTCCGTAAGGACATAGAACGGCATGTTTACACCGGCTTCTACCGCTGCTTTCGCCCGTTCCTGAATTTCAAGAATGCGTCCTCCAACATCCGCTATGGGAGTTGTGTCAACCGCGGGACCCGAAGAAGCACCGCCGGAGAGTCCTCCGAAGGGATCGTCCCCGCCGCCTTCGCCTTCGTCTTCCTCGTCACCCAAAGATCCGAATGAAGAAAAGATATCCATAAGATCGTCATCGGAACCGAAGATATCGGAAAGGTCGTCTCCGCCTTCTCCGCCCGATTCGTCGTCCGAACCGAAGAGTCCGAAAACATCCGCAAAAGGATCGTCCGAAGCGGCACCGCCACCGCTTTCTCCGGAGTCGCTATCGTCACCCAAGCCCCCGAAACCTGCAAAGGGATCGTCGTCAGATGCTTCGCTTTTTGCCGAGCCCTCGGTAGTTTTCTTTCCCACTTCTTCCGCAGGAGTGGTAAGAACCCACGAAAGTTTTTGCATCTGCTCTTTCGTGCTGTCGCTGGCGACTTCAAGGTCGGGATAAAGAACGTTTTTATAGCCGCCCTGGCCGTTTGAAAAAACGCCTTTCATCCCCTCCAGATATTGATAAAGGCAACGGTTGACGCAGTCAAACACATTGCCCATATATTCGTCGTAACTCTTAAATGGTTTTACTTCGCCCAAAACATTTTCCCCCTAATGCATTAAATATCCGGTCGAATAAAGTTCAAAAAAGCCAAAAAATCAGACCACGGTAAGTATCGTGGCAAAGCCGGATACGTTAAAAACCTCCTTAACCGTAGGCTGAACATTAACAAGTTTCATGCTGCCGCCTTTACTTGTTGCGGTTTTTTGACCTATAAGCAACGCTCTTAAGCCCGCACTTGACATGTACGGGCATTTGCTCATTTCCAGGACGACGTTCTTAGCTTTCTGGAAACTCTGAAGGATCTGTGTCTGCAGCTGCGGCGCTGTATTTGTATCCACATTTCCTTCGATCGAAAGCTGGATGTTGCCGTCTCCCTTTATTTCTGTGATGGTCATTTGAAGTATCGTCCTCTCTATTCATCAAGAATGATGTCGTCATCCATCTCCATATCTTCGTCGAATACTCCGTATGATTCTTCGGAAAGGACTGCATTCATATCCAGATAGATATCGGTATCGAGTACGCCCGAATCCTTAAGACGGATAAGATGTAATCTGCTCCGAAGCGGTACAAACTGCTGTATAAGATGCAGGATCTGATGACGATCCGAATCGGAAAGACGTTTTCTTATGAGGATGTTAACATCGTATATGCTGCTGTCCTCCAGCGTCCCTCCGGTGATCTCGCCCTCTTCCATATAAGAGCGGATCGTGTTCTGTTCAAGTATTATCGCCCGTTCTCCGAGTATGATCTCGAGAAGTCTCTCAAGACATGCTCTTGTGCCTTTCATTCGGTTGAGCCTGTATCCTTCGCGGACTATGGTTCTCATTGTCTCAACCGGAAGATAATCTCCGGAAAGATCTATGCCCAGCCATGAACCGTATGCTTCAAGCTGTTCCTGTGTAGCGCTTTCGACATCAAGAAGTTTCGGAAGTTCATCAATCTCTCTTTCGAAGTCGTTATATATCGTTGAGTACACGGACATATAACGGTGGAAGAAACTGTCTCTTTCTCGATAGACCGATGGGAAGGTATCCATAAAATTATCACCGACCCTGTCGACCATTATGTCCGAAATAGTTCCTTCTCCATCTCCGATGATATCGATACATACATAAAGATATCTTCCGGAAAGATCATAAAGAAGAATGTCATCCTTGTCAACGACCCTCTTTGCACCCAGGCCTTTCATGATGCGTTTCTTTTCCGTTTCGGGAAAATCTTCCTTGGTAAATATATCGTCGAGGTTGTATAATTTATCTTCCTCTACGATCTTATTATCATCCACCGAAAGCACGTAGGTATATAATACCATATTTTCGGTGATTTCTGCAATAAAAGAAATGCGTCCCCAGGTAGCTTTTTCTTCGGAACTGTCCAAACCGGTAAGATAAAGATGTCTCTCAGCCTCGTTATGTAGCGTAATTACGCCATTTTCGTCAAGATCCATCCCGAACATACCGGCTCTTTTAAGCCTGTTCTTTTTTATGGAATAAGTGATTCCTGCCATAATTTTTTACCTCAATCAGTTGCTGTGACCGTTTCGATCCGGATCTGCCCCGGGCAGAGAAGACAATTATACGCCGGGATTATATCCGCATCTTCCATTTTCGCAGCATGCTTGCTCTTTGGTCTTATCGAAAGATCATATACGAATTCAACACAGTCAAGTACTTCTATCGCATGGAAAACTTCGTCAAAATGAAGTCTGTCACCGAAATTCTTTTCGGAATTCAGATAATCTATGTGGCGGCGTACGGTATCCTCTATCTCTTTCACGCAGTTTTCGTAATGGAGCTTAACATATACCGTACCCGAAACATTCACCTCCGTATATACCGGCTGCACAAGCTCTATCCTTGTTGTAAGAAGCCTTCTCTGTTCAAGACGCTTCATGATGATGGTCTGATAAAGCTTCGGGAGCTTCGGGAATTCTTCGTCCGTTCCGGGCTTAACCGCGATGGATACAAGGTTCTTTGTCTCGTCCATTCTTGCATGAGCCTTATGGATACAAAGTCCCGGTGTTGTCTTAACAATGTCTTCATAATCCTTTGTGGTAACGGCCGTATATGCCGTATCCATATCGATAAGGAATCTCTTTCTGACATCTTCTATTGTTTCGCGATATGCTCCGCCCGTGCCTTCGCCCGGATTGTAATATACGTTTCCGGTATTCTCACCGAGTGAAATAAGATTGTTTCCTGCACGGATATTTCCCGCTGCACCTTCATGTACTGCGATACCTGCAACAAAGAGGTCTGCGCCGATAAAATCTCCGGCATCTTCGACCACGATCTCGCCGTCACCCTCAAACAGATGGTAAAGAAGAGCGCCTTCACCGTCATGTTCCGGACGTACGAAATCATAGATTTCTTCGCCTTCGTCGGTTAATCTTCTTGCGATTATGCTAAAGTTATGCGGAACTATTCTTTCATACGGAATCTTGAATCTCTGATTATCGTAACCGAGAACCTTTCCGATCCTGAACTGTCTCATAACTTCTTCCGTGTAAAGCACAACGCGGACACAGTCTCTTCCGCGCTCCGGACCTATACCTCTTTTAGCCTTGTCGAACTTAAGAAGCATGTGTCCGTTTCCGAGATCTTCTCTCGAATAGAAGCGTCCCGGACGGTCGGGGTCTTCCGAATACTCATAGAGTCTGTACGGCTCACCCTTTCCTTCGCGTGCAAACACGTTAACATACACTTCTTCCGCTATTCCGGAAATGACTTCCACAGAACCCGATTTGTCAAAGCTTATGCTTTCGGATACGGTCTTCTTCTGCCATGTTTCGAAAAGAAAAGCATCGATCGCCGTAACCTTGGGTCTGATATCATATTCCGCACGCGTAAGCACAGCACGGATGCAATAACCTTCCACCGGGGCATCTTTATAAACCGCAGCGTCTTCCGGGATCCACATACGGACTTCGCCGCTGTTTAAGAATGCGCTTGTAGCATCTCTGACGCGCATCTCAACCCAACCTGCGTTTGTAAAGCATTCCCATCTTATGGATGCGAAGGTATTTTCCGTTCTTGCAAGAAGCGGATTTCTGTTAAATCTTTCACGGAGTCTGAAATAGAATATTGTCTCCGTTCCCGGTTCCGGAAGAGAATTCGATATAAGATAAAGTTCGTTTCCGACAACCGGTTTTTCACCGAATACCGAGGCGGGAACCTTTGTCTCATGGTCCAGCAGGAACTGGAAATCATGATACTTTTCTTCGCCTTCCTTTTTGCCGTAAACTCCAAGGAGTTTTCGGTCTTCTATTTTTATTACACGACCTGTTTCAAAACTCATGTCTCCAAGCAGGAAACGATGGTTCGCCGGAAGGGTGATGCTCTCTTTAACATCTTCCGCGGCAAGAAGAAGTCTTGCTCTTCTACCGCGTTCCGGTACGAATCCCACCATCTGAAGAAGGCGTCTCTTAACTTCCGGGGATGCATCAAGGATGTGTTCCTCCTGCAGAGACTGGAAACCGATAAGGTTTTCGAGTATCGTTATGCCCGGGTCGGACGGGTTAAAATCCGTCCATTCCTTCGTTAAGAGAGGGATCTGTGTTATCGCCTCCGTATAACGCTCTTCAAAAGTTTTCCCGTCGTTTGCAATGTATTGTAACATATTAACACCTCATCCGTGGTTAGTACACTATATGAACCTCATGTTTGCCACTCCTGCATACCATAAACGGTGTGATCTTGAGATCGTCAAGGTTAACCTCATGGTAGCCTTCGTGGTCGGTGTACGTTGCTATCATTACAGACTTCCTTACTATCGCACGGCTCTTTAAGATACCGAGGCGCATAAGGATCTGCGGCTTCTTCGGAAGCGTTCCGATCTTCCAACCTCTGCTGCCATCACCGTAGCCCAAAGGATTAAGATAATCATCGAGACATTCGGTCAGCATACTCTGGATTTCAAAACTGTCATCAAGGGATACGAGAGTAACCCACGCATCAACCGATATATCAACGAAGATCGGCTCGATAAGATGAAGCTGTTCCGGAACAACCGTAAGTTCGCAATGCTCCATAAGATGATTCTTAAGATCGTTAACAACCCTGTGGAACGCAAAGCTTCCTTCCGCGAAATCCTTCATAAGAAGAAGGAAGGTAAGAGCGGAATCGTTTATCTCTCCCTCAACGGTCTGTCCCACAACGCCCGCCGTCTGATCGATGGTATCCGAAAATGCTGCTATCGCACGAAGATAATCATCTATCGTTACAAGACGTTTTCTTGAACTTAAGATACTTGCTCCGCGGAGAAGTGCCGTATCGATATTCTCGATATTCGAACCGCCGTAAGACTTGTTCGGGTTTGTTATGGTTCCCACAAAGGGAAGGCTCTCCAGGGGTTCCGTGATCGTATCGGCTTCAACGTTTCCGAGGGCACCGTCGCAGCAGCGAACGGACATCTTTATCGCAATGTCGTCCGTAACCCGCGGGATCCATGTTGTTATTCCGTTTCCGAATATAAGCTCGTTCGTAAGACGGTCGAGCATGTATACTCTCTTGTCTTCCGAGGTTTCAAATCTTTCGGTTTCATGCCAGAGTACGAAGAAGGAAATGATAACACCGGTCATATCCTCTTCTATTCTGATATTGTCCGGATCGTCGTTCTTCATCTCGCGCATCTTTTCCTGCGAGTAACGACCCATCTCGTTAACCCATACATCCGCGTTAAGGATACCCGTTGCGTTTATGGTAAATCTCATGTCGGGTACAACTTCTCCGATGTATACGTTTTCTTCTTCCTTTGTCTGAACGTTTGAAGCCTGTACGGCATTCATCTGTATGCTCTTTATCTTCGGAAGAACCGTTGAATCCTCGCTTCTTAATTCTTTCTTTGTACGGATTATCCTGAGCCAGAAATTCTTCTTTCCTTCTATTGTTGAGGAAACCCAGTCCGAAGGCGGCACAAAGGCGATAACACCGGTCTTTGTAAACTCTCCCGTGTAATCAATTACCTTTATCCTCTTAAAGCTTCCTTCGGGCGCGGAATACTCTATGAACACCGGAAGTCCGTTGTATCGGATTCCCTCTTCGAGTTCAAAGAGGATGCTGACCGGTCCCTTGTCTATACGACCGGAAAACCCAAGATACAGAGCATCTTCCTTATAATCGCTTACGGAGAAGAGAACCGTGCCGGATCTTTTCTTTTTCTTGTTTGTAAGATCGATCCTTCTTGTTCCCGTTATCATTTCCGTCTTTTCCGCGGAAAGATATGAATCTTCGAAAGAATATGAGATACGAAGATCCGTTATTACGGGATAATGATGAAGGGACGGGAAAAGATAGCAGTTGTCGGATCTTGTTACCTGAAGTCTGATGCTTCTTCCCTCGTATGCTCCGGCTTCCACCTCTTCCCAGTCATCCGGGCAGATAAAGGAGAATTCCACGTGGCGCGCGGTCTCATCCGAAAATACCGTCGTAAGATCTTCGAAAAGCTGAAGTTTCTTCCAGCCTATGCCGTTATAATATTCGATCGCAACTTCATCGACAAATGCTTCCGCAAAGACTTCGTCATCACGGTTCTTCGGCTTTCTCTTGATTATCTTTAAAGACTTGTCTTCAACATCGTTTCTGAGGGTTATCCTGTTGACCTCGAATGAAAGATCAAAGGATACGGTTATCTTTGCACCTTCTTTTGCAAAGAACCTGTCGTGACCGATATAACATTCGTTATATACCGCAAGGTTATCCGTAAACGGAAGGAAGCGGTCTATATCAAGATCGTTGCTGTCGTTTGCAACGCTCTGGGGAAGTGCATTTTTACCTTCTGCGGAAAAGCTTATATCAGTAGCCTTTCTTACAGCCTTTATCTTTTCGTTCGCAACGAGGGCAAGAAGACAGGTCTTATCTGCTCCCACGGGAACCTGTAACGTTTCCTTGTCTTTCTTTAAAACAAAGGTTTCTTCGTCCGGCATTATTCCCACGTGGTCAACGGGAAGAAGGCCATCTTCCGACACGTATTTGAAGGTATATTTGCCCTGTTTGATCTCTTTAACAAGTTCCTCCGCTCCCGAAAAACGAATGAATATCTCGTCATCAAAAACATCGAATAAAAACTTGTGATAAAAGATAATGGCATCCATGCCGATACCTTCCATTCTTCCGAAAAGAGTGAAGGGCTTAAACTCGCGTTCTCTTATTACTTCTTCCGTTTCGTAAGCGTTTCCGGCAACCACCATCGGGGTCTCAAATTCATCCCCTTCTTCTTCCTCTCCGAGGACTTCCGCTTCTTCTTCCGGAATTTCCTTAACGATCCCGCCGTCACCGTAGATACGCGGAACATGATAATCTCCGAGAAGCGGGGCAAATGTTGCCTCTTCTCCGTCCGTCATGAAGGCGGAAACGATCTTCGAACCGGTAACGTAAACACTGTGATCCGTTTCAAAGACAAGATCTCCCTTTCCCGTTGTTGCCAGAAGTTTTGTACCTTTCGGAACCCCCGTTCCTTCAACGGTATCGGAGGTAACATCCATAACAACAAACCCTGCGGAGGGTTTTGCAGGCAGGAGTGATATATCGAGCATGTTTACAAACTCTGTATGATATCTGTCAAGGATATCATTAACACGCGAAATGTTTTCTTCCATTTCGCCTGCATATATTTTTGCGATCGCGGTACCGATATCCGGATCTTCGGCGTCAAAATGCCATCCGGTATCATACAGATTAGAGAGCTCGGATATCCGGTTCTCTATATCCGAAGCCGTCCGCGTATCAATATTCAACTTCTTCGACAATTTGCGGCTCATAAGCTTCCGACTCCTTTTCTACTTCTTCTTCGGTTTCTGTCAGTGCCTTCATATAGAATGGGAATACAATATTGTCTTCCGTATTGGTTGTGGCAACGCGGTATTTGATATCAAAGATCACCATGCCCGATCCGTCCGTCACTTCCGCAGAAATATCAACATCCGAAATTCTGGGTTCCTGTAACGTTATCTGGTCGTGAATGGTTCTTTTTATCCAGCCGATGGAACCTGCATTTATATCCATAAATGTATAGCCCATGATCTCCGTTCCGAATTCCGGACGCAGCGGACGTTCCGTGAGCTGTGTCATAAGAATAAGGTAGATCGACTGACGTACACTTTCATCTTCGCTTACCGTCTCAAACCTTCCCGTCGCTTTATTGATCTGGGGCGGGAACTTCATTCCTATTCCCAAAAAATCTTTATCTGCCATAGTTTTCTCTTCCCTTTCCTTATCCGATCTTTATGGGTTTTCCGGATAGTGTCGTAAGACCCTGTGCGGAGAAATCCGCTTTTCCCTGTGCGGAAACGCTGATCGTTGCACCGGAGAGTTCTGCTCTTCCGCCGCCCTTCAGCTTCATCTGTCCCACAGTTTCCATCGCTATATCGTTCGCCGAAACGGAAATCTTTCCCGTCATTCCGTTCAGCGCGATGGAAATGTTTTCTCCCACCGTGATCGTAAGTTTTTGAGTGGCATTTATCTCTATCTTTCCGTTTAAGGTATCCATCTCAATGGATCCGTTTTTCTGCTGGTCCTGGATCACGATCTTATGATTTTCGTTATCCATGGAGATCGTATGCGCATTGTTCGCGGTATAGATATTTATCTTGTCGTTGGAGCCGTCTTCCTGCTCTCCCTCCGTCGCGAACTTCTTTCCGTCGATAAATTCTATGGTGCTTCCGTGTCTTGTGCGGATGACCTTGTTAATGTTCTCGGAATGCTTTACCTCTCTTAAGAACTTATCCTTGTCTTTGGGGATGCATCCGATGATATACGGTCTGTCTATTATTCCCTGATCGAATACCACAAGAACCTGGTCTCCGACTTCCGGAAGAAAATAATGTCCCCACTCGGCGCCGGAACTGGGCTGTGCAACCCGGGCCCACTTTAAGACATTCTTCATCTCGTCACGGACATGTATGGAAACACAGACCCTGCCGGGCATCTGCATATTGTAATTATCCGTTACCTGACCCACAAGGATTCCGAAGATTCTTGGGTCGCCGGTTTCGGATTTTACTATGTTTTTCTCTGTTACTTCTTCGAAGATATCAAATATTGCCATAATCTCTCCTTACAACAGGCTCGAGAGGTCTGTCTGTAACGACTGCGCCTTACCGAGTATTCTTGTAATGTATCTTCCGGATTTATCCATGTGGTGCTTAACACCCGTTACATAGAAGGTATTTGAAACGGCGGTGCCGTATCCGTCCACATCGATGAACCTTCCCGGTATGATCTCCGGCAGTCCCATGATCTCCATATCAAGATTGCCGAATCTGTAATTCATCGTATCGCTTAAGTACCAGCTTCTTCTCATGGCATCAAGTTTGGAATCAACCGTGGGATCCGTATAAACATATTCCGATCCGCTTATAAGATTCTTGGCGTTGGGCTTGGAAGAGATCTTGTTTGAATTTCTGGAATTACCTTCTATGACCTTTGCCGCGCCGGCATCCAGTCCGCGGACACAAACGTTTTGTACAAGTCCCGTGATGTCATAAGTAACATTCATGGAAAAAAGCTTTGTGGTATTCTTTAATGTTATAAGAGTTGTTGTATCGGATCTTGCTTCTCTGAAAAGAACCTGTCCGCCAACGCAGAAGAATTCGAAATTCCATTTCTTTGCGGCTTTTACAACAAATTCGTAATCGGACTCGCCGACCATCTCTATTGTCTTTGCGGTTTCCCCTCCTCCCGATAAGGGCGACGCATCCGGTGTATCGCTTATGGAAAGCTTTGAGATAACACCCGTGGGGTTTGTCATGCCAAGATACACATCCTGCATAAAGATCTCTTTCACTGCGCCGGAATATGAATCCGAAAGGAGTTTTTTATGATAATGATTTGCCATCATTATCCCTTTAATATCCATTGCCGTAACCCTCACATGGGGTGCATCCGTATCTTCCACAACAAATTCCACGCGTACGATAACGCCGCGGAAAACCTCTCTTACCGTACCGCTGTAGCCCAATGAGACCTTAACCTTTTCACCCAGTATGATAAAGTTTTTTATCTTGTCATATTCAAAGGTGGAATTTATAAGATCATAGCAGTCATACAAAGAAAAGGCGGCCTGTCCGGCTTCAAAGCCGCTGGTAAGATCCACTTCCACTTCGGAAAGTGCAACTCCGCCCTTATTTCCGCGGATGTCTGTCTCGCCGACAATGATAGTCGCTACGGGATCCGCAAATTGATTATACTCATCTTCCAGAGAAGAATATGAAAATGCATCAAACATATATATTAATCACCCAATACTGCTTTTGCAATCTTTGTTGCCGTCTTAACCTTTGCCGCGCCGCCGACAGCCGTATCGATAAACGCCTTCTTGTAGGAATTTGCCCACATACCGAGATTTGCATTTCCTCCGGCCTGCTTGATATCCTTGTCCGCAAGATATAACGTAAGGTTTACTTCCGAACGAACGGGACGTCCCATAAGATCGAACATGGTATAACGGGCGTTTACACTCTTTAATACGCCTTTATATCTCATGGGTCCCCATACGAAGCAGACATACCTTGTACGCGGATTGTAAAGTGCGCCGATAAGACCTTCCGTCGCCGCCTGAACGGAGATCGAAAGACCGCTTGCCGCAACGTTTACTATTTTATATACACTTGCTAACGCGGTGGACAGATTAAAATCAAAAACGTCCAGCGGGAAGGAATTCTGCAATTCCATCTGGTCAAAGATAAGCCTTACGGAAAGGGAATAGTTTGTACTCAGTCCCGTTGCCTTTGCGGACTTACCCTGTTCGGAGAAGTCTGTCGTATCATATGAACCGCCGGAATATCCGGTGATGTTTAATGATGCCGGGTTAAACTGTACCGTAAAGCACTTATTGAATTCGTCGTCCTCTCCACCGATATACTGAGACGGATCAAGGCCGAGGTTTGACATAACGGACCCTGCTGCGCCTGCGATGGCGTTCGAAGCTCCGCTTGCCGCGGAAGCGATTTTTCCCACCTGCGCCCCTGCAGGCATACTGATACCGCCGGCGCCACCCGTTCCCGCGCTTACCGCAGGTTTCGGATCATTTGGCTTTGCCGCCTCGATTCTTCTGTCCGCGATAAGGATATTTGCTTTTGCGGTTGACCCCGTTATGGTAGAAAAGGCATTTGTTAAGCCTGCAAAATCAGCCATATGATATCTCCTTTAATCCTATGCTCCGAATCCGCCCATCTTTGTAGCGGCCGCTCCCAGTGTTGCATCGCCGAAGGCAATGTCGAAAGCTGTATTCCACTGATCATCATCCGATACATATCTGATACCGCCGGAAGAGTCGTTCTGCTGTATTTCCAGCTGTACCTTTGCAAGAACCGGATTTCCCAGTTTATTGAACATTTCGTAGCTAACCCGGACGCTTGTAAGTTCTCCGTGGAAGAACATATCCGACCACATAAATATTACCTGTTTTAATCTCTTAAAGTTAAGAAGCGATAAAAGACCTTCGCACTGTTTCTGAATTGAAAAACCGTCTCCAATGGTATTGACCGCCGTAGACAATGCCGTCTGTGCAAGTTCTTCCGCATTCATCGAAAGACCTTCAAGATGGAAGGCATCCGCAATGTTGATATCTTCAAATACAAGTTCGACGGAGAAGTTTGTTCTCATGACGTTTGATGTGATCTGCATCTGATACGCGCTCGCATCTCCCGCCGCAGGGGGACGGAGCATTCCACCGCCGTTTGAAGAAATCTGGATGCTCTTCGGATTGTACTGAACCTCCATAACGGAATAATTCTTTTCCGAAAGGCCTTCCATTGTAGCCGCGCCCTTTAAGTTTGCAGCCATGGCAAGACTTACGACCGGCATGGATCCAAGAGCCTGCTTTACACCTCTCTTAAAGAATCCGTCCGTTGCCGTTGCAGCCCTGGAATTTGACCTCTTCTTCTTTGAGAGGGCAGATAGGATCGCCGAATCGTTTTTTCCTATTGCCGCAGTCATTGCTCCCATAGCATTTAAGCTGTAGGTTTTCGGAACATAAAGCTGAGCCTTGGGAAGTGCAAGATGTACTCCCTTATAAGCTGCTTCAAAACCGGCCATTGCGGCGGTTCCGATTGCGGTATTACCTGCTTCACTTATAGCCATATATTACATTCCTCTTCTTCTTCTCTCGCTCATAAGCTGCCGCTCTAAGCGATCATAGACTTTACTCGTTATGTTACCGATCTGCTGATTCAGGTTTTCCTGGATCATGCGTGTGATATTTTCCGTATTATCCGTGTTTATAACGATGTCGTTAACGTTGTTAACCTGTCTTTCGTTTATGGTCTCAATGGTTTCGGTCCGGTTTTCAACCTTTCTCGTTTCCGTCCTTATGTCGTTGATCTCACGTCTTATGTTTTCTATGGTCTCTTCATCGACGGTAACATCGTTTACACGGTGGACAAGTCTTACGGTTTCGGGAGTGATCCGTCCTACGGTCTCCTCTATTCCCTGTACCCTGTCCGTTATACGGTTTTCAATCTCCGTGTTGTTTTCTATGGTTTCCGTGATCATTTTGCTGTCACGGATCAGTCTTTCTTCTCTCTCAGCTTCAAGCTGTTCTCTTATAAGAAGCATATCCGCATCTTTTTGAACAATCCTTGTTCCGTAAAAGATTTCCGGATTCTTTATGTATTCACGTATGACTTTGTATACATCCCTGGTCTTTGGGGGAAGGGCTTCTATAAATTCCGTAATGCTTTCCTCTGCGGATTCGATTTCTCTTCTTCCTTCTTCCCTCTTTTGTTCTTTGAATTCTTCCGGATGCAGGAATGCGAACTCAGCTTCTTTTCTCTTTTCTTCTTCGGTTAATGCCTGTCCCGCCGTCTTTTTTGTCTTCTCCGAAAGCTTCTTCAGGTTCTGCATATAAACCTGTTGTCTCTGTTCGTTTCTAAGGTTCGTCTGATAAAGCTGCTGCTCTATCGTATTTCTTGCGTCAACATTTATTTCCGTGGAAGTTTCTTCTCTTTCGATCACTTCAGCTTCGGGATGCTGCATGGAAACTTCCGTGATCTCGTTTAACAGATTCTGCTGTGCGACCTCGTCCCCGCCTGTGTAATAGTACTGGAGGATCTCGTTTATCGCATTGAGTTCCGTTTTATTCTGCTGTGAAAGTTCCTGTATAACGTCCCCGGCTCTGTGTTCGGAAATTATATATGCCGTGTTACCTTCCATTCTTTCGAATACATGGTCCGCGGCTCCGTAAAAAGCGTTTTCCGTTCTGTAGAACTTGTCTCCGACGGAATTGTTTTTATATAAAATGTTCTCGTAAAGGTTATCCGTTAATGAGAGGAGCACCGCGGATGCGATCTGTTCGGAGATCGCTTCCGGTTCAAGAGAAGCTTCGTCGTCTCCCGGCTGCTCGTAATAGTTGTCATGTCTGTATATAAGGGGTACGTTTTCTCCCCGGACGGATTCTCTTAATCTCTGTAAAAGAATCTGCTGTGAGAGCCTTATCTCTTCCGTCATCCGATATGAATCGGAATTTATAACGGTATTGCTGTCTCCCATGGAACGGAAGTTGTTCTGGGCTCTGTATATCGCAGCCGTCATCCAGCGGTTAAACACGTCTTCATGAAGATGGAGGATTTCCTGATTCGACTCCGTTACTTCCGTCGTATCTCCCTCTTTACTCTGCATCCTGTAGAAGGAGATCATCTGGGAAAGCTCTTCTCTGTTTTCCCAATAAGCGTTTATGAGCTCGTTCTTTTCCTTCGTCTCTTCAAGAAGGTTGTATACGTTCTTCATAAATGTACGCTCGTCTCTTATTCCGAGTTTATGAAGAACATTTGTGATATACACCTCATCCCTGTATGTAAGGTTTGAATCCGCCGATACAAGGATCCTGTTCATTAAATTGTTAATGATCTCGACTTTTTTAAGCTGTGTGTTTCTTATTTCCGTTTCCGATAAAAATGAGTTTCCGCCGCCGTCCACAAGGAATACTTCCGGGGGCTGTGTTACAACATGGAACAGATCTTCCCTTGTTATAAATTCCGACATCTGATCGTAGTTTGCGATTATCCTTTTTGCAAAGGATTCGTTGCTCCCGCAAAGATCGGGATTTATTACTGTTTTTATCGGTGCTGTAACGGTTAGCATATTTATCTACTCTTTAAATCTTAATCCTATTCCTGACTTTCCGGAGGAGTTTTTGGAAGTTTAAGCGCATATGATGCGTTCGGCCATCTCTTTTCGGCTGCCGCTGCCTCAAGTTCGGTAACGCTCTTTTCGCCGTTTATATGCTTCGCATGCATCTTGCCGTTTCCGGTGTAATTCTTGCTGTTATCCGCAAAGCGCCATGTATTTTCTTCCGCTTTCTTTATTGCAAGTGACTTCTCGTCGATATCGGTTCTCTGACCTTCCGCTTCCGGAAGTTTGTTTGCATGTATCTTCTTGTTTCCGAGGAAGTCTTCCTTGCTGGGTCCGAAATGCCATGTATTTCTTTCTGCTTTCTTCATTGAAAGTTCGAGCTTTGTGGTTCCTACGGAAGACTTTCCGGAAGATTCGTTGTAATACGGCCTTGCCTTCGGATCTTCCACAACCTCAGAACGCGAATGGGTGATTCCGTTTCCGAGATAATTCTTCGGATCCTTCGCAAAATGCCAGGTATTTGCTTTTGCCGCAGTTTCGAGATCCTTCCTTGTTCTTGTATTCTTCTTGATGTTCTTCTCCGGTGAGCCGCTGTAACGAACTCCGTTTCCTTCGAAGTCATCTGCGGATTCTCCGAAATGCCAGGTTCTCTCGGCAGCCTTTGCGACAAAATCTTTTTTTTCGATTTTGTTCTGTGCCGGTACGGTAACATCTTTGTATGCATAAAGATTTTCGATATTTGCGCCCGTTCCGGTTGAGGACTTGATGCTCCATGTTTCGTCCTCAAGATCTACCGGCGTATCCATCATATAAAGCTGATGATAAGCGATGGTAACGGTTTCCGTTAAGAGGCCGCTCTTTTCCGCATCAAATCCGCCGATCTCTTTGTTCATAACCTGTGCTCCGAAGAAGCAATAGGTTCTTCTCGGCGCCCATGAAAACTCCTGGCCGTTGTTTCCGCCTACAAACAGCAGAAGCGGCAGCGCAAAAGAGGTGCCGTTGGGAATGGGATCGTAAAAATCCTCCGTGAGATATCTTTCCACCTGAATGGTGTGCGGTCTTGTGCAATGTTTTCTTTTGATGTGGACATAGTCGTTAAGCCCGCCTTCTTCTATCTGTTCGAACTCGTTTTCTTTTGTAAACGGTCGTATAGACTTGAGCGGAACATCGAATGCCGCTTCTACTCGAAGGACAAACCGAAAATTTGGTAAAACTTCATATTTTCCTGCCATATCGTTTACCTCTTACCATTTCGGAGATGGACTCATCTCCAGAATACTTTTTTCCTTCCTTGTTTCAGAGGGAGTAAGGCTCGAATTGATTGATGATATCTCCCTGCACCACCTTCGCCTTGTTGCATGATCCAGACTTAGCACTTCATGCTCCGGCCAGTGGAAGTAATACGAGATAAATGCCATCTCTCTATACATCTCGTCCTGTGGATAGAGCGTTATCCCTCTCTTGTAAAATTTATGGGGATTGTATGCTCCTTTCCGCAATCCGGACATACATAACGCATTGTCGGCGGCTCGATGTCGTTTATTCTCTGGTACATATCCTGAAGGAATGCAAGATCCGCCGTAAAAAGTTTTTCTATCGTTGCGGGTGCGATAATGTTTACGCCCTCGATCTCCGTTATAACGGATGCGAGTAATACTATTGTGAGGTAGGACGGATTCGAAAGCACACGCGGGTCACGCTGCGCGTTCATCTCATCTCCCGCCGTTGCAAGTCTCATCTTTCCGTGGCGGTGGATCTCCCCACTGTTATCCACATAGCCTTTCGGAAGATCGAATTCGAATATTGTTTCCATTTTCTGCTTCTCCTTTTAAAAAAATATGTATCCGGCAGTGTAATATACTCTCTTCAAGAATATATTACACTACCGGATACGCCTTTTTGCGTATCCGGTAAGTATAAAGCCCTCGCGGGATGTTCTCCTCTCTTCGTTCGGAGAACGACCTTCGCGCCTTGCGCTTCGGCCTAGTTCGGGATTACCATTTCTTCGAACGCGATTTCAACAGATTCAAGAGCTACGTCTGAATTTGCCGCATCAAGTTCGGGACCTGTGTAATGAGCAACCCAAGCGTTTGTAAGCTGCCATACCCTTGCATCCGCTGTTGAAACAGCATCGGATGTTGTCTGGGGAGCACCGCCGTTAATGTCGATGAGCTCGATCAGAACATTGTTTCTGGGGATCGGGCCGCGACGCTCGGATACACATTCCTGGATCCATGTCTTAAACGCATTGTTAAGAGTATATCCAAAACGAAGAGTAACATTTCCGTGCTTCACAAGACCGGGGATCTTAACCGGGGAAAGTGAATTCGCATTTCCCTGTCTGAACTCGATCACGTCGATCTGTGCATCAAGACCGGTTACCTGGTTAAAGGCTGCCGCGCCGTCAACACCGTCAACGGAAACACGGAAGTTCATTTTAGTCAACGGATATGATAAGCCGTTGCTGTTCTCATAAGCTGTCTCTGCCATCTATGTGTTCCTCCTTTCCTTAGCTCTCGCTTGCTTCTCCGCCGCCACCTTCAGCGCCTGCATCAGCTGTATACTGGGACAGTCTGAAGATTACGAACTCTGCCGGACGGCTCGGTGCGATACCGATATTGCAGATAAGTCTGCCGGCACGGATATCGTCCATTGTCATCGTTGTTCCGGGGCCGATTTCTACGAAATAAGCCTCGCCTGCGGAATTTCCTGCAAGCATGCCTGTTCTCCACATACTCTCAAGGAATGAGGAGATCGTAAGGTTAACTCTCTGCCAAAGTGTAGCATCGTTGGGCTCGAATACCACCCAGTTTGTGGAAGCCTTGATGGATTCCATAACATAGATGAAGAGTCTTCTGATGTTGACATAGCGGAAAGCTGCATTCGAGGAAGCTGTACGAGCGCCCCATACGCGGATTCCTTCGCCCGGGATGTTCCTGATAAGGTTGATTCCTTCGGGATTGAGGAGATCCTGCTCTGCCTTCGTGTAGTTAACGGAAAGTCCGTTACAGAATACTGTCTCGTTAGCCGGTGCCTTATGAACGCCGCGAGTCTGATCTGTACGTGAATAGATACCGATAACTGCGCCTGAAGGCGGGATATCTGCTGTCTGGTTTGATCCACGATCGAAAACCTTGATCCACGGATGATACATTGCAGCGTATGTGCTGTCGATGATTCCGCGATAGTCTGTAAGGTCTTCAACCTTAACTGCATCATGCGGCATATCAAGAACTGCAAAACGGTTCTTCTGATTCTCGCAATGAGCAACGAGTGCTACTGCTACTTCCGGAATTGTTACGCCCGGAACTGCCATGATGCTAACATTGTCGTTCTCAAGGAACGCCTGGATACCTGTACGTCCGGAGGGGCCGTCATCAACGCCGATGAATGTGCCGGCATTAACGCTCTTGATGGAACCGTCGGAACCGCCCTCAAGTGAGAATGTTCCTTCCGTAATTCCCTTGCCGAGGATTGCTTCAACCGGGTTAGCGATAACCGTAGCCGGAGCCTCTCCCTTTTCGCCCTTAACAGTTGTATCCTTAACTGCGCCTGCTTCAACCTTGATAAGGTTTGACTTAGCAAGACGTGACTTGATATATGTCGGAGCCTGATCGTTTAATGTTACATCGAAGAAGTTCTCGATCTGGTCATTGTAACGAACCTGAACATCAAATGTTACAAGTGTGATGACCGTCTTCGGAATAACACCTTCGTCAACAGGATTTCCCTTGAACTTGCCGGTGAATGTAACCTGCTTGTCATAGATCATCTCTATGCGGTTGTACTCGCCGTTGAATTCAACGATATCGCCTTCTCTGAAGCCTTCTACAGACTTAGCTGTGTAAACGGTATCTCCGTCCTTTGATACAAGCTGCATACGACGCTTGCTAACGGACTTTAAAGAAACCTGTACTCTGTTTCCCCACTTACCTTCGTTAGCTGCGGAAACATCAAGGATGCCCATCTTCTTTGAAGCAACCTTTGCGTCTTCCGGTACTACACGTGCGATGTAGCAACGTGTTCCACCGTTATTGAAGAACTGCTCAACACTGTTGGCAAGATAGCGATACTCGCCATGTGTATATTCGGAGAGGAATCCTCCGAACTGTCCTAAAAAGCTCTTGAAGTTTGTAACGAGAACCGGAGCGCCGCCCGCCGGGCCTTTTTCTGCAAGACCTACGAAACCAGCGGTACTTGTGCCGACTCCTTCAACGTTACGCGGAGAGTTATCTATCTCTTCCACATATACTCCGGGGCTAAAATATTCAGCCATAATCATATCTCCTTCCTTATAGAAATATTTTTTTGATCACTAAGTTATGATCACTGTCTTTTGAGCGGAATCCGTAACGGATATTGTCCCTCCGTATGCACACATACATTGACATCCCTGGGTCAAACATGGTTTTCCGCCTATCAACACCGTTGCCGTTTCGGTTGTCCAGGCTTTCGTCTGTGGTGTACAGGGTTGCGGAGTAAGTACTCCGAGAGCCGCAGCCGTCGCTGCTGCAACAGCCGGGTTTGATAAAGTTGTACACATTCCGAAAGGTGTGATGTTTACGATGGCGTCTCCGTCCACAATGCTCCCTGCCGGCTTTCCGTCCACCAGAACGGTGGGATTGTTTGTTGCCTTAAAAGGAGTGGTAGCTGTTCCGAATGTACAGAACAATGTTGATCCCGTGTTTACAAGTAGTGCCATTTAAGATTCCTTCCCCTAAAACTTCTACAGCGTCACCTCCCCGTCTTCGCGGAAGTCCACGCTCTTATATCTGGTCTCGCCTTCTACAACGTATTTTACCAGATATTTTTGTCTTTTACCGTCGTCCCTGACTTTCAGGATGTACCTTCCGTCTGGGTAAACCTGCCCGAATATCCTTCTGCATATCGGAGCGTTTACGGTAAATTCATCGTGAAGCGGTTCCCTGAGTCGCACCTTGTTGTTTTCAATCTGTTCGACAATTTCGATGCTCTCGTAAGTGTCCTCTTCACTGTGGTACAGACCGTAGTAAGAATGTATCATGTTCATTCTTCTGTTCGGTGCGTAGATCGTCATCACCTTTTTCTTCGGTTCAAACTCTCTGATACCCGAAATGGGTCTGCCCGGATGGATACATTCCAGTGACGAAATTCCCTTCAAAGTTCCGGATAAAGAAAGCATCTCCTGACCGGAACGGGTATTCTCTGACGGTATCAGGAACACATCCACTGCTGGGAGTCTTTCGTCAAGTGCTTCGTAGTTAACTTCAACTCTGTAGGGTTCGTATCCGTATACTTTAACCTGCATCGTTCCGTTTACTCTCCCGTGGTTTATCAGAATAAAGTTTCCGAATCCGCGGGCCGTGGGTCTGAACTCTTCGCCGTTAAAAATGAATTTGGCACTTCGGTCGTCCACGGGAAGCCCTGTCGTAGTATCCTGCAATCTGATCAAAAGATCTAATGTGCATTGGATGACTCCTTCTTGTTTTGTCACTTACTGCCTTCTCCTCCTTCCTCCTCAAGTTTTTCGCCGGCCACATGCAGACCAAACTGTGCGTCAACAACACGAGGCGTATTGATGACAATCTCGCTGGATACGAATACGGGTGCCGCCTTGTAGAAGAGTGAGATCTGATAAGGTTTGTTGATCGCGCTCCACACCCGAACTTTTTCTTCCAGACCGATCTTTGCCTGAGAGAGCACGATCGGCGGTTCCTGCGTGTCCAGCCAGCTTTGCAGTTGGGTAGGTAGAACTGACGGATGATCGTTTACAATCTGTGTTACCTTCCCGACGATCTTCTGAAAGTCCTGATCCTTCAACCCTGCCTGGCCTCCGGAATTTACAAAAACCATATAGTAGAGGCTATACGGTTTGGGCGGCGGTGCCATTTGCGCCCGGCCCCTCGGGACCATGGGCGGCGGGGCTACTGTGTCTTCCTCTTTAATATCGTAGAGGTAAAGCCCCAAGATATAGTCTACATCCTGTGATGACGGAGACGATACTTCGATGTTGTTCGGTGAAGGTATCGGTTCCGGGCACATCCTTTGTCGAAGGAGGCCGAGGATGTAATTACTGACATCGGATATTATTGTATAATCAGCCATTTATTAATATCCCCCTGAATTACTTTTCTAACGATGGAGTAATTTTACCATAAAAAGTGCAACAAGTATGCAACTATTTATATATTTTTACTATTTTTTTTATTTTAAGGGTACATGTCCCTCAATTTGTCCACAAGTTTCTTGATGTTCGGTTCCATTGCGGACGTTACCAGAATGGCATCCGGCTTATCAACGATATACTCCGCGCGGCACTTAAGCTTATTCTGCGAATCTTCCTCGCTTATGTACATAAACTTTGTGTCTTCGCCGCGATTTAAGTATATATCTTTCTGGAATACGGGAGCCGCCGTAATATCCTCCCACTTTCCGCCTGTCTTTTTAACCCTGGCTTTTCCGTATTGATAAACATATGCAACACCGTCATCGGTTTTCTGCATCGAAACCGTTGCAAGGGATGTTGTGCCCTTCTTCTTAACGGATCGGAATTTTGTATACAGTCTGGCGCGGTCCGCACATCCCAAAGAAACATATTCCGTATAGGTATTGTTTTTATATTTTGCATAAACCAGCGGGTTCTTAAGTTCCTTTATCTTATCAAGAAGGGTTCTTGCAAGTTCCGCCGCTTCATCATTTTTATTTTCACGTCCGTACTGGTTCAGTGCGCATACAAGTTCCGCCTGCTGATCCGGACTAAGTTCGTCCCAGGACTTTCCAAGGAATGCCAAAAGATTATCCAGCATATTGCCTGTGGGAACAAGAAGTCCCGATCCGACACCGTCTTTGCCGCCCTGTCCGTTGTTTGTTCCCGCGGAGCCTTCGGTTCCGCCGCCCGTACTTCCGGCATCGTTCTTTGAACTTCCGGAATCACTGTCCCTGTCGTCCTTTACAAAGTTAAGGGATGCGGCTCCCGTTGCCGGGTCTATGGACACTTCCGCATGATAGCCTTCCGGAATCGTATTGCCTTCCTTTATATACTTATCAAGAAGAGCATCTAAAGTCTGCTGATAAGAAGGATCGTCCGGATCAAGGTTCTTCGGAAGCTTATCCGACGGATCATCGGTAAGGTCTCCTTCGCCGGGATCGTCAGGATCCGCTATTCCCAGTTCCCTCATCTTATTTAATAAGAAAGTTTCATACGTGGATCTTATTTCTTCCGCATAACTCTCATATACGTCATCCTTGATGGAATCCTTTGTTCCCCGGATCCATCTGAGCTGTGATATAAGATAAGCAGAATATGTATCTTTAACGGTTTCTCTTGCGAGATAGGAATTAACAAGTTTCTCCATCGCATTCTCGGCATTCTTTCCGGACTGCTGCTGTACCAAAAGAACACTCTTCTTCTCGTTATCGGAAGTTGCGCTTGCATATTCCGCAGGTACTCCCGATTTTATATATGAAAGAAGTATCTCATTCTGGGATCCCGTAAGCTTATCTTTTATAAGCGCCGCTTCAGCCGGCTTTGATCTGGGCGCGTCATCCCGGATCGCGGTTGCATAAATGGTTTCCGTAACAAGTGTATCAAACTCGTCATCCTTCTTTTCCTTTTCGAACATCTTAAGATCGTTGTCATAGATAAGGATGGAAACCGCGGTAGTTCCCCTGGAAAGAGTGGACTCGCCGTAACCTATATATTTCTCCTGGGCAGCTTCCGTTGCGGTCTGGATCTCTTCCGCCAGCTGTTCGTTGGACTTAAAGCCTCCGTAGTTCGATTCTTTCTTTTCCCCGGTTATGAGACCCGACACCGCATTCCCCACTTTTTCAATAGCGTTATATTCCTTCTGCGGCTGATAATAATTTGCGTTCTGGATATTTCTTCCGATATATGACTGGCCATTGGTATTCATGGCCTTTAAGTTTGTAAGAACAGAACCCGTGTATCCATGGAATTCATCGTTTACGGAAAGATTGTAATAAGCCTCCCCGCGCCTTGTTGCATCCGCATTTGCGCAGAGCTGATATATGAAAGAATATTTATCCTTGTTATAAATGGTATTATCCTGTCTGTCGAAAGAGTCCTCCTCTTCTCCCGCTTCCTTTGCGGCATCCTTATATTCAAGGAAGATCTTCCAAAGATTAACGACAGCCTTATCCATTACATCCGTAAGTTCATCCCTTGTATCGGAAAAATGGTATGCAAGTCTTTCGGTTGCCGCAACGGTGCCGTTCTCTCCGAGAGTGAATGATTTATTTTCTTTTAAAGTGGTAAGGTTTGAAAAATAAAGACTGCCTCTTTCTTCAGTGTTATCGATGGCTTCTTCTATCTTTTTTGCGGTCTCTCCACCGGAACCGGTCCTCAAGGCATCGCTTGCGGCCTTTGCCTTTTCAACGTCTCCGTCCTGAAGCTTTATGGTATCCGTAACCTCGTCATGGTCGAACATATAACGAAGTCTTTCCGAAAGGAAATAATTGGACTGGTTTTCGGCGATAAGACTCTTGCTCGCTGCAACAGACGTATAGGGAAGACTTCCGTCTGATAACATATTAAGGATGTTTTCCATTTCCGGCATCTCGTCAAGGTTATAGGGTGAGGGTTCAAGGAAGGGATTCTTTCTTGACGGATCTTCACCGTTTTCGTCCTCATCCAATGTGGAATTGGACTTTCCGCCGGAAACATAAACCGTGATAAGCATGTTATCCATTTCGGAGTCGCTTACTCTTGTGCCGGATCCCGGACGTATGGAATCAAGGCTTTCCGCGAGATCAATATCTCGCCAGGTTCCGTCTCCGAGTTCGCTCTTATAGAATGTAACGTTTTGCTGATACGTAAGTTTTGAAGTTTTTGCTGCGACTGCAGTCTCGGACGTAAGAGCCTCGTCGCCGTCTTTCATCATCTGTTCCGTGGGAACAAGATCGATAAGATATGTACCTATAAGGATATGAGCATATCTCGGCTCGCCGTTCTTTTTAACGAATTCCTTATAGGTTATTCCGTATTTATGAAATTTTTCCGGAGCGTAACGCTCTTTGTCCGCCTGGGCAAGGTCTAAAACAGTTTCCTCGGAAGAGGTCGTTTTCTCCGTTGCCGGGGTCTGCGTCGTATTTCCGGAACTTCCTCCGGAACCTTTTGCGTACGCCGAAGAAGCAGGTGTTATGTATGGTGAAAGCACACCAAGGAGAAGTGAACCCGCAAGGGCCGCCGCAATGTATTTATTTGTTTTTCCCTTCTTATACTTCATTCCTCTTCCCCTTTTTTTGACACTACTTCTTAGAATTCGCTTCCAGTTCATTAACCGTCTTAACGATAAGTTCATAGAACGCCGTCGCCTTTGTCTCCATATCGCCGGAGAGGTATACCGCATATATGCTCTGCGGAACGTACTGGCATGTTACACCCAGAAGTTTCTGCGCATCACCCTCGTCAAGATATGCATAGTTTCTTGTAAGGGATCCGCGTACATATTCATCCGTCTGCTGTACAACATTCTTCGAAAGGTCCATATATCTCTTGGATCTGTTGTATGCAATATTGGATCCCACCGTAAATACATAACTTCCTGACATGGAAGGACGGTTGATCTGTGACATGATTACTTCTCTTCCTCGCTTAACGTATCTGTAGCAGGATTGTCTTCTTGTCTTATCCACAGCGGCAAGGTTGACATATTCCTCACTGGTATCCGCCGTAAACTGTCTGTAGAAGAATCCGTTGTTTTCGTCAAGGGCCTGATACATAACGCCGCGTCCGAATTCGGAAACCTCCGGATACGTGTAGTCGTTTCCGTATCTTGTACAAGCCGCAACAACGATTGCTTTTTCGTCATCATCGAGATCCGCAAAAGCTTTTCCGAACAGGGATTCAATAAGCTTTAAGAGATCGTCGTATGAAAGCCTCGGTCCGTTGCCTGTATCCTTATTTCCGGAGCCGTCATCTCCCGTTCCGTCATAATAGCTGGAACTCTTTGATTTCTCTATGGCATCATCCACGGCATTTATGATACTCTCATCAACGCCTCTTGCTACGAGGCTGTTCTTAAGATTCGGAAGGTTCGCATCTCCCAGCTGTCCCAACGCTTCGATAAGCGGTTTCGGATCCCGGTTCGCGCCGTCCGGATCGTCAAGTATCTTTTCTTCCAGTTTATCGATAAGCTCCTGGAACGGATTCGTACTGGTAGTAAGTCCTCCGTCTCCGTCTCCGCCGCCGGCGCCGCCGTTTCCGTCGTCACCTGTTCCGCTTCCGCCTGCATTCGGATCTCTTTCTTCTTCACCGATCTTGGTTGCAAGTTCAAGGTCGTTATTATCAAGTGCATCCAGAAGGTCTCCCTGAAGATATGCATCCGCATCCACATCTTCCGTATCGTCTCCCGAAAGGGTTCCGTTCTTAACCTTCGCCAAGATGTCCTTCAGCCATTTTATGTGTTCATCAAGAGATTCCTTTGCAAAAGCGCCGAAGGGATCTTCCATCTGAATATCCGCAGCCTGTGCCTGTGCCCAGTCAAGTCTTCTGTTTATGAAGAGGATACCCTGGGACATATTGCTTCTTAATGCATATCCTCTTATAAGGAACTGAAGTTCCGAAACCTTTGTGTTTGCCTCATCTTTTTGAAGTTCAAGGCTTGCGCGGAGAGTTGCCTTTGTAACTCCCGGAGTTGATGCAAGTTCCGTATAATCCGCACTTGCAACGTCATGGATCTTTTCCGCATAGCGTTCCTCTGACTCTTCAAGGAGTTCGTCTATCATTGTTTTTTCTCTGTCTTTATCAACGATGGCCATATCCATTATGTTGTAAAGAGAATCAAGTCTGTCCAGGTATGTGCTTCTGTCCGTATCGTTTCTTGATGCAAGGATAAGGTTAGATAATTCATATTCCTTCTCCTTCAAGAGATTTTCGGAATCCGAAAGGGACATGCTCGCATAGTCGTAATATTTCTTCTGGCAGTTTTCAACGGCATCTTCAACTGCCGTAAGGATCGCATCGTTTGATGCATAGGAACCGTCGGTATCGCCGGAGATAAAGGTATAGTTCTGGCCCACCTTTCCTTTTCCGTCCATAAGAAGATCAAGGACATACATAAGTGAGGGGCCGAGAACAACGTTATTATCTTCATTGAATACCAGGTTATAATATATTTCCGCACGGCGGGTGGCATCCACATGGCTCATAAGTTCCATAAGAGTATTTGCCTGGTCGATCCTGCCGGCGTTTCTTTCTTTCTTGTAGAGCGCATTTAAGTTCTTAAGATGATCGTCACAGGTATAGGTAACGTCATCACGGATGTCATACATATTCCGAAGCCAGTCCATATAACGATAGATAAGATTCTTAAAATCCTTCCACTTTTGACCTTCAACAAACTTCAGGCTGAAGGTCTGGCCGCCGTCATATACTCCCGTCTGTGCATAGAAAACAAAATTCATCTTGTCTTTATTGGCATTGATATAATCATAAGTTAAGTAATACGTATCCGGAACTTCTTTATATGTGCCGTTTTCTATGTTTTTGAAATAATCATAGGTCGCTTTTGCCGCAACATATCGCGTTTCGCTATTAACACCCATAGCGATCAGATAATATTTGTTGTCACCTTTTACATTACTATAGTTGTTCTCTTTAAATACATTAAATTTTTCAATTGGATTTTTCTTATAAAGATCATACCAGGATTTATCAAATCCGTACGCATCGCCGGGGTTATCCACCCTGTTTCCTTTGCTGTCTTCATAATGAGTCGATCCGGTCTGAAAACCGGAATCCGACATCCAGCGGTTAATGAATTCCTTCTGGTCTCCGGTGCTGGGAACACCGTTAACAATGAACATGAATCTCTGGGGATTAAGGGGATCTTGATTAAAATTCAGGCGCTCCCACTGGGAATCTGCCATATCTTCTATGGGAAGGATTATGGGTCTTCCGCCGTTAACATTATTGAATTTTCTGTTACCGTAATATTCCATCCAGGAAAGGATCTGGTCTATCCATGCATCCGGATGGTCCTGATAACGGTCCACAGTCTGTGCCATATTACATGAAAGATGAAGGGCCTTGTCCTGAAGGTCCGTAACATACATGATCTCTTCCTTTGTGATATAAGTAAACTTCTTTATATCCTTTGCAGCCGCGGGAAGCTTTTCCGACATGGGGATGGGGTTCTGTCCAACGATGGTCTTTCCGTCTTCCGGGTGATCGTATACATAATCCCTGTAGCCCCTGTTTCTTATTATCATCATGGATTTATTGTCGCCGCAACCGTCATAGTTAAAGAAACGGTAAAGAATGTCCGCAGTATAACGGTTCGAAAGATCGGCGGTATTCTGGGAAACGACACCGGCATCAAACATAAGCTTAAGCTTTACAAGTTCAGGAACCGCAGCCATATCATAGGGATCCGTCATTGTAAAGATATCGCATTCGGAATTGGGATCCGTTGCCGGAAGATCCGGATATCTTGGGATACCGTCCTTTCCAACAACGCAGGTTATCTTATATTTATTAAGATCCGCACTGGGAACGGTTGTTGACGTGGGAAGAATATCGGAAAGACCCGCTGCGGAGATAATATCTTTCCAGTTTCCTCCGTCGAGTTCCGATTTATAATACATGATATTCTGTGACATAATACCCATGCTGTCTTTGGCATAGCGATAATACACATCGTTTATGGCACTTGCGTCAATAAGATATGTTCCGATAAAAAGTGTTCCGGGATCGATGAAATGTGTCTGCGTATACTGGAAAAACGTTACCGTATGGGGGCTCGTAAAAGAGTCCACATATTCCATCTCATTATAATTAACAAGTTCCGTGGTATGATCCTTGATATACTGTTTAACCGCATCCGTTATTGCGGACATGCTGATGTTTGTGGAAACGGTTTTAACTCTTTCCGTGATCATCGCCTCGATCTTATCGTCATACAAAGACTGTGCCGCAGGTTCCTTTTCGCGGACGTAATCGGTTATAAGATTAAGGTATGTGTATGCGTTTGCAAGAGTGCCTCCGGAATAGCCCACGGACTTTTTGATATTATATGTTACATCAACGTATGCGTTGACATCCGGAACCTCTTTATATGTAGGCTCTTCAGGAAGCGACTTCTGATTTTCTTCGTCAGCCTCAGCGTTTTCTTCCTCTATCTTTTTCTTCTGTTCTTCATAATCTTTCTTTGCTTTTTCGTTTTCTGCCTTGATCTCCTCAGCTTCTTTTATGATAGCTTTTTTCTTTGCTTCGTTATAATTTTCAAAAAGCACCTGGATTATCTTGTAGATGGGAACGGAAGTAATGTCGTCATCATATACCTGACCGGATTCCTCGTCCGATCCTCCCGTGACATGCATCTCATCGCCCACCGCCTTAAGGGCGGCAATGACCTCATCATTTGTAAACTGGTAATCTTCTATGCCGTGATTTTTTACGTTCGCGCGAACAAGATCCCCAAGGACAGCTCCCGTGGAATCATATGTGTTGTCCGATATTGCCGCTAAAACGGAGAACGAAGAAAGATCTCCGCAATAAGAAAGAGAACCCACAAGCATTGCAAAAACAAGCATTGCGGATATCATCCGTTTTGTACTCTTTTTAAAAATATTATGCATTGCGGATCCCCCTTTAAAAAGATCTTATTTAACTACTTTTCTCCTGTTGTAATATCTCTCGATCTCTGTCGGCGTCTTTGTCGTAAAGCAGAACTGGCAGAAATATACATCCGGAAAACCGTCATGTCCTACCGAACGGAGAGCAACTCTGTTATAACAGGTCTTGCATCTCTGATAATCGTCGATCTGGTATGTATAGCTTGTGCCGCATCCGCCGTAAACCGCATCCAGCGCCTCGTCCGGAAGTTCAAGCCCTTTTTCCTGCGCAACGGAAAGAAGTTCCTCAACATTATCGCAGGCGCGAAGCTCATCTTTTATGTCTTCGTTTAACCCTTTAAGGTATCTTTCGATATTCATAGTGCGTCCTCCTTACTTACTCATATTTATAGTTAAGATTTTTCGTCGCTTTGCTCCTCGAAATGACAACGCGTGGCGACATCAATATATACGGAGTTATTATACCCTATTTGGGACGTATTTTACAATAAAAAGTGCAACGAAACCGCAACAAACAAAAAAGCTCCCTTCATTAAGGGAGCTTTATCTTTTTATCCGCACCCGCAACGGTTTCCGGGCGGTGGGAAACCACGATCAGCGTTGCCCCCGTCTTTCGGACGTTTGTTATGATCGCCTCCTGCATTCCGGCATCAAGGGCGCTCATGGCTTCGTCAAATATTATGATCTTCGGTTTTTTGCAAACTGCCCGGGCAATAAGAAAGCGCTGTTTCTGCCCGCCGGATATGCTTGTTCCCGTCTCGTTTATCTGGTTTTCCAAAAGAAGGGGGAAATCTTTTATCTCGTCTTTGATCTCAGACATTTCCGCTGCAGCCCAGACGTCTTCTTCCGTAAGGCTTTCGTCTCCTATGGTTATGTTTGTAAAAATATCCTCCGCAAAGAGCCGTCCGTCCTGGATTGCGGCTCCGATGTTCTTTCTTAATTCTTTTTTATTAAGTGTTTCAATATCTTTCCCGTCATATAAAACCTGTCCTTCCCGGGGCTTTTCCAGTCCGAGGAGAAGTCGGATAAGCGTTGTCTTTCCACAGCCGGTCTTCCCTTCTATCGAAACAAATTCTCCGGGTTCGATACTAAAAGACAGATTTTTTATGACGTCCTTCCCTTCTTCGTATCCGAAAGTAAGATTCTTTACTTCTATCCTGCCGGACAGTTCTTTTACTTCTTCCTTTCCCGTCATATCCTCCGGTACCGCATCAAGGATCGGTTTTGCAAGGTTTAATACGGGAGGAACGGACGCAAAGGAAAGAGCCGTATCCGAAAGGGTTGAAAATGCGGATAAAAGCCCGCCGTATGCCGTGTTAAAAGCAAGGTAGTCGGATACTTCCGTATCGTACTTTGCCGCGATGTAATAGATAAGTATCCCGCCGAAGATCTTTAATACTGTAAAAAGAACAGGGGACACTTTTATAAAAAACGGCGGATCATACTTTAGTTTTGCGGCGCGGTCATACTCTTCCTCCCATTTTTTAAATGCGGTATCCTCCGAACCGGAATGCTTTATCTTTGATGCGCCCCGGATAATATCAAGGCTTATGGCGTTTTCTTTTGCTGATAAAAGGACTTCTCTTTTTCCGATATCAACTTTTTTCAGGGATGTTAAAAAAGATACAAAAACCGTCGCAATTATTATCACAATGGCGGGAAGTAAAAGTTTCGGCGTAAACCCCGATATCTGTACGGAAAAAGCAACTCCTGAAAACACTCCGATGCATAACGGAACTATGGCGCCGGTTATTACTGAATAAAGTTCCGGGACGGCCTTTTGTCTTTGATACAGTTCTCCGGCCGGAAACTGCCTGAAGAAAGATATGGGAAGGGAAAGCATCTTTTCCATTGTTTTTTCTTCCATATACTTCTCTGAGCGCAGACCTAAACGGCCGGAAAAAATCTTTTTTAAGGATTTCATGAGCTGCGAAAAGATTTCCGCGGAAAGCATCATAACAAATACGCCCACAAGAAGCGTTTCGCTGTTTTTAAGGATGACATCGCCGGTAAGCAGTTTGACAAAGTATGCGGGCAGCAAAGAAAGACCTGTCGAAATAAGTGTTACGACAAGGACAAGGCCGATATCCGTCGGGCGTATGAGGTTTTTTATGAGGTCTTTTTTTGTCATTTTTCTATCACTCTGTCGCAGAATGTCAGTGCCGTCTTCCGATGGGTTACCGTTATGCAGGTTATTCCTTTCTCCTTCAGATTTTTCAGTATCTTCTCTTCCGTCTCATAATCCAAAGCTCCCGTGGCTTCGTCAAGGATCAGGATCTTCGGATTCTTCAGAAGCGCTCTCGCGATCTCTATCCTCTGCCTCTGTCCGCCGGAAAGATCGTTTCCGTTTTCTTTTATAACGGCATCGAATCCACCCTCCCGGGACATTATCTCGTCATAGATCAGTGCATCTTTGCACACCTTTTCCATCTCCTCGTCTGTAACGGTTTCATTCCACATTTTTATATTGTTTCTTATTGTATCGTTAAAGAAGATGGTATCCTGTTCTATCAACGCCACATTCTTTGTAAACGCCTTATGCCCTATATCCTTTATGCTTTTTCCGTCATACAGTACCTCTCCCGAAATGGGAAGATACTGCCCCGCAAGAAGTCTTACGAGAGTTGTTTTTCCCGAACCGGAACGCCCGATCACCGCAAGGTTTTCTCCGGCGGAAATCTTTAAGGAAAATTCCTTTATCAAAGGTTCCTCAAAACGATCGTAACCGAAGGATACGTTTTTCATTTCGATATTTCCGGAGAGAGTTATTTCTTCTTCATCTTCGCCCTCTTCCGCCGTCAGGGGATCATCCGGATATTCCGTCACATCTTCTATCCTATCCATATCAGTACGCATTTCGGAAATCTTTTGTCCGGATGATATAAGAGTCTCCGCGGGATTCATAAAAGAAGAAAGATAACCCAGGAATGCAGTCATAAGGCCAAGGGTGAATCTGCCCTGCATTGTAAGATAAACACCGATGAACATTACGGTATAACTTGATGCCGCAGAAATAAAACCGGGAATGATATTTAAGAACGAATCCGCTCTTATAAATGCTTCCTTTCCTTCGTAACGAAGATCCCTGTATTCCTTCCATTTCTTAAAGAAACCGTCCTCCGCTCCGGAAGCAAAGATTCCTTCCATCATCAAAAGCCCGGTCAGCGTGGCGGAAGAAAGACGTGTCGTATCGTTTATCATCATCTTGTTGAAATTTATCCTTTTTTCTGCAATGACCCTCGACATAAAAAGATTGATCACAACCGTAACCATTCCCACAGCCGTAAGGAGCAGGGATTCTTTGATCATCACGCATAAAAAGAATATCATTAATCCTGTCTCTAAGAACAGCGGGGCGATGGTGCTTACAAGGGACATGGCAATGGATGCGTTCTTTTCTTTTCTTGATAAAAGGTCGCTTGCGGGACGCTGCAAAAAGAATTCATAAGGAAGGCGGAATATCTTTCTTATAAAAGAAGCATTTCCTTCGTAAGACATCTTATTCATAATCTTCATGCGATACAGTGTCTGCAGAAGAAGTACGATTATCCTGAAAACCGCAAGCGCAACAAGTATCAATATAAAAGTGTTTAAAAAGGCAGCATCCCTTTCTCCCAGGATCCTGTCCAAAAACATTCTGTTCATCACGGGATCGATAAACCCGAAGGCGCTGTTTAAAAGCATTGCAAGGGTGATAAGAACTACAACCCCCGTCATACCCGTAAGTCTCTTTTTTGCAAAAGAAACAATGCTTTTCTTTTCTCCGGAAGGAACAAAAGCTTCTCCGGGATAAATATCAAGCACAACACCCGTAAAGTTATCTTTAAACTCATCAAAGGTAATCTTTAATTTTCCTTTTTGGGGATCGTTAATAACCGCGGATCTTCCGCGAAGATCGCAAAGAACAACAAAATGATTCTTCTGCCAGTGGATAATGCAGGGAAAATGAATCTTTCCCTTAAGAGCTTCGGCTTTTAACGAATAGCCTTTTGCTTCCATGCCGTATGACCTTGCGGCACGGACAATGTTTCCTGCGGAGACTCCGCTTCGGGTTACTCCACAGTCTATTCGGGTCCTTTCAAGAGGGATCCATTTGTCATATGCTGCCAGAACCATTGAAAGGCAGGCGGCTCCGCATTCCCGTCTCTCGAGCTGTGTGATCAGCGGAACATTTTTTACAGGCTTTGTCAAAGCACATCCTCCGGAATTGTGCTCTGGTTCTCCCAGTCTCCCATGATCTCAACAGCCTTTTTATAATAGCCCTGATGAAAGAAAGCGCACTTTGTCTTGTCCGGAGAAAGATACATCTTTTCTACCAGTTCAAGGCCTTCGGTGTTGCCGTGCGCCTTTAAGAAATCATAACGATAGTCGGAAAGAAGCATTCCCACCGCCCGGCATCCTCCGCCGCAGTACTTAAAGAACCTGCAGTTTTTGCATTCCGGTGTAACCTCCGAAATACGGTGTACATTGGTGCACACCATCCTCTCCCAAAGACTGTCTTTAAGGATCTCTGCCAGAGGCTTTTCATGAAGGCTTTCAAAATGCTCGCCCATTGCGTCGAGGCCTCCGCCGATCTGGAGACAGGTGATAACCTCTCCGTTGGATCGGACGTTTATCATTTTCCTGCAGTCCATGCAGACCGCCTGGGTGGGCTTGTATTCGCCATCCCTGAACATGACGGGAACAAGACGGTACGTCTTTTCCTTTGGATTCATGTTAATGAGATTCCAGATGGAAAGTTCCGTCTGCATCCCGCTTCTTGCATACTCGCCGGCGAACTCAAGCATCTTTTCGCAATACTCGTCGGGGGGAAGGCTTGCATCTCCCACAAGCTGAACCCAGCGGGGAACCTCCTGTGTACGGGTGATACGGGCACGAACAACGCCGATGTCGGTCATCAGTTTTACCGTATCCATCATGGAACTGATATTTATCCTGTTAACCTGTGTCTGGGACATAAGACGGAAGCCGTTGTCCACCACAAGATGCATTTTCCCGATTGTTTCCTTTTCAAGACCCTCTTCATTACGGATCCTGTCGTGGAAGCCCACGCCGTCAAAGGAAATCTTTATAAGGGGATTACATCCGAAGCTCTTTAACTCGTCCAGGAGTTCTTTGGTAAGGAAGTGACCGTTGGTGTTTAATTCCTTAACGATCATGTTCTTCTCATAGATATAGCGCATCATATCCATAAAATGGGGATGCACCATGGGCTCGCCGCCGGTGATGGTAAATGCCTGAACGCCGGCATCCGCGCATTGATCCAAAAGATCCTTAAGCTGCTCCCAGCTCCATTCAGTCACTATGGGAGCGTTGTCTTTCGCATTAAAGCAATGGAGGCAGTTTAAGTTGCAATGTCCCGTCATCATAAGGCACATTTCCGGAAAATAACGATGGGGATATTCCTTATATGAAGACCATTCCGATGGCTTTTCCCCTTTTTGACACTCGCTGATGAGACCCTGGGAAACAAGGGAGCTTAAAAGCTCGCTGTCCGGGATCTCATGCTCTCCGTCACACAGAGACAGGATGTCGAATTCCTCGTCGCTCAAAGGCTTCGCTCCTACCTCATTTTTTTTATAATAAGCCTGGGGAACAAACAGCCAGCTTCTCAGGGCTGTGTCTTCCGTGAGACGATAATACTTACCCATAATATCCTCCTAAGTGGTTTATGCCGCATCGTCTGACTGATTTCTCTCAAGGATATAATAGAAAGCAAACGTCGTATCGTCCGGTCCCGATACAAAGTTGTATACAAGACCGTCCTTCTCATAAGAATGGAGGTATACGATGTAATCCGTATCATAGGATTCAACTTCCGTATATTCCGTATAGAGTTCGTTCTCAACAATCTCCGCGCTTCCGTTCATAACCTTTACGTCGGACTTGTCGTTTAATCGGTTTATTATCATAAGCTCCGGAAGAGTTGCATATGAATCTCCGACATAGGTCGGCTCTCCGAGAACCTGCTGAATACCTTCAAAGGTTGTATAATCATGTGAACCGATACGTATGGAATTTTCCATAACATATACGGCACTTACCGTTGCGTTTGATTCGATGGAAGAAGAATTCGTAATCTCTTCCGTCATGGCATTGATATCGTTCATAACACGGACTCTTTCGGAACCCGCTTCATAGAGTTTTCTGTTTCCGTTATAAATCATTGCCATCTCGGTTGAATTCTTTCCGAGAAGGGATGAGAAAAGGATCTTATCCTGTGAGAACTGTCCGTTATAAATTTCTTCTCCGCCTGTATTATAAAGCTTTCCGGTACCGTCCTTCATGTTTCTCAAGAAGTCGCCGTCATACAAAAGACTTCCCGTCTCGCGGTAAAGCTTGCCGTCTCCGTTATACTGGTTTTCATGGAACTCGCCAACATATTCAAGGATACCGTTTTCATAATATTGCGTACCCTCGTCTTCATACATGCTGGACTTAAAGTTTCCTTCGTAGATAACGATCCCTTCGGGATTTGTGAGGGTTCCCTTGCCGTTGCAGGCAGCATCGGAAACCTCTCCCTCATATGCGATCCAGCCGCTCTTTCCTTTGATGCGGACCTTGCCTTTTGCATATTTTAAGAGGATCGAATTGTAATTATATGTTTTTATGTAACTCTCGCTGTTACCCGGGAAAAGCGCATCCTTCTGGGATACGATATAAACCGTACAAAGAATACCGATAACGATAACCACAGCATACGCAAGCTTCTTTGAAACAAGCCAGTTACCGATCGGATAATAATCGTCCTTATTACGCGGGCGTACGTTAAGAACTTCTCGAACGAGACGACGTATTAACTCCGTTAATCTCGAAAGAACGAACCTCGGATTAAGGAGGAGTTTTGCCTTTGTGACAAGCGGGACGATCCGCGCTTTAAATACGTTTAATAGAACGTTAAACAAGTTCATATAAAACTACCCCTCTATGCCCTGTCTAAATGCAGTTCCCCGATAAAGTCGGGCTCGGCTATACCGTTAAGAAGTCTCTCGCATTCAAAGAGATACCACTTTGCTATCTCATCCTGCGGAACCTCGTGAAGGATATCCGTAAACGCGTTTCTTGCAAAATAGAAATCCTTCTCATAGAACATATCGAGTGCGGACCGGAACGCATCCATCGTCTTTTTCTTTCCGCGTCTTATTTCCGCATTCGAAGCATCCAAAACTTCGTAAAGGTTAATTCTTCTGCTCTTATCGTTTTCGTCCGGAAGAATGAATCCGATGTATCTGAAGTCCCAGGGACCGGTTTCACGTTCCTTGACAGACTCCGTAACAACCATGGAAACCCCAAGGTCTCCCAGCCATCTGGTGTAATCCTCAAGCGCAGTTATATCTTTTGCGGAGAGGAATGTAATGGCCTGATCCTTTGTTCCGAAAACTCCGTAAAGGAAAGATTCGTAATGGAGAAGCAACGTCTCGTTAAAGGATCCGTTGTTGGATATCATATCCCTTGAAAGATCCGTTCCGAAACGGATGCTCTCTTTGTCATTTTCAAGGAAGAGAACCTTCATTGTCGTAAGATCGTCTTCCGCAGAAATAAATATTCCGTTATTTGCTTCGCTGCATTTCTCAACAACCTCAAAGAAGCTGTTTCTCTTTTTGAGATTCACTTCGTCGAGTCTTTCGTCACGGCCGTTTTCTATGATCGCAACGGTTCCGTTGATACGCTTTGTATCTCCGATCTGAACCTCTGTTATATCGTCTTTTCCGATTATCTTTTCTATCTTTTTCGGAGCAAAGCGGAAATATGCCTCATATGTAAGGAACTTCTCCCGCCCCGCTTTTTTAAGATTCTTTTCGATCTCGTTTATGCTTGCCCACATACGCTTTATGTCGTATCCGAAGGGTTCGTTGGGAATATCAACGTTTCCTTCTCCGGCACCGAGTTTCTCCAAAGCCTCTCCCACTCTTTCAAGGGATGCGGTCTCATAATTGATGAGTACAACAGCAGCGGTGGACGCGATAAAGAAGAATATGATAAGTATTATCGGAAGCTGTATCTGGAAAGCCAGTACATATTCCATTACGGAAAGCAGGTTTGCAACGCAGAGAAGTCTGTACTGCGGAGCACCCGTAACTCCGACACATACAAAATGTACATCGTTCCCGTCAAGGTTTCCGGTAGCATCGCTGATGCTCTCAGGCCCCGTAACAAGTGATCTTGCGGTATCACCGTATACATATGATACCGAGCCGCCGCCGTATCCGCTTGTACTCATAAGGATTTTTCCGCTGATGGAATCAACAAGTGCGATATCCTTAATCTTTGCCATCTCATCGGATCTGTCCGCAACGGTATTCATGTTTGTATAAAAGGTTTCGTATTCCGATGATGCAAAGAAATCATCCGTACCGATATCTTTCGGTGCGCTGCTTCCGAGAAGCGAAAGCGAATAAACTTCGTTTCTCATAAATTCACGTTCCGCGGCCTTATGGTTGATATGTGCGCAGATCAGGAACGCAAAAACGGTTATGGCAACAAACAGGATTTCTATAAATATTATTCTGTAAACAATTCGTCTTCTGTGTACAAGAATAAGTGAAAGCGCTACTATTATCGCGCATCCGAAGATGATGTATGCGAAGATGTCAACGATGGACATTCCGCCTGCCTTAAGGTTTTCGAAAATGGATTCGGATCTGGTATCGAAAAGATTTTTAACATCCGTATCTTCGGCAAAGTATTCGCTTGCTTCCTGATCGTCCATACGTGTATAGAGCATGCCTTCCGCATATTCCGCATCCGTATAGATCCCACCCGATGAGCTTCTTTCTTTGCTCATTTCGGAAAGTTCTTCCGCTTCTCCCACAAGGTTTGCCTTCTGGGTATTAGTCATTCCCTCAAACTGTATGAGAGAGTATTTATCATATCTGTATACATATACATCCTGGCGGCTTTTTGAAACGCCGGTTATGTAGAGAATTCCTTCATCTGCGGAAAAACCGGTAACTGTAAGTCCTCCGTGAAGATAGAATGTTGTACTCATGGCTTCCGTAACAAGATCCGTCGTAAAACTTGCTATCCTGTAAGGAATTTTACCCGTGGACGTTTCTTTTCCGACCATAAGACCATATACGGATCCGCCTACGGTACCGTCAACGTTTTCCGAAGCAAGCTTTGCAACCTTCCAGTCGGAAACATATTTTCTTCTGTGGTTTATATATGTTTTTTCGGTCTCTCCTTCCGTAGAAAGGCGGTAGATTACGCCGAAACCGTTACTGTTATCGGAAACATAGGTCTTGCCGTTAAAAGATATGCTGTCGCTTGTAGCGGTATATGTTGACTTATCCGTTTTACTGATATTTGTATAAGCTGCGACTACCACAACAACCACAGCCCATATTGCGCATAAAATCCATGTACTTCTTTTTATGTGCCTCATTTTCTCTCCTCACATAAATCTTACAATTATTATTCAACAAGCGACTGAAGGCCGATCTGCTCAAAGCTCCTGATAAAGAGCCTCAGCCACGGTACATCGCCGAATATTGCATTCGTTAAAAATGTGATAAGCGTAAAAACAAGCAGGATAACGCATACCGTAAGGAATATCCTGAAAAGTCTGTCTTTATGATCTTCGAACCACATCTTGATGGCACGGAAAAATCCGGTTTTTCTGTGCCTTCCTGCCACAAGATCAACATCACGATAAAGTTCTGCGAAGTTTGTAAAAGCCTTTCTTTCGCTCTTCTTTGTCAAAAGATCCCGAAGGTCCCATTTGACGCTCTCTTCCTTCATCGCGATCATCTTTAATAGATTGTCCGTACAAAGACGAACACAGTCCTTTTCCGTAAGGGTTTCATCCACATCGGAAAGATCTATGGCGTATGAAAGGTAGACCGAACCGTCACGGGCAATGTTCATCTGCCCCTGCTGAATCGCAAGACTTAATACCTGATAGGGAAGTTCGGAGGTCATGCAGGTGATAATATAGTTCTTGCATATTTCCTCACACTTTGACAGCTCTATATGTTTTCCCATATAGAAGCTTTCTATCGGTCTGGGTGGAACATAAGGATAGAACACCAAAAACTGACCGCCGTCAGAGAAATAGTTGATAGCGGTATCTTTTGATATGTTCCTTGCCGTACTGTATACACGGTGAAGCTTTGCGATTATCTCGTGATCGTTCGTGACAAAAACCGAATAACGCAGACGCTGCGAGGAATTAAGATCCTCGCAGATCATAACGCGTCCGGTTTCACTTTCTGAAATAAGCTGCACCTCGGAAAGGCTCATGTTTTGCGTACGATAAAGCAAAATACGCTCCTCCTCATTTAATCATTACTTCAAGACGCTTGTAAGCATATTAGCCTGTCCGCCGCCGAGTGCCTGCTCAACGGGAGCTGCTTCGGCCTGGTTTTCATCTGCGCCCTTCTTTTCAACAACCGCATATGCGTATGTGCAGATCTTAGGCATATCGGTGCAGTAAATACGGATCTCATATACTCCGGCTTTCGAAGGCGCGGTGTAAACGCCGTCCGCAGTAATATCTCCGCTTCCTTCATCCGTAAGTTCATACGTGATGGAGCAGGGATCCATGCCTTCAAAACGAACTCCGAAGAAATGGCTTTCCTTGGTAAGCATACGGACTGTGGGCATCTCCGGAGAAATGCTTGCGCCCGGAATATCCTCAACTTCTTTAACTTCATCGCCCGACGGGAAGCGGATCGCAACCCAGCGATATGTGAGGACGATGTAATCAACGGTGTCAAGAAGCTTTGCTCCGACAACGAAACTTCCTTTGTCGTTTAATACACGAACAGCGGTCTCCGCCTTAACGACACTCTTCTGATCGTTACCGAAAATATCCGGGGATCCGTATATCGTGCTCTTAACGGAACTGCTCTTTCCGGTTTCATCGGAAATAAGCTCGTATCCGACTTCAACATAAACATTTCCTTTTCCGAGACCGTGCATGATCTCTCCCGAATAGAAGATATCGCCTCTTGCAGCATCTTCTCCCAAGGGGATTTCCACGATACCGGTTGCTATTTCCGGAAGCGCATTCTTTTTGCCCGCTTGGCTTTCCACCGGACCGCCCGCATAGGCAACGGCCTTCGGTGTATGGATATCCGCATCTTTGATGAAGTATTCAAGATAATCACCGCGCTTAAGATCCTGTGCGGGAACGGAAACATACTGCTTAACCGTTGCTTCCACAACATCTTCGATGATGTATGCGCTCTCCGTACGAACGAGGGTGAAGTCCGCAAGACGAACATAATCGCCCATTCCGCCGATGTTCTTCATTTCAAGATTCATACGGCCGATCTCGCGGTTAACAAGTTGTCTCGGTTTAAGATCCGTAAGAGCAACTTCCATCATGAAACTTCCGGAAACTTCCTGGGCTATATCATTTTCAAATGCGCTGGAAGATCCGCTCTCAAGGATTATGTTTGTTGTATTAACGGGTGAATCTACCGTTTCCATCCAATAGTAATATGTGGATGTTTCTCCCATCTGAAGGGAGATGTCGGAAAGGTCGATAGAGATAATGTTTGTACCGTCGGGTGATAAGAATGTCGGTGTCTGAAGTTTCGCGGAGAATGTTAACGCGGTATCTTCGTCCGAGATTTTTTCAACGATGACTTCCGAGCGGATAACATGTCCGCGGCAGGCGGATGCCGGCATTCTGAAAGTTATCGTATAGTTCATGCTTGAATAAAGGATCGAGCTTAAAAGGAATTCCCCTTCCATTTCAAAGGTTTCGGGAATATCTTCCTGATCCATAAGGAAAAGAGTATATCCTTCACGAACGCGGTTAAACTGGAATTCAGCACCCGTATCGTCCTGATCTATGGAATATACCTTATGAACATCTTCTTCGTTGTAACGAAGGCAAAGGCTTGCCTTGTTCGTACGAAGTGAGTCAAAGCCTTCGATTGCGGAAAGCTTTTTAACATCAGATGTCTCAACAACGATCTCGCGTCCCATTCCGTCGATAGCAACACCGCTTTCAACCAGGAATGAAAGATCGTCAAGAGAAAACACTCCAAGTCCGCAAACGACTCCCGAGCCGAACATAAGCCCGTTCAGGAAACGCCTTTTGTTGTTCATGTATGTCTGCTCTGCGGTGAAATCTCCGCTGGACATACGCTTTCTCGGGTAATAACGGTTCCGTTCAAACGGATAAAGTTGTGTGTTTTGCATGGTACCTTCTCCTTATTAATTTTTAATACTCACCCACATATTCAAAAGTGACTTTGTCACCGAATTTCTCTTTTTTGTCCTTCCATTTAATGGAATCCCCGTTGGCGGTTATGGAGCCTTCGCCGTCGGTATAGATAACTTCTTCCGTCGGCTTTCCTTCGCTGTCATATGTTACCCGCGTCTTTTTGCAGTCCCCGTATGAAAAGCCCTTTTGGAATTCCTGCCAGGATCCGCTCATTTCCCAGAAGTAAACCTCGTCTTCTTTTTCCGAGTAATTTACTATCGCATGGAACTCGCCTTCTCCGTCCTTCCAGACATCGATGATATAGTCTTCGTTGTCTTTGGCCTGCCATTCGCCCAGGACTCCGAATTGCGAAACTTCCTGTTCCTTTGCTTCTTTTTCTTCCTTCGACTCTTTGTCTTTGGAAAAATTCGGAAGCCCCCTTACCATAAGAAGAACCGCAAGTGCTGCCAGGAGCATGACCGCAACCGCAATAACGGTAATAGTGTTTTTCTTTTTCTTTCCGTTCATTTTTTATATTCGGGAGATCTCATATTCGGCCCAAGGATACTGTCTCATGAACTGGCCGTTGTATTGCTCGACCGCCTCCCATTTTCCTTCCAAAAAGTCATAATAATCGCAATCGATGTATGATGTGTCTATGCCGATGCTGTTGTATTTCTTAATAACCAGTTCCGGAAGCTCTTCGTTTAAAAGAGTCTTTTTAAGATCGCTTATCATGCTTCTTAAATAACTCCTGTCGGAATCCGTATCTTCTCCGTCTTCCCAGAGGATCGACATAAGCGTTCCCATTGAGAGCATGCTCCCTCTGTGACAGACAAGGATTGCAAAAAGTTCTTTTGTCCTTGCCCTTTTAAACTTTAAAGGTCCGTTATTTCCGAAAACCTCAAATTCTCCGAAGCATTGGACACGTATTTTCTTTTTCTTTGTCTTCGACGGTTCCGGAAGTTCCGAAACGATATCGCATCTGATATCCGGCTCGATGTTTTTTATCGCCTCCCTGATGCGGGAAGCTCTGTTTTCATCTTCTTTAGTTTCCGCGTCATCGTTAACGATCAATACAAACATAACTGAATTCTTATACTGTTTCTTCGTTTTCTTATGCCGAAAAAAGGGTATAACTACCCCGTCCCTGCTTCAAACAAGAAACAGTATAGCAAAAAATGAATTTTGTTTCCACATTTTTTGCATAATTTCTAAATTTTTGGTATAAATATGTTATGAACTCGGTAAAAATACTATATAAAAGAACAAAAAAAAGCATTGTTGCGATCTTCGTTTCCGCGTCGATCCTTGTTTCCGAGCCTTTTTTTACCGATTTTCCATTTACCGTTCATGCAACGGGACTCGAATCCTACGATCTAAGCTCTTTTAATTCCGGAATGAGTTCCGATCTTTATTCTTCTCTTTCCGCGGAAGATGCAAATACATTAAGGCAGCTCCAGATGATGTATGATTCCGGACAGCTTAATTCCGATTATCTTCAGGAGCTTTTCAATTCCGGACAGCTTTCCGCCGACCAGCTTCAGTCCCTTAATAACCAGAAGCAGGTTCTTACGGATCAGGACAAAGCTCTTTTAAACCAGGCGGGAATCCTTTCCGAACAGATCGAAGCGGCCGAGAAGGAACTTTCCGAAAAAGAAGGAACCGTTTCGGGTATAATGGTAAGGATAGACGAAGTTAACGGAAGCATAAGAAGAGTCGCAAACGAAATCAACAACCATGAAGAAAAGATAAAAGAACTGGACGATAAAATGAAGTCCGCCGAAAACGAGATCCGGACTCTCGAGAACAAAAGGTCGGACGCAAAGCGCGGGCTCTTTGCCATTATCGCTGTCATATATGAATCGAAAAACGATTTTCATATAGTAAACATTCTTTTGAGATCAAGATCCATAGCGGACCTCTTCCGCCGCGAAAAATATATAGAAGCGATCTATAACGATCTTGATGAAAAAACAAAAGAATACATGAGTGCCCAGGAAGATCTTTCCAAAGGTCTTACTGAACTCGAAGACTTAAAGAAAGAAGAAGAAAAAGAAAAAGAAGAGCTGGATAAAAGCAGGGAAAAACTTGATGCGGAAGTTCAATCCCTAAACGGCTCCCTTGCCTTTGCACAGGTTGAACAGGACAAGGCGACAGAATCCTTGGAAGCCCTTGAAAAACGTATGGATGAACTCCGTGACATGGAATACGGTCTGCTGGAAGGTTACGATCTCGAAAACCTTACGGCAGCCAACTACGAAGGCGTTACCACGGAATCCGAAGGAACGGACTACTGGTATGTTGATCCCGTTCCCTATACGGAAGAAGATCTTTTACTCCTTGCGGGGATAATAAATACAGAAGCGCTCCCCACATCCTATCCGGGAATGATAGCCGTGGGAAGCGTTGTTATGAACCGTATTGAAAGTCCGAAATTTCCGAATACCCTAGCGGGTGTTATATATCAGAAGAAACAGTTCTCTCCCGCCGAATCGGGACGTCTTGCAGCCTGCCTGGCAAAAGGCCCTGACCAGGTTGCGATAGATGCCGCGCGGGATGTTTTAAACGGAAAGCGAAACGTTAATTACATCGGTTTCCACTATGCGCCCTACGCTAAGGAGCATGGGATCACAGGCGTCATCATCGGGGACAACCTGTTCCATGATGATTACTAAAGCTCTATCCCGTTCTTCTTACAAAGTTCCTTTGCGCTCTCAACGGAATCCACTCCGGTCTTGTTTTTTATCGGCGCAAATTCCTTTTCGCGAATGACTTCATATGGCAGGCAGGTACCCAGTTCATGGATCATGTCAAGAACCAACTGCTCGAATTTATATCCGTTTTCCGTTTCGGGTCTAACGGTTTCCCCGTTTTCGTTTAAGAACGGAATTTTCTTTTCAACCACATGAAGCGGCATTTTATCATCCGTTACCGCATCAAGATCCTTTACGCGGAAGAGATAATTCAGGATGACACCGAAGTTATATGCAGGTTCTCCGTTTTCGTCTTTTTCGTCCATCATTTCCTGCGATACTTCATAGTATTCAACGATGGAAGGCTTGCCGTCCTCAAGACAGATGACACCCACCTTTTCGTCCGGTGCGGCCTTCTTTACAACCTTTGCTCCCACAGACACGTCCGCATCTATGGTTGCTCCGATAAAGCAGGGATCGCATATTCTCTGAAGGACGTTATCAACGGCAAAAATGTTTATCCATTCAATGCCTTCGTCTTTCATGATCTTATCATATCCGGCACGGATCATTGAAGAATACCATCCCGCGTTTCCGTTGGGTGAAGTTGATATCCTGTTCTTCTTTTCGAGATAAACCTTTCCTTCGCGGTCGCAGGCAGGAGCCATACTCTGCTTAAAGAAAAGAACTTTATCTTTTTTATAGCCGAAGTAGTTTTTCTTCTCAAAGAAATCCACCGTTTTTTCATGATTCTTTTCACTGGTCATAACAAAGAGGCGGATCCATGTCCCCGTTTCGTTTACCACATCAAGAAGGTTTTCTACTATACGCTGGAAGATAAAAACATCCTTTGTTTCTCCGATGTTATACATCCCCTTGGGATCGTCGGAGCCGAGACGTGTTCCCATTCCTCCCGCAAGGAGAAGAGCACAGGTTTTACCGTTCTTTATGGCATCGGAACCGATATCGTAAAACTCTTTTTTTCTGTTTTCGATATCACTGAGCTGTACAGTTTTAAGAGGGGAAAACCTTCCCCTCTTTTTAGGCGTTTTAAGTTCATCGAGTTTTTTAAGAACCGAAAGATCCGTTTCTTTTATCTGTGATAAGAGTTCTTCTTTTTCGCTTTCGGAAAGCTCGTCGTAATAGTTTAAGACATGAGCCTGGTCGAACTCTTCCAATTTTGCTTTTGCTTCTTCTAAATTCATTATAAAATCCCTATAAACCTTCTGAACGCAGCCAGCCCTTCTTCGTTACACTTATAAACGCCGGCGTCTTCAAGAACCTCGCAGAACACCTTTCCGATCTCTTTCTTTAAGATGTCATCGATGTTGTCCTTTGTAACGGAATCATACTTCGGAAGGAATTCATCCACCCAATCCGCATGCTTTGAAAGAACTTCGTCGGAACGGATATCTTTCCCGTTAAGGATCGCTTCCGAAAGTGCCTCCATCTCTCCCTTTAATCTTGAAGGAAGGACTGCAAGTCCCATTACTTCGATAAGACCGATGTTTTCCTTCTTGATATGGTGGAGCTTTTCATGAGGATGATAAAGTCCCAGGGGATTTTCTTCCGTTGTAATATTATTTCTTAAAGCAAGATCGAGTTCATAAAGATCCCCGCGCTTTCTTGCGATGGGAGTTATGGTGTTATGCGGTTCACCGTCCGTTTCCGCAAAGATGAACGCATCCTCATCCGTATATCCTCTCCATTTTCCGAGGATATGATCCGCAAGATCGATAACTCTCTTTTCGTCCTTACACTGGAGACGGATAACGGAGAGCGGCCATTTAACGATTCCCGCGGTAACGTCTTCATATCCTTTAACGGTGAATCTCTCAACAAAGTCCGCACGCTCCATTGCGAAGGTATAATGTCCGCCCTGGAAATGATCGTGGGAAAGAATGGAACCGCCGACTATGGGAAGATCCGCATTGGATCCCAGGAAGTAATGCGGGAACAGTTTTACAAAATCAAAAAGCTTAACGAAAGTTGCGCGCTCGATCTTCATCGGTGTATGAAGACTGTTGAAGACGATACAATGCTCGTTGTAATAAACATAGGGTGAATACTGAAAGCCCCAGGGACTGTCGTTTACCGTTATGGGGATTATTCTGTGGTTCTCTCTTGCGGGATGATCAACGCGTCCTGCATAGCCTTCGTTTTCCATACAGAGCTGGCATTTCGGATATGCGGACTGGGGAGCATTCTTTGCCGCAGCGATGGCTTTAGGATCCTTTTCCGGTTTTGAAAGATTTATGGTTATGTCAAGAACACCGTAATCCGTATCTACGGTCCAGCGCATATCTTTTGCAACGCGCGCCGCACGGATATAATTGGAATCCTTTGATAGTTTGTAAAAATATTCCGTCGCCGCTTCCGGAGATTTTTCATATTCCGCATTAAACTCTCTTTGAATCTCGGCCGGACGCTTCATGAGACAGTTCATAAGCTTTGTATCGAAAAGATCTTTAAATACAATGCTGTCTTCGCAGATCCCTTTATTTACGGCTTCGTCAAGAAGGTCTGCAAGCACTTCCTCAAGATCTATGTTCGAAAGATCACAGTCCGGATCCGTATATTCATTCTCCTGCATAACATCAAGGATAAGATTTGTTGTGTATATCCTTTCGCATTCGGGTGTAAGCCCTCTGTCTATTCCGTACTGTACCAGTTTTTTAATGCTTTCCTGTAACATATTTTTCCCTCCCTGTCTTACTGTTTTAATCCCTTATCTATTTCCGACATAAGTGTATCGAAAGCCATTGTCTTTAAAAGGTATCCAAGGGGCTTCAATGCCATTACCGCTTTAACTTTATCCTGATCGCTAACGCCCGTAAGGAACAGAACCTTTATATCCTTGAATTTTTCATACTCTTTATCATTTCTTATTTTCGAAAGAACTTCGGCTCCGTCCATCTCCGGCATTTCATAATCCAAAAGAATAAGATCCGGGTTTTTCTTTACCATCTGTCTTAATCCCGACGCACCGGAGGATGCAATGCACACCCTGTATTTGTCCTCGAGGACGGTTTTCATAGAGCGAAGAAATACCGCGCTGTCGTCTATCAAAAGAACCATCGGTCTGGTATCGGAAGAAAGAGAAGCGGAATCTATCTTTTTCTTTAACGCTCTTGCCACATCTTTTGAAAGGCCGAGGGCCCGGGAAACGGTTTTTATAACCTTCTCCGCATCCACGGGATATTCAAGCTGATTAACTTTTTCTCCGAGGAATTTTGAAAGAAATTCCGTATACTGAAGTGTTGTTCCGTATGCCAGAACAGATACGTTCGGACATGCCATCTGAAGCTGCATTATGCTAACGTATGAATTCTCCGGAATATCGTCCAGACTAAAGATCAAAAGATCGTAGTTTTCATTTTTTGCTATATCAACAGCCCTGTCTATACCATCCACGCATATCAATACCTCGAATGCCCCCGCATAGTCGAGTATCTCTTTAACGTCGTCGGTTTTTCCGGGTGTATAACTGCTTAAGATTATCTTGTTCATATGTCCCCCAAATTGATTTGTCCTGAAAACTGAATGTAACATAATTTCGTTATTTTTTCAATGATACGCTTGTTTTTTTTCTGCAAGAAAACTATAATCATTTGGGTTATAAATCTTTAACCTCACATTTATTTCTGGGAGGAACAATTTACCATGGAAAACAAAAAATTCGGCACAAAACAGATTGCAATAACCGCACTTCTTCTTGCGGTGTGTATCGCCAGTCAGTTTTTTAAGAACTTAAGTATTTTTATCACGGGACCGATAATCAATGTCTGCCTTCTTCTTACCGTTCTTACGGCAGGACTTCCTGCTGCGATCGCGCTTTCCGTGATCACTCCGGTAACGGCATTCTTTATTGCGGCATCACCGGTTATGACAGCGGTACCTGCAATCGTTCCGTTTATCATGGCGGGAAATGTTGTCCTTGTTGTATGCTTCAATTTCCTTATGAAAAAAGATCTTCTCGGCGATGGCCTTAAGAAGATCTCCAGTTATTTCAAAGCGATTGTATGCGCTCTTGCAAAGGGTGTGTTCATGGGTCTTACGATCTCGCTCTGGCTCCTTCCGACATTCATCCCGGCAGAGAGCCCGCTTCGTGCAAAGATGAGCGTTTTCCAGATGACGTTTTCCGTTTTCCAGTTCTTAACGGCGCTGATCGGATTCGTATATCTTTTCATTATCTGGGCAGTGCTTAAGAAGACGATGATGAAGGAGCAGGCTTAGGATTCACTCAAAGCTTCACTCTTCCACTTTCCGGAAGGTGATCTTACCGGTTTTTGTCTGTTCTTTTACGATACGGTAATTCTTCACTTCCTCCCCCGGTTCGGGAGGAAGTGTTCCGTTTTCTATCTTTCTCTGCCTTATCAGCTCATTTAATTTTTCATCGGATATTTTTATCGCAAGATGCTCTTTGATCTCTTCGGCCGAATAGCCAAGATCCGTAAGATGGCGGATCGTGCCGCCGTTTGCCACATCCGACACAAAATTTCCGAGCGCTTCGTTAAAGTATTGAGACATGGTTATCACATTCTACTCTTCCGGAATGCTTCCGTAAGAAGAAACAGCTTCATCCACACTCATTTCTCCGTTACCGACGGCATAGATTGCAGCTCTGAACTGTCTTACCGCAGGATCCAAAAGGCCTGTTTCCTTGTCACTGAAACTCCTGTCAGAAGGTATATCCGCAAGTGCGGAATAAATCTCATTGGTGGAAAAATCGTCCACAGGCGGGATCAGACGCTTTAATCCTGCCATGTTACCCAGTTCTTTACTGCTGATAAGAAACCGCATGAATTCATTGGCCATATCTATATTCCCACTGTTTTTGTTAACGGAAAAGCAAAGGCTTACGGAATTGATACAGTAACCTCCGTCATCACCCGAAGGGGCGACATAGAATCTGTATTTAAACGGATTGGCGGAAAAGGCTTCGGACTTGCTCTCTCTCTTTGCCGTTCCCGAAGCAACATCACCAGTGGCAAGCATCATCGGTACATCGCCTTCAAAAAATCTCATTATCACCGCGTCATATTCGTCCGCTATTTCTTCCTTACATTTGGAAATATCAATGCAGTCGGAATTTACAAACTCATACAGCCTTTCCAGCGAAGGACGCATCAGTTCTCCGGACGAAGGTTCAAGATTATTGAGGGCATCAAGCTTATCGCTGTTGTTCTTTACGTCATAAGCAAACATCGGATAGGAGAAACAGTTAAAAAGTCCGGATCCGCTGAACATATCCGTGCCCATAACGGGAGATTCATATCCCGCGCTTTTAAGATCGGCACATACTTTCGTCAGCTCATTAAAGTTCCGGGGGACTTCCAGACCCTCTTTTTCAAAAATATCCATATTAACGAGCATTCCGTATGATGTTGTAAAAATAGGGAGCATAACAACATCCCCGGAATCCGTGGTTCTTATCAGCGAATCCCTGATGCACGAATAATCAATACCAACGGAGGGATCGGACAATACTTCGCAGTTTTTAAACATATCATCATATGCTTCATTACCGATCATCCAGCTTCCGGTCGTAAAAATATCCGGCGGCTCGTTGTTTACAAGGGCACTGGAGATGACGTTATTGTAATCATCCATTGTCACATACTGCAGTTCTGCATTGGGATAGTATTCGTAAAAGCGTTCAAATTCCGCTTCAAGGGACTCAAAGTTTCCGTAGGTTCCTGCCACTGTCAAAGAAAATACCGTATCTTTGTCATACTTCGGGGAAAAGGGAACCTCTGCCTTCTTTGTGCCGCTACAACCCTGCAAAAGAAGCATAACGGCCATACTCAGGGAAACGATCATTCCCAACGTCTTTTTTTTCATAAGCATCCTCCTCGTCTTCACTTATACTTTGTTAATGGGTTCAAGTTCATTTGCAAGCTGTCTGTATCTTGATATCAGAATTTCAAGTTCTTTGTCCAGTATTTCCGTATCATTGCTGTTTCCCGCCTTTTCCAGTCTTTCGGCGAATTCTCCAAGTTCAAGCGCGCCAATGGCACGTGAAGAGCTCTTAAGAGCGTGAACCTTTACTGTCGTATTTTTTATATCACCTGCAGCCCAGTATTTTTCTATCTCTTCAGCCTTCTCTTCCGCGCTTCCAAGGTACAGTGTGAGTGCCATAATATAGTCCTCGGCATCACCGCAATAACTAAGGCCCGCGTCCGGATCCAGTTCCTTAATATCATAAAGAAAAGCCGGCAGCGTATTGTCTTCGGTTTCTTCGTTATCATCGTTATCCCCGTTATTGGATGTGACAGTCACCTTTTCTTTCGGAAGATACTGTAAAAGCATGGTCTCCAGCCGTTCCGCGTCAATAGGCTTCGTGAGATAGTCGTCAAATCCTTCGTTCGTGTACATCTCCCGCATACCCGATATCGCATTGGCCGTAAGGCAGATCACGGGAGTTTCCTTATTCGGGGTATCCGCTGTTTCCTTCATTTCCTTCAGGGTTTCTATGCCATCTTTGTCCGGCATCATATGGTCTAAGAAGATAACATCATAATGATTTTCCTTAAAGAACGATATACCTTCATCACCGCTTTCCGCAGTATCGATCCGAAGAGCCGTATGCTTTAAAAGATTTACGAATACAGTAAGATTAACCGATGTGTCATCAACCACAAGAACTCTTGCATCGGGCGCCGTGAATTTTTCACGGTAGTTTTCTCTCTCGCTTAATGAACGTCTGAACGCCTCTTCAAAGTCTCCGATGGGATTCCATTTAACGACCTTCTGCTCAAGCTCAAAAGAGAAGACCGAACCCTTACCGTATTCACTCTCAACTTCAAGATGACTGCCCATCATATCAAGAAACCGCTGGACAATAGTCATGCCAAGGCCGGTTCCCTCAATGTTCCTGTTCTTTTTTTCTTCAATCCTTTCAAAGGCAACGAACAGCTTATCAATATCTTCCTTTTTTATCCCTATTCCCGTGTCCGAAACACAGACCTTAAGGATGATGGAATCCGGCTTATTCTCCGTCTTTTTCGAACTCACAGAGAAGGTTATCTCTCCCTGTTTGGTATATTTTACGGCATTCGAGAGGATATTGATTATTATCTGTTTTATCCTGATCTCATCTCCGTGAAGAATCGTGGGAATACTTTCGTCAATATTAATGTTTAAAGAAAGTCCCTTATCATCCGCTCTCTTTTTAACCATATTTACAAGATCGTTAAGAAGGGATGCGGTACTGTAATCAACGTTTATTATTTCCATTTTTCCCGCTTCGATCTTCGAAAAATCCAAAATGTCGTTTATTATACCGAGCAGTGTATTTCCCGCAGTTCTGATATTCTCCGAATACATCCTGATATTTTCGTCCCGGGCATCCCTAAGTACCATCTCGTTTAAGCCCAGTATTGCATTCATGGGAGTACGGATATCATGAGACATGGTGGACAGGAAACTGGATTTTGCCTCATTGGCCTGATTCGCCTGCTTCGCAGCCGCCGACAGTTCACGGTTATAGTTTATCATGACAGCAGTATTAAATATCAGAAGCACCAAAAATCCAACGGTCGCTATGCCGAGAAGAAGCCAGTCTATTGATCTGTTGGCCACAAGATTGTCTGCGGGAATATAGGCCAGGAGAAACCATGTTGTCATGCTTTCAAGGGGCGTATATGATAAAATACAGTCCTCTCCCTTGAAGTTCTTTATCGTCATGGTGCCTGTTCCGCCGGCGATCTCTTTTATCACATTTTCATATTCCTCCGACGTGGCTTCATTATATGATTTGTAATACTCAAAGAAATTACTGTTTTTAAAAGACTTGCCGTGGACAACATAATTTCCTTCTCTGTCCACGATGCTTATCTCCACATTCTCGTATTCACCTTTTAAGAAAACCAGTTTCTGTTCAAGGCGGCTCAAGGGAACAACACGCATCATAAGACCTTTTTTCGGTTCGTTTGTTTCCTCGTCAAGAATGGTAACGTTATTGTAAAACGCAATGGACTGTACACCATTCATGGGGTTTGTGTAGGCTCTCGTAAGAGAGACAGCATCATTTGTGTCCCGTTCATTTTCAATATTGTCAAAGATATCAATATACCTGTATGAGACCGTATAATCATCGGGGTCCGATACCTTTGCCGCAGTCGAAACTCCCTCACGTTCAGGCGTGTCCGGAAAGATCAGATGGCCTTCGATCTCCGGGGATATCTTTGCCTTCCTGATAAAAGACACCGCTTCCTCCACCGTCATCGGACTGCCGTCCTGGGCAGAACGGTTTATATAGTTTGTCCATATGTCGCAAAGATGCTGTTCATCCTCCAGGTAGTTGGTGATGATCTGATTTGTGGTCACGGTCATCTTTTCAAAGGCTGCTATCTCGTTTTCATTGCTCTCTTTCGCCTTAAGATATGCATAGCCGATGATAAACAGCAGAATAAATCCCATTATTAAAAGATTTATTGTTATTATCAGTCCTCTTTTCACCCTATGTCCTCCGGTATTTAATCTCTCCTATCATTCGAATAATAGGAAAAACAGCTTCCTTCCGTTGAAACCATGCATGCTCCCTGAGGTGAAAGCGGGTTGCATACTTTTTTAAACAACGGACAATCAAAAGGTTTCTTTTTCCCCATCAGAACCTGATCACATATACATGCCTTATTCTTCTTTTCATCTGTAAAGAGGCCGTCGCTTCCGGCATCGTACATTGCGTATTCCGGCCGTATCTTCATGCCCGAATTTTCTATCTTTCCCATACCGCGCCAAACGGCATCACACATAACGAAATACCTATCCGTTATACGTTTTGTTTCTTCTTCGGGTTCATCTTTTACCACGGATGGATAATAATTCTTAACAACTCCCTTTCCGGCGTTTTTTACTATGCCGTAAAGAGCTATAAGGAGTTCTTCTCCTTTAAATCCCGATACGCCGAAGGGAATATCAAACTCCTCTGCTATCGGTTCGAATATCCCGTATCCCGTTACCGCGGATACGTGTCCCGGCGCAATAAATCCGTCTATGGGAGCTTTGTTTTTAAGAAGATGGGATATAACTTCCGGCATGGTTTTTAATGCGGTAAGAAGCTTAACGTTCTTTATGTTTTCTTCAATAAGGCGATCGAGAAGAACCGCATAGACCGGCGTTGTGGTTTCAAAACCCACCGCCGCAAAAATGTAATTCTTATCCGGATCTTCTTTTGCGGTTTTTATAAGATCAAGAGGCGAATATAGCATCAGAACTTCCGCCCCTTCCCCCTTTGCATCCGAAAGACTTTTACTGCTTCCCGGAACGCGGATAAGGTCTCCGAAGGTTGCAATAACGTTTCCCGGTTCTTTTGAAAGGTCTATAAGCTTATCGATATATGATGAGGGCGTAACACAGACCGGACATCCCGGTCCGGAAAGAAGATGTATCTTTTTGGACAGCATCGAAGGGATGCCGTTTTTTGAAATGGCATCCGTATGGCTCCCGCAGACCTCCATGATATTAAGGTCGGGGCCGTCGTAGGATTGTAGGTAGTTTTTTATGTTATCTATGGTCATTTATTGTTTCCTGTCATTACTACTTAAGATTTCTCGTCGCTCTGCTCCTCGAAATGACATCAGGGATTCTCCGACAATTCCAGTAGCAAATCATTTAACTCTTCCGCCTCGTCTTTCGAAACCACCTGTAAAATACATCCCGCATGAACAAGAACACTGTCGCCGATCTGCACCGGAATAAGACCGGTGGCAGCTTCAACTTTGTTTCCGTTGAAATCCACAACTGCTGTTTTTTCTTTTATTTCTATTACCTTTCCGGGTAGTGCAACACACATAGTATTTCTCCTGTTTATGTCTCTTTCGCATCATCACGGTTTCTTATAAGTCAGGTTGCATTAAAATATCTTCCGTCGTTAGTTCCCTGATGCGTCGCGAACCACCATGCAAACCTTGTCTGCATCATATCTTCGCTTTGCCAGTCAATAAAATCTCCTCCGTCTTCCCGGATTCTGTCGCCTATGATCTTTCTTATTTCCCTTAGTCTTGCCACAACGGCATTCACTTCCTGCGCGGGAAGAATGTCCAAAAGTTCATGTACGATCGCGCCTTCGTTAATGCCCATGATCTGTGTACAAAACTCAGGTGGAAGCGCACATAACTTGTCCTTTGAAAACACCTGACTTAAAAATCTTCCGCTTACCTTTGAAAGTCCGAAAGCCATATCATTGTCTATAGCCTTAATGCTCTTTATTACATAAGCCTCTCCGGCCACTTCATACTCCGCAAAATAGTTGTCCGTCTTTCTGTCGACCTGACCGCAGAGCGCATCAAAAACCATAAGTATCGACAGCTGTTTCAATGCCTTATCGGAATAAACAATGGAACCGCCGTTTTTCTTAGCCTCTCTCATTATCTTGAACATCTCCGTTCCGGGAGCGCCTTCCATTGAGATTCCATGCATAACACCATCTTTCGTTTCGAGATCCGCAACCTCCGATTCCGCAACGATGTCTCCTATCTGAAGAAGCTTTGCGAGACGGCTTGTTGCAACGTTTCTTATCTGCGCATTCGCATCCGCCGTCGATCCTACAGTATGCTCCAAAAAGCCGCCCTCGTTTATGGGTACAAATGATGGTTGCATAAGGCGGCATACCCGGTTGATATGCTCTTCCTCGCTTAAGAGAGGAGATTTTCCCGTTTCCCACAGTTCTTTCATATATTTGGTTTTTCTGTGAAAAGCATTTACCGTAGTTTGGTTCAGCTTTTTTCCGGCCATAATATACTCATATACCGTACTGTATAGCCCGCCCATTCTTTCGGGCAGGAAACGGTAATCTTCGTCTTTTTCACTCACCTTTAATGTATCCGGATCCGGTTTTCCCGAATCCTCCCATCTTTTACGTTCAAACTGAGTTCTCTTTTCAATTGCATCCGCAATCTTATCATAAAGCTCCGCATCCACGGGTTGCATATTCTTCGGTCTGTTTGCCCGCATAAGAGCAGCCATATCCCTGCGGTCGTAATGTTCCTCCTGTTTTTTAAAAAATACGGTCTTATCTCCTTTTTTTGCTTTATATACCGTGGATGTTCCGTTTCCTACATTTTTTAACTGACCGTCAGGACGAACGGTAACGATCTTCATTCTGTAAAGAACATCAAGCCATGTGCCCGGTTTGCCTTCTTTAACGAATTCCCGTGCCGTCCCCTCAAAGAAGCGCGCTTCCGCCTCGCTTCTTTTCCTGATCAGCTCTACCATTCTCTTTCTTTCTTTTCCGAGAGCGGTGTGGGGGTGCCGGTTTTCCTCATAAGATCGACAATCATCCGAAAGCTTTTGATATGCATCCAGGATTGTTTTAAGTCCACTTTCAAAAGCCGCCCTGTCCTGGGGTATATCGCCCTTCATAAGGGCATCGATATGGGTATAATCTCCCGTAACAAGCTTCATTGCTTCGGAAGAATCCGCCTTCCATGACCCCAAAGAAAAGCCCTGTTTCTTTAAGGTTTCTTTTGCCTGTTCTATCCCCTTTGCCCGTTGTTCTTCACGGAATTTCTGTTTTCTTTCCCATTCGGCCGCTATTTCCTTAAACGACATAAGCCTTTGCGAAGCATCCTGTTCATGGGGTTTCCATTGTGCATCCCAGTTTACCTTGGGCGACCCTTTCTGAAGATCTAGAGCTCTTAATGATGTCAGACACCCCGACTCGTACCCGCTGAAAAGACAGGCAGCGCTTTCTGCTCCCATAAATCCGGTATATGTCAGTTTTTCTCCTTTTAGTGAGAATTCCATGCTGCCGGAGCGAAGACCGAATGCATGCTCGCTCCACTTATCATCCTGTTTCGTAAAATACAGATCCGCTTCCGGATCGGAATCTTGAAGTTCCGGAGTTATTTTTAACAGCCCCACAAACCTTGTCATTATCTGAAGCGCATTGAAATCCCCCTGTATCTCTTCTTTGTGTGCAACAAGTTCTTCATGTGGGAGATACATAAACCCGCCGGGATATTTTCTCTCCAGATATTCATACTGTTCTCTTACAACTTCCTTGTATTTTTTCCATCCACGGATATTTATCGCTCTTGCGGCGCTTATTTCCTCCTCGCTTGTTCCCGCAGGCTTTTCGTATATGTCGTTCAGCATTGCAATTATATCCTGCTCCGACATATTCTTTATGCCCTGAAGCGAAGCAAAGGCGGTTACTGTTACTCGCCCAAAAGTATCCAGCGAATGATCTGTTCCGGTAAGAACAGGATTTTCACCTACTATTTTTTCATACAGACCATGATTCTGGTCATTTGCGTTTTCCATCCTTTTAAAAAAGTCATAGTGCGGGTTGCTTCTGTCCGAAAACTCTTTAGCCTTTGCAAATTCTCCGTCTAGGGTTGTAATGTCTGTCAGCCCGGCTGAATATTTCATCACTTCGCTTTCGGATTTCAGTTCATCGGATATAACGGGACCATTTCCATTTTGGAACCTCCTTCGGCTTAATGCCTCAGAGCTTCCGAATCCCGTTGCAATATATGATCTCTGCCACATTAACGTGCCCAGTCTTTTTTCTTCGGCAGATGCATTAGGATCTATACTCCGTCCTATCTCGGAGTTTGTATGTGATCTGTAGAAATCATCCGTCATTACAAGTTTGCTTGTTCTATAGTATGCAACAAGCTGTATTGCCTTCTTTTTCTTTTCCTGAAGAAGCCCTGAGTCCGGAAACCCGTTTGTGCCCCTTTTATATATTTTATCAGGAAGACTGTCAAAAAATTCCGGATGTCGTTTTTCAATTACATAAAATGCATCCATCTTTCTTGATAGTTCTTCGAGTTGAAGCGCATTTGCCGCTATGGCTTCATCGCTTGAAATATCATAACTGTCAAAATTGATATTCATAAAGTCCTCAAGGATACCGGTCAGGACTTCGTCTCTGCAGTTTTTATTTTCTTTATAACCCGATATCATCGCACCGTCTTTATACATGTTCCCGGAAAAAAAAGCGGACAGCATCTTCGCCTCGTCTTCCGTTAACCGTG